>CAYWJH010000043.1:0-23872 GCA_964458555.1 uncultured Spirochaetaceae bacterium | reverse complement strand
GAGATCACGATCTACGACGCGAGCGACAACCCGCTGATCAGCTTCCGCCCGCCCGACGACACGAGCTACGCGTCGGCGAGCGTTGCGCGGATCCACTACTTCATCGCGGTTCGGGGCACCGAGTACGAGCCCTACTACCTCATCGTCCCCGACCAGCGATGGATCCCGAGCGGCACCGACGGCTTCCGTAGCGTGTCCGGATCGAGCGGCGAGAGCGGGGTCTTCGTGGGCGCCTTCGGCCGCTCGGAGACCGAGTAATCGACATCACGACAGGAGTTAACAGATGAAGCTCGGCAAGATTGCACTCGTGGCGACCGTCCTCCTCCTCGTGGGGGCGGTCGGCCTCCTCGCCCAGGCGGGGACCTTCGGAGACAGCAGCGACGACGGCGGGCGCGGGCGCGTGGTCAACCACCGGTTGACCGTCCGCGCCAACGTCCGCGGCGCGGACATCTCTATTGACGGGGTGCGCCAGCGACAGACCGCGCCGGCGACCTTCACGCTGCGTCCGGACACCTACACGATTCGCGTGGAGGCGCGCGGATACCAGCCGTGGCAGCGGCGGGTCGACCTCGATTCCGACCGGACGCTCGTCGCAGAGCTGCTGCCGCCCACGGCGACGATCCTCCTGCAGATCCCGTCAGAGTTCCTCAACGACCGCGTGCGCGACCCGTGGCGGCAGATCGACCTTTACGTGGACGGCCGGCTTCGCACCGAGTCGCGGGTTGAGGTCGAGCCCGGCTATCACGACGTGGCGATCGCCTCGGGCGGGCTCATGATCGAGAACGAGCTCTACTTCGAGGCGGGACGCACGTACACGCTCGAGCTCATCATGCGGCTGGGGTTCTTCCAAAGCAGACGGTAGCGCGCCGCGCCCCGCAGGGCGCAGCCTCACCTACTTCTTCTTCGCCTGGTTCGCGACCGCCTGCGCGGCAGCCTCGATCGCCTCCTGGTCGCCGAGGTAGTAATGCTTGATGGGCGAGAGGTCGTCGTCGAGCTCGTAGACGAGGGGAATGCCGGTGGGGATGTTGAGCCCCGGGATGTCCTCGTCGCTGATATTGTCCAGGTACTTCACGAGCGCGCGCAGGGAGTTGCCGTGCGCGGCGATGATGATCCGCTTGCCGGTCTTGATCGTGGGCGCGATCTCGTCGTGCCAGAACGGCAGGAAACGGTCGACGGTGTCCTTGAGGCACTCGGTTGCCGGTACCTCTTCGGGCTTCAGGTCGGCGTAGCGCGGGTCGCGGCCGGGGAAGCGCTCGTCGTCCTTGTCGAGCTCCGGCGGCGGCGTGGCGTAGCTGCGGCGCCAGACGTGCACCTGCTCGTCGCCGAACTTCTCGGCGGTCTCCGCCTTGTCGAGCCCCTGCAGCGCGCCGTAGTGGCGCTCGTTCAGACGCCAGTTCTTGATCTCCGGGATCCAGTGCAGATCCATGATGTCGAGCGCGAGGTGCAGCGTGTTGATCGCGCGTCGCAACACACTCGTGTAGGCGAGATCGAAGACGAGGCCTTCGGCCTTCATCACGTGACCGGCGTTCATCGCCTCTTCGACGCCCTTCTCGCTGAGCTCGACGTCGGTCCATCCGGTGAACTGATTCGACTTGTTCCAGATGCTCTCGCCGTGGCGGAGCAGTACGATCTTATACATGCAGCCTCCTCGCGCTACACTATCCACGGCTCGATAGCGATGTCAACGCTACGCGCTCTCGCCCCGCAGCTCCTCGATGATCTGGTGGAGCGTGTTCCACGACAGCAGCGCGCACTTGATCCGCACGGGGTAGTTCGCCACGCCCTGGATCGACTCGAGGTCCTCGGCTCCGTCCGGGAACTCCGGCTCCTCGCCGCGGGTGAGCATGCCCTTCACCCGCTCGATCATCGCCTCCGCCTCCTCGACCTTCATGCCCCTGATCGACTCGCAGAGCATGTTCGCGCTCGCGAGGCAGATGGAGCATCCAATGCCGTCGTAGGAGACGTCGGTGATGCGCTCGCCGTCCGAGCGGAGAAAGAGCTCGATGTCGTCGCCGCAGGACGGGTTGACGCCCTCTTCGTGGTAGTCGGCCGGCTCGAGCGGGTGCTTGTTCTTCGTCGCCTTGTAGTTCTCGAGGATGATCTCGCGGTAGAGGTCGTCACCAAGGTTCATGCAAACACCTCCCGTACGCGGTCGAGCGCCGCCACGAGCCGGTCGACGTCGTCGCGCGTGTTGTAGAGATAGAAACTGGCCCGGACCGTGCCGTGGATGCCGAGAAACCGCATGAACGGCTGCGCGCAGTGGAAACCGGTCCGCACCGCGATGCCTTCGGAGTCGAGGATGCTGCCCACGTCGTGCGGGTGCACGTCGCCGACGTTCATGCTGAGGATGCCGCCGCGCCGACGGACGTCGCGCGGGCCGTACAGCGTAACGCCTTCGGCCTCGGTAAGCCGTTCGACGGCGTAGTCGAGGACCGCCTCCTCGTGCGCCGCGATCCGGTCCATGCCGATGCCGCTCAGATAATCGACGGCGGCGCCGAGCGCGATGGCGCCGGAAATGTTCGGCGTGCCGGTCTCGAACTTGTCCGGCGCGCCCTTGAACGACGCGCGGTCCTTGTACACGCGCACGATCATGTCGCCGCCGTAGAGCAGCGGATCGGTCGCGTCGAGCAGATCCTTCCGGCCGTAGAGCACGCCAATGCCGGTGGGCCCGCACATCTTGTGCCCGCTGAAATGGAGGAAGTCGACGTCGAGCTCGCTCACGTTCACCGGGTAGTGGCTCACGAGCTGCGCGCCGTCTACGACGACGATCGCGCCGCGCGCGTGCGCCGCGCGGGCGACGTCCGCGACAGGAGGCATGAAGCCGGTCACGTTCGACATCCCGGTTATTGCGACGACCTTCGTCCTGTCGCTCAGCGCGGCTTCCACCGCCTCCGCGGTGATCTCGCCCGCCGGTCCGAGCTCGACGAAGCGAAGCTCCGCCCCGGTCTGCGCGGCGACCTGCTGCCACGGGATGAGGTTCGCGTGGTGCTCGACCTCGGTCGTGAGGATGTCGTCGCCGGGTTTCAGGAATTTCCGCCCCCACCCGAAGGCGACGAGGTTGCTCGCCTCCGTACAGCTCTTCGTGAAGACGGCCTCGCCGTCCTCCGGCGCGCCGATGAATCGCTTCACCTTCTCGCGCGCCTCGTCGAAGAGCACGGTCGCGCGCTCGCTGAGCTCGTAGACGCCGCGGTGGATATTCGCGCTGATGTCGGTGAGGTATTCGATCTCCGCGTCGATCACCGGCTGCGGCTTGAGCGAGGTCGCGCCGTTGTCGAGGTAGACGAGCCGCTTGCCGCGCATCGGCTTCGAGAGAATGGGAAAGTCGGCGCGGATCGCCTCCGGCTTGTATGTCGTATCTGCGTGGATGACGCTCACACTCGTGCTCCTTGGACGGTCAGGTCGCGGCGCCCGCCGGTAACCGGGGCCGAGGCGGAATACGCGAGCAACTCTCCGACCGAGGTCGCCGCAAGCAGGTCGACGATTCGGACGCTGAGCTCGTTCACCGGTCCCGCGACCGTGCACGTCTCGGTACGGTCGCAACTCCCCGCGCCGTGGGTATCGCACGCGGCGATCCGCGTGGGCCCTTCGACCGCCTCCGAGAGCTCGAGAAAGCTCAATCCCCCAGCGTCACGCACGAGCCGGTAGCCGCCGCGGACGCCCTGCTCGCTCTCGAGAATGCCCGCCGCAGCGAGGCGCTGCATGATCTTCGCGAGCAACCCGGAGGGCAAATCGTAGTGCTCGCTCAGATCGCGGGCGCTGACGAGCGTCTCGGGGTGTTCGGTCATGTGCTGCACGGCGACGAGCGCGTACTCGACGGCCTTCGATATCCTGACCATAAATAGGACTTCCTTTGTCCTATTTAGGATACGACGATCCACGAAAGATGTCAAACGTTCACCGCGAGTCGCGGACATTATGCGATTGACGAGCGCTTAATGGAAAATAATGTGATTTCCGTTGTTTTAAACACAGATCCTGTACATGAGTCGGGAACTATGCTACGATGACAAGTCAACGCAAGAGATAAGGTCTCGCGCGATATACGTTCAGGAGGGACTATGGGTAATTTCGGAGATTTGCTTCAGCAGGCTGACTTCAAGAGCGAAAAGCACGCTCCCGTCATCGAGGCGCCCGCATCGGTCAAGGCCGACGAGGCGGTAACCGTCAGCGCGTCGGTGGGCAAGGAGATTGCGCACCCGAACCAGACCGAGCACCACATCGTGTGGATCGAGCTCTACTTCAAGCCCGACAGCGAGAAGTTCGCTCACCAGCTTTCGGTCAATCGGTTCACGGCGCACGGTGAATCGGCAAAGGGCGCGAACGAGGGGGCTGCGTATACGGAACCGCTCTGCCAGACGACCGTGAAGCTCAAGGAGTCGGGTACGCTCTACGCGACGAGCTACTGCAACATCCACGGGCTCTGGGAAGCCCAGCAGCGCGTCGAGGTCAAATGACCTCGCGCGGTCCGGCCTTCGGCCGGACCACAGGCCTGCGAGCTCAACCTCGCGCGGTCCGGCCTTCGGCCGGACCGCGTCTTAGTCTGACCCGCCGTAGAAGGCGTCGCCCGGCAACGAGCCGCCCACCGACGCCGGTTCGAACTCGTACAGGATAGACAGATACCGTTCGAGCGCACCTCGACTCTCGCCCGCGCTCTCCACGCGGAGGTTCAGCCGCGGAAGGCTCGCGCGGACCGTGTCCTCGTCGAGCCCCAACCCCAGACCGGCCACCAGCGTCGCGGCGGCCTCCGGGTCGGCGAGCACCTCCGCCACGCTCTCGCCGAGCAACGCTACCAGCTCGGCGCCGGCGTCGTCGGCCGGGCGCACCACGAGCGTGGTCTGCGGCAGTCCGCTCTCCGCGTGCTCGGCGAAGCGCTCCTGGAGGTCCGCGACGATTCCGAGCTCCGCGTTCTCGGCGAGCACACGCGTGACGAACGGCTCGGGCAGGACTCCCGCCTGCACTCTCCCCGCGATCAGCAGCTGCGAGAGCTCCACCTGCGCGTACCCGTAGGCGACCTCGATCTGCCCCACGAGCCCTTCCTGATCGAGGACGTACCGAAAGACGACGTCCGGGCTCGCCCCCCGTCCGATCGAGTACACCGCACCGTCAAGGTCGTCGAGCTCGTCGCCGGCGGGGCCCACTACGTAGAGCACGCCCCAGATGAAGGTCGAAGCGACCTGTACGGGGGCACCGCGGCCCGACAGCTGCGCGGCTGCGTTGCTCGGGATGGTCGCGGCGTCTACCTCGCCGCCCAGGTAGGCGGCGATGAGGTTGGGCGGCGTGGGAAAGGTCACCACCTCCACCGTCCGGCCGTCGTCGAGCGTCGGCGGATCGTCGATCATCGGCGCGAACGCGACCGCGGTGGGTCCGCGAAGCACGCCGATCCGGTACGTATCCTGCGCAGACAGCGTCGCCGCGGCGAGCAGCATGCCCGTCGCAAGCGCGAGTACGATTGCTCGTCTGAGACGAGTCAGCAATCGATGAGACATTGATTCCTCCTGGTCGGTACTATATAAAGGTCTCCACGACGCGGTCGCGTTCCCAGCCCTCGCGGACCGCCTGCTCGTACTCCTTCGCGCGATCGCGGTCGTTGACCATGATCGCGCCGAAGAGGCGGTCGTCGTCGAAATAGAAGCACTGGTAGCGCGAGTCGGACTCGTGCTCCTCGATCTCGTGCTCCAGCGGCTGGCGCGGTTTGTTGATGCTGAAGAAGTACGAGCCGAAGACTTCGCATTTCAGCCGGAACGGAGGGTCGTCGAACTCGAGCGCGCGGCCCATCGCGTTCTTCGCCGCCACCTCGCCCTGATATTCGGCCGCGTGCCAGAGGTCGGTGATGTGGCCGTTCGCGTGCTCGGCGCAGTCCCCGGCCGCGTAGATAGCCGGATCGCTCGTGCGCATGTGCTCGTCGACGATGATCCCATCGCCTACCTCGAGGCCCGCGGCCTCGGCGATCTCCGTTCTCGGCGAAACGCCGATGCAGAAGACGATCATGTCGTAGGCGCCGGACTCCCGGATCATGGAGACCGAGAATCCACCCTTCTTGCGCGGCTCGAACGAGAGGATCTCCTCCTGAAAACGGAGCTTCACCCCGTTGGACGTCAGAAGCTCCTCCATGATCTCCCCGGCGCGCACGTTGAGGTGACGGGGCATGACCTGCCCTGTCGCACCGACCATCGTCGCCTGCTTCTTCATCGCGCGCAATTCGGCGGCAACCTCGACGGCGAGCACGCCCATACCGTCGATCAGGATGCGCTTCGCGCGGGACGCCGCGCGTCGCAATCGATCGATGTCCGCCTCCGATCGCACGACGAAGAACGATTCGGCCTCGTGCGGCCGGACGGTCTTCGGGTAGAGCGGTGCGGCGCCGGTCGCAAAGATGAGCGCCTCGTAGTGGTGCTCGCTCCCGTCGGAGAGCTTCACGACCCGGTCGCCGCGACGGATCTCATCGACGGTGACGCCGGTGCGCAGGTCTACCTTGTTCTCGCGATACCACGCCTCGGACTCGAGCATGAAGTCTTCGGGCGAGAATCCCTTCGCGATATTCTTGCTGATCTTCGTCCGCTTGTAGGGCGCGCTGCGCTCACCGTTGACGAGCAGCACACGCCGCGATCCACCCTCGGAGGCGACCGTTCGGACCGCGGAAACCCCGGCGATGCCCGCCCCAACTATGATGATGTCCCAACTATCCATACGGGCACAACCTCGCTTGCTTGCGCTCAGCGTCGTCGAGTATACTGACCCTAAAGTACAGGAATTCGCACCGACTTTCTACCGATCAAGGCAGGAGATCATGCCAAGCACGTCCACGCGCTACCTCGGGCTGCCTATCAACAGCCCGATCATCCTCTCGAGCTCGAGCCTGACCAACACGATGAACGGCATCCGTCGGGCCGCCGACGCCGGAGTTGGCGCGGTCGTACTGAAGTCTCTGTTCGAGGAACAGATAGAAGCGGACTCCGCGCAGAACAGCGATGAGGTCGACTACTCGATCCATCCGGAAGCCGAGGAATACGTCCGCCAGATGGGCAAGCACCTCGGTCCGGACCGCTACCTGAAGCTCATCGCGGAGGCGAAGAGCAGCGTCGACGTCCCGATCATCGCGAGCGTCAACTGCGTCACGCCGCGCTGGTGGGGCGATTACGGGCGCCAGATCGAGAGCGCAGGGGCCGACGCGCTCGAGCTCAACATCGCGATCATGCCGCGCGAGGGCGAGGACGCCGCGTCGGTGGAAGACGCGTACGTGGACATCGTCAAGCGCGTCCGCGACCAGATCAGCCTGCCCATCGCGGTCAAGATCGGCCCCTACTTCACGAGCCTGCAGCCGCTTCTCGAGCGCTTCCACCGCGCCGGTGCGGCGGCGGCGGTGCTGTTCAACCGCTTCTACCAGCTCGACATCGACACCGAAAAGCTCGAGCTTGCTGCCGGGTACCAGCTGTCGGCGCCCGAAGAGATCCACACCGCGCTGCGCTGGATCAGCATCCTCAGCGGCGATACGCCGCTCGAGCTCGCCGGTTCGACCGCGGTTCTCACCGGAGACGACGTGGTGAAGATGCTGCTCGCCGGTGCCACCGCGGTCCAGATCTGCTCGACGGTCTATCGCAACGGCTACGAACGCATAGGCGAGATAAACACCGAGCTCGCCTCGTGGATGCAGCACCACGGCTTCACGACGATCGACGAGTGTCGCGGGCGCCTCAGCCAGGCCGGCAGCGACTCGCCGGAGGCGTACGAGCGCCTCCAGTACATCAAGGCGCTCACCGGCGTCTCGTAGACGCGCGGAACGCGCCCGCGTTCAGCTCGGCGCGGGCGTGAGCTCGCCGCCGCGAAGCGGTGCGCCCTCGCCGCCGAACAAGGCGGCCACCGACCTGAAGAACGCGACGATGCCCGCCCACATCCTGCGGAACAATCCCCCGCGCTCCGCGGCCGGCAGCACGAGCGGCTCGCCGGCGAGCTCCACGCCGTCGAGCTCGATCGCCACTCGCCCTGCCTCTACCCGGGCAAAGGGAGCCCGAACCTCGCGCTCCTGCTCGAGCACGCCACGCGCACGGGCCCCGGCTCCGGCGGGCACCGTGATCACGAGGCTCTCGGGTCCTTCCGGAACGACCTCGCGAACCGCACCGCCGTACACGCGCACCGGCTCAGGCCGCGGATAGCCGAACTCGAGCCGTCGGAAGCGTTCGAACCCGTAGTCGAGCAGCGCCGCAGCGTCGGCGGCTCGAAGCGCCCCGCCGACCGCGTGCGAGTCGGCCTCGATTCCCAGGACGAGCGCCACGAGTCTCCGCCCGTCGCGCTCGGCGGTCGCCGCGAGATGGTAGCCCGATTCGTCGATGAACCCGGTCTTGAATCCGTCTGCGCCGCGATACTCCCAGAGGAGCGTATTCCTGTTGCTCTGCGTGATGGGCGCCCGGGCGCGAGCGCCCACCCGATGGCGTTCGTCGGGGTAGGTGAACGTCCGCACGGCGTAGAGCTCGTCGAGCGTCTCGGGGAACCGCTCCAGATGGGCGAGCAGGAACCGCGCGAAGCCGGAGGCGGTGATCGTGTTCTGCGGACTCAGTCCGCTCGGCTCGACGAAGAAGAGATCCACGAGACCGAGCTCGCGCGCGCGACGGTTCATCCGGTCGGCGAACGCCGGCACGCCGCCGTCGAGCAGGAGCGCGAGCGCGACCGCCGCGTCGTTCCCCGAGGAGACCGACACGCCGAGCAGCAGGTCGCGCCACGCGAGGCGCTGGTCGGGGCCGAGGAACATGAGCGACGAGCCGGACGGCTGGTTCTCGGCCCACGAGGCCTCCGGCGGCACGAAGGTACCCGATAGCGCCACCTGCCCGCGTTCGAGCGCGACGAGCGCGGCGTCGATCGCGACCATCTTCGTCAGACTCGCCGGCGGGATGACGAGATCCGGATTCTTCGCGTAGAGCACGGTGCGCGAGTCGACCTCGAAGAGTAGCGCCGCGCGCGCGCGGAGCTCGGGCGCGGGGGCGACGTCCTCCACGCGGTCCCAGTCCGGGCTCAGCAACCGCGGTGCCTCCTCGGCCCCGGACACGGTGGCGAGGACGAGCAGGACGGCGAGGAGCAGGTGCACTCTGATTCGGCAGGCGACGCGCGGCTTCATGCGGCGGCAGTATGATCGATGGCGCCCCCTTGGGCAACCGCGACGGCGACGCAGGCCGGGTGCGGCGCGCTCGCGTGGCCGTGCCGCCCGCGTGACGAAATCGGCCCGACTCCTCCAGTTGGCCTTGCACTCGTCCGAAACTCAATATATAGTGGGTGCGTCGCCTGATCGGCGGCATGCACCCTATATCTGGAGCCTGACAATTTCAGTCAGGAGAAGTCGATGCGTTGTCCGCGATGTTTGGGCATGGAAGACAGAGTGATCGAATCGCGCACGCTCGCCGACGGAACGAGCATCCGACGGCGGCGCGAATGCACGAGTTGCGGTTACCGCTACACCTCGTACGAGCGCGTGGAAGAGCGACCGCTCATGGTCGTGAAATCGCGGGGCGGACGCGAGCCGTTCGATCGTTCGAAGCTCGAGCGCGGCATTCGCCAAGCGATCCGCAAGCGTCCCGTCAGCCAGGACCAGGTCGAGGAGATCCTCAACGAGATCGAGGACGAGTCGATGCTGCTCGGCAAGACCAACCACGAGATCGGCTCGCGCCGGCTGGGCGAGATGGTACTCGAGAAGCTCTACGAGCTCGACCGGGTCGCCTACGTCCGGTTCGCGTCGGTCTACCGCAATTTCGAAAACGTCGACGAGTTCATCGAAGAGATCGAACGACTCGGCGAGCAGAATGAGGCGCCGGGCTCGTCGGCCGACGAGTAGGCGGCGTGTCGCCGAACGAGATCGGGGAGGGTTCTCGTGAGTAATACCATACTGACATCCGACTGGACCGAGCTGGTGCGAGGGAGCTCGCGCGGCGAGCGACTCGGACAACCGAACCAGGTTGTCCGGCAGGTCGTCAAACGCGACGGAAGCACGGAGAGCTACGAAAGGGAGAAGATCCGCGCGGCGATGGGCGCTGCGTTCGAAGCGGTCGGCGCGTCCGCGGAGGCAGATCGGCTCGAAGAGCTCCTTCGATCCGTGGAGGAGAAGCTCGCGGCGTTCATGGCGTCGCGTCACCCCAACTCGGCGCCTGCGATCGAAGAGATCCAGGACATCGTCGAGACCGTGCTGGTCGAATCGCGCGAGACCGCGGTTGCGAAGGCGTACATCCTCTACCGCGCCCGTCACGAGGCGATGCGCGACACCCAGAGGCTGCTCCTCGACATCAACACGACGATGGACGGCTATCTCTCGCAGTCGGACTGGCGCGTGAACGAAAACGCGAACGTCAACTTCTCGCTCGGCGGCCTGATTCTCCACAACTCCGGTACGATCACCGCGAACTACTGGCTGCGTAACATCTATCCGGAGGCGATCGCGGAGGCGCATCGCAACGCCGACATGCACATCCACGACCTGTCGATGTTCAGCGGCTACTGCGCCGGCTGGAGCCTTCGGCAGCTGATCAACGATGGCCTGGGCGGCGTGCCCGACAAGATCACGAGCAAGCCGGCCAAACACCTCAATACGCTGGTCCAGCAGATCGTCAACTTCCTCGGCATCATGCAGAACGAGTGGGCCGGCGCGCAGGCGTTCAGCAGCTTCGACACCTACCTCGCGCCGTTCGTGAAGATCGACGGGCTGGCCCTCGCCGAGGTGCGGCAGGCGATCCAGAGTTTCGTCTTCGGCGTCAATACACCGAGCCGATGGGGCAGCCAGGCGCCGTTTACGAACATCACGCTCGACTGGAACGTACCCGGCGATCTCGCCGACAAGCCGGCGCTCGTCGCCGGAGAGGAGCAGGGGTTCACCTACGGCGAATGCCAGGCTGAGATGGACCTCATCAACCGGGCGCTCATCGAGCTCATGCTCGCCGGCGACGCGAACGGACGTGGCTTCCAGTACCCCATCCCCACGTACAATATCACCGAGGACTTCGACTGGGACTCGCCGAACGCGAGGCTCCTCTTCGAGATGACCGCGAAGTACGGCACGCCCTACTTCCAGAACTTCGTCAACTCCGACCTCGACCCGGGCGACGTGCGGTCGATGTGCTGTCGGCTGCAGCTCGACAAACGCGAGCTGCGCAAGCGCGGAGGCGGGCTGTTCGGCTCCGACGAGTTCACCGGATCGATCGGCGTGGTGACGATCAACCTGCCGCGCATCGGCTACCTCGCCTCGAGCGAGGCCGATTACTTCGCCCGGCTCGACCGGCTCATGGACCTCGCCGCCGAAAGCCTCACGATCAAGCGCAAGGTGATCAACCGGCTCCTCGAGGCAGGCCTCTTTCCCTACACGCGACGCTACCTCAGTCACCTCGACAACCATTTCTCCACGATCGGGATCGTAGGCATGAACGAGAGCCTGCTGAACTTCCTGGGCACGAGTATCGTGGATGCCGATGGTCGGGCGTTCGCGCTACGCGTCCTGCGCCACATGCGCGACCGACTCGCCGACTACCAGGAACGCACCGGCGACCTTTTCAACCTGGAGGCGACGCCGGCGGAGAGCACGAGCTACCGCCTCGCGAAGCACGACCGGCAGGCGTTCCCGCGCATCATCACCAGCGGCGAGTCCGAGCCGTACTACACGAACAGCTCGCAGCTTCCGGTCGATCTCACGAGCGACATCTTCGACGCGCTCGACCTGCAGGACGAGCTGCAGACGCAGTACACCGGCGGGACGGTGTTCCACGGCTTCCTCGGCGAGGCGATCGAGGAGTGGAGAAGCTGCGCCACGCTCGTGAAGAGCATCGCGCATACCTACCGCCTGCCCTACTTCACGATCTCGCCGACCTTCTCGGTCTGCCCCGAGCACGGCTACCTCTCGGGCGAGCACGCGAGCTGCCCCCGCTGCGGCCAAGAGACGGAGATCTACTCGCGGATCGTCGGGTACTACCGCAGCCTCAAGAACTGGAACCGCGGCAAGCGCGAGGAGTACCGCCACCGGGTCACCTTCGAGGCGACGCCGGCCGCCGGCGCGCCGCCGGCGGCCGCGGACGCGCCCTCGGGCACGGTACTCGACAACGCCCGGCGCGCGAACGCGCCCGCGACGTTCACCTACTTCTTCCGCGAGACCTGCCCCAACTGCCCACCGGTGCGGCGCTGGGTCGAGCAGCTCGGCTTCACCGGCGAGATGGTCGACGTCGACACCGACGACGGGATGCGCCGCGCGATCGACGAGCAGGTACTCTCCACGCCGACGGTCATCCTGCGCGACGCCACCGGAGCGCAGCTCGCGCGCGGCGGGGACGCGCGGCGGCTCGCCGAGCTCGTCGCGCACCTCACCTCCGAGGCGCGCTGAGTGGCTACGCTCGAGCGGCTGGGCCTGCTCAAGACAAGCCTCATCGACTTTCCGGGTGAGGTGGCGGCGGTCGTCTTTACCGCGGGGTGCAATCTGCGCTGTCCCTACTGCCACAACCCCCGCCTCGTGCCCGGCCCGCCGCCGGAGGACTTCCTGACACGCGACGCGGTGTTCGACGCGCTCGCCTCGCGCGCCGGCGTTCTGACTGGCGTCTGCGTCACCGGAGGCGAGCCGCTCGTCCACGACGGTCTCGCCGACCTGCTCGACGCGGTCCGCGGCCTCGGGCTCACGGTCAAGATGGACACCAACGGCATGCTCCCCGAGCGTCTCGAAGCCGTGAGCGTCGACTTCGTCGCGCTCGACCTCAAGCTCGCCCCCGAGCGGTACGGCGAGCTCGGAACCGGCGCGCGGCTCACCCTCGCTCAGTTTCGACCCGGTACGACGCTCGACCCCCGAATTGCCTCCGCGCCGGCACCCGACGAGGAGCTCATCGCCAGCTGCGTGGAGGCGGCGGCACGCCACGGGGTCGACTGCCGCGTCCGCGAAGCGACGACGATGTGAATCTGTTGGGAAATACGGGCCCGCAGCGAAGCTCGCGTCGGCACCAGGTTCTCTGGCGAACCTCGAAAAAAGGGCCGCCTCACGGCGGCCCCTGCTGTCTCAGAGCTGCGATCTACCAGCTGTCGAGCATGTCGTCCGGGTCCCGGCTCTCTTCGGCGAAGAGGTCGGTGAGGGCGCGCAGGCCGTCGAAGTAGACGTAGTAGGTCCCGTAGGTCTCCATGAGAGCCGGCTGGATCATGAAGCCGAGGATCTGCACGCCCATGCGATCGTTGTAGTGGAAGTCGCGCTGCACGAGCGTCGGCGGAACCGCGGTAGTCAGCTGCTTCCAACCGCTGAAATTGAGCGTTCCCATCTCGAGCATGTTCACGTTGCCGAAGTAGTCTCCCACCACGATGTAGAGGCGGTGATTGAAGTTCCGTCCCACGGCCCACACGCTGATGGTCTTGGTGATACCCGGCACCTGCAAGGGTCGGATGGGCTGAATGAAGATCTCCGAGTTCCCGCGGCGGAAGAACGACGCCTTGACACCCAGGACGAACTCATCCGGCGTCGCGATGCCGACGGCCTCTTCTTCCGGCAACGGCTGCTTGTCGTTCGGGCTGCCCTCGAACCGTCGGCTCTCGATCACGCCCTGGTCGATCGGCATGTAGACCCGCCAGAAACCCGAGTCCTCGAACTTGGAGATCGAGACTTCCTGCAGCTTCTGTTGCGCCGTGTCGACTCCGATGCTGGCCGCTTCCGGGTCCGCCTGCTGGGCGCTCAGAAGCCCGCCCGCGGCAAGGATCAGGACTGTAAGTAACAGTATACGTTTCATGGATCTCTCTCCTACTGTCTCTGCTCGGTGCCCCAGACTTCCTGAACGAAGTCAGGTTCGGCCAGCTGCTCACCGTCGAATCCGGTCTCGAACATGTCGGTGAGGACCTTGATCTGGTCGAGGTAGAAGTGGAACCCGGCCACGCTTTCTTCGGGTCGTGTCCAGAGCACGACCTTCACGAGCTCCATGCGCCGCCGCTGCGGGACGAACCGCACCGCGCGGGGAATGTAGTTCGGAATGTCGGTCACGAGATTGCGCCATCCGCCAAAGCCAAGGTTTCCCAGCTTCAGGTTGTGCACGATGCCCCGGTAGTCGCGCACCTGGACCTCGAGGTAGTAGTCGTAGTTGGAACCCCACGCCCACAGGTCGATCGCCTCCGGGCGGCCGGGGATCGCGATCCCGCGAGGAACCGGATTGCCGTCCTCGTCGGGCTCATCCTCGATGGGGACGAACTCCAAGTAGTTATACCCGCGGCGCGTGAACGCGGCTTGAACGCCAAGTACGCCGGGGTTCTCGGATTCGGGCTGCCCCATCTGCTCGGGCCACACACCGTCGACGATCTGGTACTCGAAGGGATAATCGTAGTCGGGCTCACCGTCATCGTCTGCGACGGCGAGAAACTTGCCCCCGCGTACGATCCACTGGCTGTCACCGTCATCGAAGTCCTCGAGAACGATAGACTGCCAGTTCCGAGTCACCTCGTCGGCGGCAGCCCCAGCGGTGAGCACCAGTACCAGCAATATCGAGACTCCAATGCCTCGTTTCATGCTCCAGCTCCTTTACCTGCACAAGCGGCAATCATTTCCGGTCTCCTCCGAGTATATTTCCCGCCCTATGCGGTGTCAAACACTTTTCCCGCACCGAGACACTCGAATCATCGGCACCGGGGTGCAGAAAATTCATACCATGCCGCGACTTATTCGACCGACCGAGCTCCCCCCGTCGCCTCGAGCGTCGCCGGCACGACCACCGTTGCGTCTGCCGACCCGATCGCCGCCGCGAGACCGCGAGCCAAGTCGTCGCGCACGGTGAACAGAATACGATCCCGGTCGCCGCGACCGGAGAGGTTCCGGCCGGCGAGCAGCACCGACTCGTCGCGCGTGAGCTCGAAGAGCTCAGGCGTGGCCTCGGCGAGGAGGGCCACGAGCGCGACCTGACCCGTCACCGGAAGCGCATCGAGGCGTGCGCGCAGCTCCTCGCGGGTAGGCGCCCCGGCGAACCGCACGATCTCAAGATCGACGCCGGCGACCGATCGATAGCCTCGAGCGAGCGAGCGTGCCTCTTCTTCAGGGACGAGCCGATCGGCGTCGAGCAGGACGCTCGCCGACCTCGAGTCCGCCTCGAAGACCCAATCGGCGAGGAACTCCCCCGCTTCACGCATCGCCACGCTCGCGTCGAACTCGACCCGCGTGAGATTCCCCGCGGTCGGGCCCCCGGAGAACGCGACGAAGGTCCGCTCCGGAAAGCGGTCGGCGATCGAAGCGGCGAAAAGCGACAGATACGGGCTCAGCCCGATCGTGGAGGCGTCGGCGGCGGCAACCACGGCCTGCGGGTCGAGCGCCTCGAGCGACGACACCTCGGGCCAGATCACGCGCGAGCGCGCGCCCGTCTCCGCGACGGCGGCGTCGATCGACGCCTCGAATCGATCCGGGTCGACAAGGGCTTCGAGCACCGGATCCCCTACGAACGCGACGTCGGGCGTGCACCCGCTGAGAACGACTCCCACGGCGATGATCACGACAACCGCTGCGCGCCGGACGGTCACTCGGTACTCCTCAGCGGAACCGCAGCGAGCGGCTTCCGCCGGCGGCGAAGAGCGCGGAGGCCCACCCGCCTGCGAACAAAACGACGGTGATCGTCGTAGCGGCAAGCGAGTAGTTCATGTTCAGCAGCAGAGGAGCGGTAGCGAGCGCGAACGGCACGGCTGCGATCAGCGCCAGGTAGAGGTAGCGCAGCCAGAGGGTTTCGGCCGCGTACAAATACGAGAGCATGGGGAGCATCATCATGAGTGCAATGCGCAGGGCCGGCAGATGGAACAGCTCGTACGCGCCGAAGGAGACGGGCCGCAGCAGGACGTCCATGAGCCCCGCCAGAGCGAACAGCCCTGCGAAGAACGACAGCAATGAAACGAAGCGCTCCTCCGGAGCGAGCCCGCCGGGGTCTCTCGTGAACCAGAGGTAGAGCAGAAACCCCAGATACCCCGGAATGACGAAATCGTACACCGCGCCGTAGAAGTAGAGTCCGGGACCGGTGAACGGGCGCTGCACGAACCGATCGAGCATCAGCAGCGGAACGAGCACGACGAGGTACGCGATCGCGCCTTTGAGCGCAGACGCGGCCGTCAACGCTGCCGGCTGATTCGCCTCGTCTCGGAGAACGAGCAGATAGATGTAGGCCAGCGGCACCGAAAGCATCAGGAAGATGTGCACAGCGGCCGCATCGTATCACGTCGCCGCCGGTCGGGCAACGGATTGACACCTCCACGGATTGACACCTCCACCCACGCGCGTAAGATGGGTCGCCATGGGGCTGCCCGGACTCGGGATCGTCGAGCAACACGACTACACGTTCGCAGGCGAGGGCGAGGAACCGCTGCTGCTCGAGAGCGGGCGCCGATTCGGGCCGGTCACCGTCCGCTACGAGACCTACGGTCGGCTCGACGAAGACCGCTCGAACGCGATCCTCCTGCTGCACGCGTTCAGCGGCGACGCGCACGCGGCCGGCCGGCACGCGCCGGAGGATCGTCATCCGGGCTGGTGGGACGCGATGGTCGGCCCGGGACGCGCCTTCGACACCGACCGGTACTTCGTGATCTGCTCGAACGTGCTCGGTGGGTGCCAGGGGACCACGGGTCCCGGCTCGATCGATCCGGCGACGGGGCGTCCGTACGGCCTCGGCTTTCCCGTCATTACGATCGAAGACATCGTCAACGTCCAGTACCGGCTCGTCCGGCATCTGGGTATCGATCGGCTGCTCGCCATAGCAGGCGGCTCGATGGGCGGGATGCAGGCGCTCCAGTGGGCGGTCAGCTACCCCGAATCGGTCGCCGGCGCGATCGTGCTCGCGTCGACCGCGCGGCTGAGCGCGCAGGGCATCGCCTTCAACGCCGTGGGGCGCAACGCGATCACCTCCGACGAGCGGTGGAACGGAGGCGACTATTACGGAGGCGAGCCTCCGGCGCGCGGACTCTCGATCGCGCGGATGGTCGGGCACATCACCTACCTCTCCGACGCGTCGATGCACGAGAAGTTCGGCCGCAGGCTCCAGCAGCGCGACCAGTTCGGCTTCGACTTCTCCGATCAGTTCGAGGTCGAGAGCTATCTCGAGTACAAGGGAGGCAGCTTCGTCGATCGGTTCGACGCAAACACCTACCTGTACCTCTCCAAGGCGATCGACTATTTCGATCTGGGAGGCAAGTACGGCTCGCTCGAGGAGGCCTTCTCGAACACGAGGAGCAAGTTTCTCGTCGTGAGCTTCACCTCGGACTGGCTCTACCCTTCCTACCAGAGCAAGGAGATCGTCGTAGCGTTGATGCGGCGCCGGAAGGACGTCTCGTACACCGAGCTCGACTGCCCCTACGGGCACGATTCGTTCCTGCTCGAAACCGAACGTCAGCGCCCTCTGGTCTCGTCGTTTCTCAGGACGGTACACGCGCATGGATAGACAGGCACGCTTCAGCTACGCCGAGATCGCCGGTCTCGTCGACGATAACAGCACCGTTCTCGATCTCGGCTGCGGAGACGGTGAGCTGCTCCATCGCCTCATGTCTACCCAGGGAGTCCGCGGACGCGGCGTGGAGATCGAGGAGGCGATGATCCGCGAGTGCCTCGAGAAGGGCATAAGCGTGTTCCAGGGGAACCTCGACGAGGGTCTGAAGGAGTACGCCACGGGCAGCTACGACTACGTAATCCTCAACGAGACGCTCCAGGCGCTTCACGAGCCGGTTCTCCTGTTGCGAGAGATGCTGCGCGTCGGGAGGCGCGCGATCGTGAACTTTCCCAATTTCGCCTACGTCGTGAACCGCGCGCAGCTGTTCTTCAGGGGGCGGATGCCGGTAAACCGCGACCTGCCCTACCAGTGGTACGACACGCCGAACATTCATTTCTGCACGCGGCGCGACTTCGTGGAGCTCTGCCGCGAGCTTGACGTCCCTATCCTTGCGACCATCGACCTGCGGCACGAGCGTCGCGTCGGATCAAGACTCGCAAATCTCTTCGCCACCGAGTGTTGCTTCCTGCTCAAAGGCTCGGATTGATGCGAGCTGCGTTTGACTCCGCCGGGGCGGAATGGTATCCTGTATGCTCGAGATAACTGCAGACCAAGAGGAGGTTGATTGGCTACAAAGGACTTACGGATCAACGATATGATCCGGGTGCGCGAAGTGCGCCTGATCGACGAAGACAATAGTCAGGCCGGGATCGTCCCGACACTCGAAGCCAGAAACATGGCCCAGGAGAAGGGGCTGGATCTCGTGGAGATTGCGCCGAACGCGAGCCCGCCGGTCTGTCGCCTGCTGGATTACGGCAAGTACAAGTTCGACCTGGAGAAAAAGAACCGGGAGAACAAGAAGAGGCAGAAGCAGCAGGAACTCAAAGAGATTCGCATGCAGCCGAAGATCGACACGCACGATCTCCAGTTCAAGGCGAAGCACGTCGCCGAGTTCCTCGACAAGGGCTCCAAGGTCAAGGTGACTATCCGATTCAGGGGGCGCGAGCTCGCGCACACCGAACGTGGGAAGGACGTCCTTGCCAAGGTACTCGAACTGCTCGACCGTGACGTCACCGTGGACCGCCCACCCGCAATGGAGGGTCGGTTCATGTCGATGATTATCAGCCCGAAGTCCAAGAAGGCCTGACGACCTTCCTCAGAAGACGGAGAACACGATGCCAAAGATGAAGACGCGCCGGAGCGCCGCGAAGCGCTACAAGAAGACCGCTACCGGAAAGATCAAGTACAAGAAGCAAGGTCTTCGCCACATCCTGACGAAGAAGTCACCGAAGCGAAAGCGCAAGCTCCGCAAGGCCGGAATCCTCAGCCACGCGGAAGAGAGGCGCGCCAAGATCCTGCTGCCGTACGACTAGGTCGTACCGCGCGCCGGTTCCGGCGCGAGCGATGCTTTAGAACGAGGGAGTCACATATGCCACGCGCAGTTGACGGTACAAGAAGAAAGGACCGCCGCAAGAAGGTACTCAGGCTCGCAAAGGGGTACTGGGGCCGCCGGAGCAAGCTCTACCGAACCGCGAAGGACGCGGTCGCCAAGAGCCTCACGTACGCGTATCGCGACCGGAAGACCAAGAAGCGCGAGTTCCGCTCGCTGTGGATCACGCGTATCTCCGCGGGATGCCGTGCGGAAGGGATGTCGTACAGCCGTTTCATGAACGGACTCAAGAAGGCGAACGTCGAGATGAATCGCAAGGCGCTCTCCAACCTGGCGATCGAAGACCGCGACGCTTTCCGCGAGCTCGTGAGCCGCGCCAAGAAGGCGCTCGAATAGGCTTCCAGCGAGGAAGCCGGGACGACGACCATGATCAGTCTCGAGCAAATCCGAACGCTCGAACACAAGGTGCAGTCGGCGGTCGAGCGCATCAGGACGCTGGACGCCGAAAACGCTACGCTCAAAGAACGACTCGAGGCCTACGAAGAGCGTATCTCCGAGCTCCAGACGCTGGTTTCCGCCTTCAAGGCCGACCAGGAGGAGATTGAAGCGGGAATCGTCTCCGCGCTCAACCACCTCGACGAGCTCGAAGATCAGGTCAGCGATGACGCCCCCGCTGAGCCCCCCGCGACGCCTGCCGAGCACACCGCCGCCGAGCCCCCTGCCTCGGCTCGCGATGACCGTGCCGGAGACCCGCCCGGCGGTGGCGCTGGGTCGGCCGAACCGTCCGAGGCCGATTCGACAGCCTCGGACGATGAGTCGGTAAGCGAAGAGCGCGAGCCCGACGCCGACGAGCCCGACGCCGACGAGACAGAGGAGCCGGAGCTCGACATTTTTTAGCGAGCCATGCGGATCGAACTGCTCGGGACATCCTTTAGCGTTCAGACCGACGAAGATCCCGAATACTTCCGCGAAGTGGTCGAATACTTCCGCTCCAGGGTGACCGAGATCCAGCGGTCGGTCTCGACGAGCGACCCGCTGAAGGTCGCGATCCTCGCGGGAATTCTTGCCTCGGACGACTACATGAAGCTCACCGGCACCACGCGCCGCGACGACGCGGAGGCTCGCCGGATCACCGACACGCTGATATCAGAGCTCGACGCCGCGTTGCACGACGGCGGTACTATCGACTCGGAAAACGCTTGACCCGGGTGTAGACGAGCTTACGGATCTTCGGTTCGACGTCGCCCGCCTTGCGTCGAAACGCCTCCGCGATCGCCGATGCATCCACTACACCGTCCTGCACCAGGATGGGCGTCTCCTTCGCGCCGATCGCACGACCGGCCTCCCCGTCGTCCACCCGCGCGTGGCTGTACGTCCCGTCGGAGAACCACGTGACCGCGTGCTGGTCGGTCTGCTTCGCATAGCAGAGCTGAAACCCACGGATTTCATCGTCGTCGGTGTACCAGACGATGAGGTCCATGTCCTCGTCGGTGAACCAGCGACGGCGACCTTCTTCCGGACGCTGCCGTACGCCTGTCCATTCTCGCAGCACGTGATCCCCCTCTTTCGCATTGTATCGCGACACCCGTCTCTTTCACGCGCTCCCGCCCGAGGCGAAGACCTCGGTCAGCGCCGAGCGCACCTCCGGCTCGTCGAGCGCGTCGTAGTTGCACCCGTCGACCGAGACGATGCTGCCGGCGACGACGTTGGCGATCGCCGCGCACCGGTCGGAAGCGAGCTTCTGCAGCACGCCGAAGAGGTATCCCGCCGCAAACGCGTCTCCCGCACCGGTCGTATCGCTCCGCGTGGCCGGATGCGGTGCGACGGGCGTAATCGCCCCGCGCTCGACGACCATGCATCCCTGCGCCCCAACCTTCATGACGACGGTCGGCGCGAGGTCCGCCGCGGCACGCGCGACGCTCTCGGGCTCGCCGTCGACGCCGGTCAGCGCCCGCAGCTCCTCCTCGTTCGCGAAGAGGAGATCGACGTGGCCGGGAATCCAGGCGGAGAGCGACTCGTGGTAGCGCTGCACCACGAAGGGGTCGGCGATATCAAAGGAGACGAGCGTATGCGACCTGCGCGCCGAATCCACCGCCTCGCGCGCGGCCCGCTCCTGGTTCGGCGTGTCCCACATGTACCCGGTCGTATGGAAGATCCGTGCCGATTTGAGCACCGACGCGTCGATGTCGTCCGGCTCGAGATCACGGCACGCGCCAAGGTAGGTAAACATGGTGCGCTGCGAATCCGGGGTCACGAGGATCACCGACGAGCCGGTCGGCGTACGCTTGCGCGCCAACCTCGGATCAACGCCCTCGGTGTCGAGAAGCGCCTCGAACGCGTCTCCATCGCGGTCGACGCCGACCGCGCCGGTGTACGAGGGCGTGAGCGTCGACCCGACGGTCCGCAGCAGCCAGCGGGCCCCCCGGACGGTGTTCGCGCAGCTGCCGCCGGGCAATCGGCGCACGACCGACCCCGCGGCAACCGCCTCCTGCTGCTGCTCGTAGTCCACGAGATTCATGCTGCCGGGAACCACTTCGAGGCGCTCGAGCGCCTCGTGCTCCGCGCGCACGATGATGTCCATGAGGGGATTTCCGACTCCGTACAGCACTGACTCGCCTCTCAGTTGACAATGGATAGCGCGTTTCTTACAATTGCTCACGCGCCGATGTCCGTCACTACCAGCCAGCAGATAACACGCTACTTCGAGCAATTCTCGCAGGCGGAGATCACCTTCACGAAGGAAGTCGTTCAGACGATCATGCTGAACAGCCGGCACGTCTACGTGAAGTGCCTGGGATCTCAGTGGCCGTGCGTCATCTACGCCGCGTCAATGACGACCGCCCGGATTATAGCAAACCTCAAGAGCGGTCTCAACGAGTGTATTCGGGAATCGAACGCGCTCGTGCAGCTGCGTTTCAGCTTCGCGCAGCCCGACAAGCAGGACCCGATCACCTTCTTCGTCCCGGCGAAGGTGTCGCAGACCAACCCCTACGGTGAGCAGAACAAGGATCTCTTCTTCGCGAACCTGGAGTTCACGCAGCGACCGCCCGACGATCTCATCCAGATTATCGGCCAATTGCTCGAGGCGAACGTCAACGCCAAGCGCCGGAAGGAGGAGCGCATCCCGCTCTCCGCGCACAGCGTGAGTCAGCTTGGGCTCGTGCCGGGCGACTGCGGCGTGACCGTGGACGGCGTGCCGCGCAAGATGATTCTGCGCGACCTTTCGTTTTCCGGCTGCAAGACGGTCCTCATGGGCGTGCCGAAGATGCTCGTGAACAAGAGCGCGACGGTCAGACTCGTCTTCGACGATCCGGAGCAGACGTTCCAGGTTCCCGGCGCGATCGTACGCTACGACCCGGTCGAAGGCCGGGACGATATCGCCGCGTTCGGTATCCAGTTCGAGGAAGACAAGGTCCCCATGGGCTACAAGATGCGGATCAACTCCGCCCTCAAGCTCTTCCGCTCCAAGCAGGCCGACTCGTAACGTATGTCAGACAAACTTTCGGACATCATTTTCATCTCCGTACCCGACCATCTCGACCGGCAGATCGGGGCGTTTCGCATCGACCCCGACCGCATGCTACCGGTCGAATCGACTTCCGGAGCCGACCGGTACGACATCCACGACCTCGCGTGGGAGCAGATCGTCTCGGCGATGCTGAAAATCCTCGCCTACGTGCCCGATCACGAGGACGCGGACTACTACCGCGAGTTCGTCACCGCGGTCACCCCGGACATCATCACCGATCTCACCGAGACGGCGATCGTGAAGACGCAGAACGGGGACTACGACCTCGCGGAGGAGATCTTCCTCGCGCTGCGCGGGCTGCAACCGGGCGATCAACGCGCGCTCGTCAACCTCGCGGTGCTCTACGAGAAGCGCGCCGACGCCGAGTCGCAGGCGGGCAACGAAGCCCAGGCAGAGGAGTACGTCGACGACGCCTTCGAGATCTATCAGGAGCTCTTCGCCTTCGACGAGACCCTGCCCGAGGCTCATCTGAACGCCGGATTCTTCTTCCTGAAGCAAAAGAGCTTCGAGCAGGCGAGGCGGCACCTGAAGGTCTACATAGATCGCGGCGAGGACGAGGAGCGCACCGCGGAGGCGCGCAAGGTCGTAGGCCAGATCGAGTCTCAGGACCTCAGCGACACGCTCTTCAAAGAGGCGTACGACTTCATCCGCCTGGGCAAGGAACAGGAAGGGATCGATCGGGTCGAGCGTTTCCTCGAGAATCATCCCGACGTCTGGAACGCGTGGTTTCTCCTCGGCTGGGCTCACCGGCGCCTGCGCACCTTTGAGCGCGCGAAGGAAGCGTTCGAGCGAGCGCTGGAGCTCGGACCGCGCCAACCGGACACGCTCAACGAGCTCGCGATCTGTCATCTCGAGCTGGACGACCTCATGGGCGCACGCGCGCTGCTCACCGAAGCGCTCGCCGCCGAGCCCGAGAATACGAAGATCATATCCAACCTGGGCATCCTCGCGCTCAAGGAGCGCAATCCGGAGGAAGCGGCCGGCTACTTCCGAACGGTCCTCGAGATCGAACCCGACGACCGCATCGCCCAGGAGTATCTCGACCAGATAGCCGACGAATAGACCGCGTCGGTCGGATAGACCTCTCCCGTCTCCGTTCAAGTTTATAGCGCCACTCGCCGATGATCGTGACAGGGTTGTACGTCCGCCGTTCAGGAGCGGTGGGCCTATCCTCCCTACTCTCTTTATCGGTGTTTCCGGACGTCGGTTGAGGGAAGATTGAAAAAAGAATCCGGCGGCGTTCGTGCCACACGGGGTTCTAAAGGAGGGCGCAGACAAAGACGAGTGCAGCCCGGGCACACGACCGGGTAAACGGGAGGGCACGGATGCCCCCCGCCTTGAGAAACGTATCACGGAGGATTCGATGATCATCAATCACAATCTGAGCGCGATGTTTGCGCAGCGCGAGCGCGGTGTCGTAGCCGAACGGCTCGACAACAACATCGAGAAGCTCTCGTCCGGCCTGCGGATCAACCGCGCGGGCGACGACCCGGCAGGACTTGCCGTCAGCGAGAAGATGCGGTCGCAGAT
>CAYWJH010000042.1:0-24334 GCA_964458555.1 uncultured Spirochaetaceae bacterium | reverse complement strand
GATCGGGGCCGGCCGCGCCCGCCTCGAGGCGATGGTGCGCACGGGCATCACCGCGACGCGCGGAGCCGCCACGCCGATACGAAGCCCACTTCGCGCGCTCGGGCATCTACCGGGTGCGCGACGGCGAGGCGAGCGTGACGGTGCTCCGCGGCGATCACGGCCTCCTCGATCTCGTGTGGGGACCGATGCACGTCGCAGGTGCGAAGATCGCCGGCTCGTACTTCGGGAAGCTGCGCTTCGCCGCCGCGACCATGGAGCGTATCGCCGACGGCGTCCGGCTCGAGATGCCGGAGGAAGCGCAGCCGCGCGTCGGCTACCAGCTTCCCGTTGACCGGGAGGTGCCGTATGACGACGCGGTTCTCATGAAGGAAGGGCGTCCGTGGATCGACCATCCGCGGTTCGGGCTTACGGTCGACGTCGTGCGTACGGCGAGTGGGATCGCGCTGCGCGTGCGATCGAGCGGCGGGCGCGACGGCGTGCCGTGCGAGCTCGAGCTCTGCACGCGCGGCGCGACGCGGCTGGAGACGCCGGGCGCCTCGGTTGCGATCGGCGACGGATCGACGGCGGTCATGAAGGACGGTCCCGTCGTCCTGCGGCACGGCGCTCACGCGCTCCGGGTGGGGCCGGGCAGCCGCGCGCACCGCACGGTGCGCATGCGCGGCACCGAAGGCGGGTGCACCGGCTTTCGGTTGCTCGTGCCCATGATCACGCCGCTCGACGAAGAGATCGCGATCGACTGGGGATACTGGTCGGAGCCCGAGGACGGGTTCGTGGCGGTAGCCCGACGGTGAACCGCCGAGGCATGAACGCACCTGCGGCTGCTTGTGCCGGTCCCGACCCGGGTATATCATTGTGCGGAATCGACCGCCACGAGGAGGCATCATGGCAGTCCCGAAGATAACGAAGATCGAGGTCGGCGGCTTCACCTGGAGCGTGAAGGGCATCGTGCACAAGCGAGCGTACCATTTCGATCCGAACAGCACGCTCTCCTTCGACGGCGGATCGCTTCGCATCCACACCGACACCGGCGTCGTGGGCGAGTTTGCGGGCTGGCGGACCGATCCGAAGGCCGTGCTCCGCGCCGCCGAGCGGTACCTGGGCCAACCGGCGCTCGACCGCGAACGGTTCTACCAGAGCATGAAAAACTCACCCGTCATGGCCGTCTACGACATCGCGCTCTGGGACCTCGCCGGCAAGATGACCGGCCTGCCGGTCCACGCGCTCATCGGCACGTACCGCACGAAGGTGCCCGTCTACGCGAGCACGATCGACGGTGCCGTGGAGGGCCCGCTTTCCACGCCCGAGTCGTTCGCCGACTTCGCCGAGGAGTGCCTCGAGATGGGGTACCGCGGCTTCAAGATCCACCCCATGGCGTGGCCCGACGTGAAGACGCACGTGGAGGCGGTCCTGGCGATCGGCAGGCGCGTGGGCGGGAAGATGGATACGATGATCGACCCGTACTGCCTCTACCCCACCTTCGCCGACGCGCTGAAGGTGGGCCGCGCCTGCGACGAGGCCGGCTTCTTCTGGCTCGAGGACCCGTACTCCGACGGCGGCGTCACGCCGTACAGCCACGCGAAGCTGCGCGAGCTCATCGCGACGCCGCTCTTGCAGGGCGAGCAGGTCGCGACGATCGAGCAGCGCATGGCGCTCGTGCTCGAGAAGGCTACGGACTTCGTCCGTGCCGATATTGGCAAGCACGGCCTGACCGGCACGCTCAAGCTCGCGCACGCCGCCGAAACGGTCGGGCTCGACATCGAGCCGCACCGGGCCGGCCCCGCCGAGCTCCAGTTCCTCGCCGGGGTGAAGAACGCGAACTACTACGAGAACGTCTGGGTGCATCCGGTCATGCGCAACTCCGAGCCGCCCGTCTACAAGAACGTCGAGATCACCGGGCTCGACTGCATCGATAAGGAAGGCTACATCGACGTGCCCGACGGGCCGGGGCTGGGAATCGAGTACGACTGGGACTACATGAAGAAGAACGAGACCGCGGCGGAGGCCGTGACCGGCTGAGGCGCGTCTCAGCCGCGCGCCCCGCTCGCCACCCAGTCCACGTAGAGCGTCGCGCTCCACCCGTAGTCGTGAATCGCCTGGTGGATCCATTCGTCCGGGTTGCACGATCCCTTCCGCAGGAGCGCAGGCGGGTCCACGACGTTCTCGTCGTCGTAGTACTCGAAGATGCAGCCGTGCTTTGCGTACTGCTCCTCGATCACCGTCATGGTCCGATCCACGAGCTCTCCCGCCTCGGCCTCGTACCCGTAGCGCCGGAGCCCGCGCGCGACAAGCCAGTTGACGTTCACCCAGGCCGGACCGCGCCACATGTCCTTCGCGTACGCGCCGTGCTCGTTCGCGACGATCGTGGGGACCGGCAGCGGACGGCCGAAGGTCTGCGGGTTCCGCAGGTGGGCGGCGAGCGACGCGGCCTGCCCGGGCGACGGCGCGCCGCAGAGAAGCGGCAGGAACCCGGCGCACGAAAGCACCCCCGTGCGCTCACCGGTCGCCGCGTGCGCGTCCATGTAGATGCCCGCCTCCTCGTCCCAGAGCCGATCGTTGATCCGGGCGCAGATCTCGTGGTGGCGTTCGCGCAGGCGCCCGGCGTCCTCGTCCCGACCGAGCCGATCGGCGAAGGCGGCGAGATGCTCGAGCTCGTGCGCGAGCAGCGCGTTGAAGTCCGGCGCGTCGAGCTGCGTCGCCGCGTCGAAGCGCGACGAGTTGTCCGCGCCGCTCTCGCCGCTGCGGCAGCCCGGGTCGCCTTCGATCGCCCACTCGACGAGTCCGAACCCGTCGGAGTCGCGGTTCGCGAGGTCCCACTCGACGTAGCGCACGAGCGGCTCGTACAGCGACGCGAGCCACGCGTCGTCGCCGGCGGCCTCGTCGACGAGCGCGGCGGCGAGCGCGAGCACCGGCGGCTGGGTGAACTCGCCGGTCTGCCGGCCGAAGGGGTCGGTGGAAATGGGGATCCGGCCGTCGGGCCGCTGCGTATCCACGACCGCGGCGAGCATCTCCCGCGCGAGCGCACCGTCCACGCGCCGCCACCCCACGGCGTGGAAGGCGCTGTCCCACAGCCAGATCTTGCGGTGCGGCCACCGGTCGGGCGTCGTCCAGCGGTGACGCAGGATCCCCTCCGGCGAGCAGACCTGCGTCTTCATCACGCTGAGCGCCTTGCGCAGCACGGCCGCGGGACCGTGGTGCCCACCGGCCGGCTCGACGGCGGTCGGGACGCCGTGCACCGGCGCCGGCGGCCCCGCGAGGCGATCGACCGTCGACGCGAGCCAGGCGCGGCGTTGGCTCCACAACGCGCCCGGGTCGGCGTCGAGCCACGACTCGTCGAAGGCGCTCGCCGTACCGACGAGCGTACGGTCGCCCGATTGCGCGGTAGTCAGGACCTCCGGCATCGGCCCGCCGTCGGGACGTTCCAGCCGGCACGGTCCGTCCACGAGAAGGTGATGCGCATCGGCGCAGACGAGCGTACTCTCGCCGGCCGCCGATCGGACCCACAGCGTGTCGCCGGTGATATCTGTGTCTATTGGAGCCGCCTCGTCGAAGACGAGGACTGCAGACGCCGGGAGCATGATCTCCACCGCGGCGCGCCCGTCCTTCGCGGTTCGCGCGACGATGCCGTGCTCGTAATCGGTAGGCCCGTCGAGCCCCGAGAAGGCGAGCAGCTGCCCGCCGCCCCAGACCGAAAGCCCGGTGTGCGCCTCGGTCGCCATACGCCCCCCTACTCGACCGCGCGGTACATCGCGACGACCTTCTCGCCCGCGATCTCCGCGAGGATGTTGTGGATCGCGCAGAAGACGAAGCCGCTGCCCTTTCCGAGCGTCGCCACGGTTTCGCGCACCTCGGAAACGACGTCGTCAACCGTCCCGAGCGGGAGCGTCGACTGCGTGTTCACGCCGCCGCCCCAGAGCGCGAGCCGCGATCCCGCGCGCGCCTTCCACTCCGCAGGCGTCCGCCCGCCCGCAGGCCACTGCACCGGGTTGAGCACGTCGAATCCGCAGTCGGCGAAGTCGTCGATCAGGTCGTAGACCGCGCCGCAGGAGTGGAGGAAGCGCTTCACGCCCGGCGCGACGCGGTGCACCGCTTCGGTAACCTTCCGGTAATACGGGAGGTAGAGGTCGCGAAAGAGGTCGGGCGCGAGGATCGTGCGGTCCTGCAGGCCCTGGTCGTCGGCGTTGAGCATGAGCACGTCGACCGACGGCGCGATCTGCGGCAGCAGCGTCTCTACCTGACGAACGGCGGCGTCGGTGACGATCTCGTGGTAGGCGTGGACGTAGTCGGGGTCGGTCATGCAGAGCATCGACCAGTTCGCGAGCCCGTTCGGATACCCGAGCCCGGCGGACATCCCGTTGAACACGATCGCCCGGTCGGTCGCCCCGCGGGCGCGCGCGCAGTACTCGCCCACCCGGCGGGCGCGATCGGGCGTGACGACCGACGCCATCTGCTCCTCGCGGAACCGCTCGAGGTCCACCTTCGGAAGCTCAGCGGAGAAGTCGATGGGCTGGCCGCCGTGTGCCTCGTCGAACACCGTCGATCCTGTGGGCATGCGCAGGTCGTGCGGGTCCTCGGCGCGGCCGCTCTTCGCGGCGGTGACCGTGCCGTCCGAAAGGACGGCGAACGCGTCGGGCGAGCGCACGAGCGCCTCGAGCCGCCCGCCGAAGTCGTAGGGGTGCCACCGCTCCGGCTCGTCGAGGGCGTTCGTACACTCGTCCATCTCCACGGGCACGACGTCGCAGCCGAGCGCGTCGAGCACGTCGCGCTCGGGAAGCGCGAGCATCTGGCCCACGTCGTAGACGCGCGGCGGGCGCGGCGGCAGGCCGAGCGCGCGAATCAGATCGGCGTAGGCGAAGGCGCTGATCCCCGTGGATCGCATGCCGGCGAGGTCGCGAGGGGTGCGGTCGGTCGGCTGAAAGTCGAGCGCCGCGCGGATTCGTTCGCGTGATGTCATGGTGGTGCGAGTGTAGCGCGTCCAGCGGCGCCTTGTCCCCCGGCCGGCGCCTGCCTTGCGGCCACCCCGGGGAACGACGTACGATGCCCCCGTGATCCACGCGCTGCGCTTCCGTTCCGGCTACCCCGTGCGCCTTCCCGGCATCCGCACGCGGACGCTGCGCTTCGGCGAGCGGATCAACATCGTCTTCGGGCCCAACGGCGCGGGAAAGTCGACGATGCTCGGCGCGGTCGCCGGGGCCGCCGGCTGCGGCGGCGGAGGCTGGTCGGAGACCGACTTCGCGCTCGACGCCGGCGCGGGCCTCGCCGGCGCCGAGGAGCGACAGCCTATCGGCACGGACTACGAGACCGACCTCTACCGCGCGCGGCTGACCTGGGACGAGCGCCCGGTCTTCTATCAGGACTGCTACGCGGAGTCTGAGACGTCGTTTCTCAACGAGGGGTACCTCGAGAGCCGCGAGTTTCTGAAGTCGACCGGGGAGAAGCGCATCGGGCTCATCAACGAGCTCATCACGAACGTCGAGGAGCGCTTCCTGACCTACAAGCTGCCGCGGCACGTACGCCCCACGCTCGTGCTCGACGAGGTGGACAACCACGTGGGCTTCGTGGGCCAGTGGGTCCTCTGGAGCGAGATCATCCCGCACCTCTCGAAGAAGTACCAGCTCATCGTCGCCACGCACAGTGTCTTTCCGCTTCTACTGCGACGCGACAACCCGCAGCGAAGCGACGTGCTCTTCGAGCTCACCGAATCGTACGCGCGGCAATGCCTCGACTCGCTCGCCGAGGCGATCGACTACTACAACGAGCACGGCGACGGCGCGTCGATCACCGGGATGCCGCCGGGGGCAGAGGCGTTCTAAGCGTCGTCGAGCGCCGCGATCCGTTCGGCTGCCTCCGCCCACACGTCGTCCGGGATGGGCGTCGCCGCTTCGCGCGCGTTCGTGCGCACCTCGTCTTCGTTGGCCGCGCCGGTGAGCACGCAATCGGCCTCCTCGCACGCCATCACGAAGCGCATGTTGAGGTGCCGCATGCCGATTTCGCGTTCGCGGCACCACTCGAACCACTCCTGCGCGACCGCGATGTCCTCCTCGGTATACCAGCTCAACAGGCGCCGACTGTGGCGAGCCTGAGAGGCTACGGGGCCGTGCCGATTTGTTCAAGCCGGGCTTGCATGGTATAAGGGAGACATGAAAGCGATCTTCCTCGACGGCGCAAAGAACCTGGTCGAAGGCTCGACCGAGGCCCCATCGGTCGGCCCGGACGACGTCCGGATCAAGGTCAACACGATGGGCATCTGCGGGTCGGACATCGAGTACTACCTGCACAACCGAATCGGCTCGTTTATCCCGCAGGGACCGCTCGTCCTCGGACACGAGCTTTCCGGCGAAATCGTCGAGACCGGCGCGAACGTCGCCTCGCCCGCGGTGGGGGCACGGGTCGCGATCGACCCGTCGATGCCGTGCCGCGTCTGCGAGTACTGCCGGGCAGGCCGCCACAATCTCTGCACGAACCTGAAGTTCGTCGGCACCGCCGCCACGGTCCCGCACATCCCCGGCGGCCTCGCCGAGTACGTGAACGTGCCGGCGTCCAACTGCTACGTCGTTCCCGACCACCTCTCCTGGGGCGAGGGCGCGTGCCTCGAACCGCTCTCGGTGGCGGTGCACGGCGTGCTCCGACCGGGCAGCGTCGCCGGATCGAAGGTGCTCGTCAGCGGCGGCGGCACGATCGGGCAGTTCGTCGCGCTTACCGCGCGCGCATTCGGAGCCGCCGTCGTCGCCGTGAGCGACCTGAAGCCGTTCCGAAGGCAATTCGCCACCGACCAGGGCGCCGATTACGGCATCGACCCCACGAACCCCGACGAGATGACACACGCGCGGGAAGAAGCCGGTGGGTTTGATCTGATCTTCGAAGCCTCCGGCGCGCCCCCGGCGGTCCGGTCGAATCTGGAGATCGCGAAGCGCGGCGGGACGATCGTGCAGATCGGCAGCATCGCGAGCGAGATGGAGCTTCCCGCGAACCTCATCATGAGCAAAGAGCTGCGCTACCTCGGTTCGTTCCGCTACGCGGACATCTACCCCATCTCCATGAACCTGCTCGCGTCGCGACGCGTCGACGTCCGGCCGCTCATTTCGGCGTCCTACCCGCTGCCGAAGGTGACCGACGCGTTCGAGCTCGCCGCCGAGCGGGGAGACACGATCAAGGTCCAGGTCGAGCACTCCTAAACTGTCACTGACCTTGCAGGTCCGCGGGGCGCAACCCCCTGTGGACTATCGAAATACCGGACCGGAGCTCGCGCGCGTGGGTTCCGGCTCTCTATCCATTTCCGCGCCAGCGACTTACGCGAATTCCACCTGCAAGGTCAGTGACACGTAACACGTGTTGACATCGGTCCTCGATTCCCCTATACTCTAATTGATAATGATTCTCAAAACACCGATGGGCCAGGACGAACACCGATGAGAGGACGCGGACACGGCAGACACCGCGGGCGCGGCGAAGGGCCCTTCCGAAAAGGAGGGTTCCGGCGCACCGCCCCGCGCCAGGCGGTGCTCGACGTCGTGCGCGAGGCGGACGACTACCTGAGCGCCGACGAGGTGTACCGCCGCGTGTACGAGCAACTGCAGGGCATCGGCATCGCGACCGTGTACCGGACGCTCCAGCTCCTGACCGAGCTCGGCGTCCTGAACCGGATCGTATCGGACGACGGCAAGGCGCTCTACCGGTTCGCCGACGAAACGGCCGCGAACCACCGCGTCATGCTCGTCTGCCGGCGCTGTTCACAGCGGCGACCGGTGTCGATCAAGGACGAACCGATTCGCGGGCCGCTCGAAGCCTTTCACGAGGCGATCGCGAGCGAGCACGCGTTCAGCGTCGAGCAGAGCGTGCACCAGATCTTCGGACTGTGCGACGACTGCTCGCAGGAAACGGAAACCCGGCACGTCGCCGAATAACCATTCGGCGCGTGCCAACGACAGGAGGGCATATGCCACGAGGAGACAGGACGGGCCCGAACGAGATGGGTCCCATGACAGGACGCGCAGCAGGATTCTGCGCAGGCAACGGCGAAGCGGGGTTCACGACCGCGCCTGGTCCTTGCGGCCGGGGCCGATTCGGAGGCCGGGGGTTCGGCCGAGGCGCGGCCTGGGGTCGCGGAGGCCGAGGGGCCGGGTTCGGCTACGGATACCGCCGGGGCTACGGGCGAGGATTCGGCCCCGCGTACGGCGCGGACGCGCAGGCTCCGCCGCCGCCGGCACCCGAACAGGAACGAGAGGCGATCGGCGCGGAGATCGAGGCGCTCGAGCGGCGGATCGACTATCTCAAGCGCGAGCTCGACGCGGTCGACTCCCGCAAGGGAACGGCGGACGAATGAGGCTCGCCATCGCAACCGAGAACGGCGCGGTCGCGGCGCACTTCGGGCGCTGCCCGCAGTACACGCTCGTCGACCTGGAGGACGGCACCGAGGTGCGCCGCACGACGATCGAGAACCCGGGCCACGAGCCCGGACGGATCCCCGCGCTTCTGAACGATCACGACGCGGACGTCGTAATCGCCGGCGGCATGGGCCGCCGGGCGCAACAGCTTTTCGACGACATGGGCATCGAACAGGTCGTAGGCGTACAGGGTGCGATCGACGCGGTGGTGTCCGGGTGCCTCGACGGCACGCTCGAAGGCGGCGAGAGCCTCTGCTCGCACACCGAGGCGCACGGCGACGGACACGGAGGGCACGACCATGAAGGTATGCATCACCACGGCCACCACTGACTCGCCAGCCCGGCTCGACGCGCGCTTCGGGCGCGCGCCCTGGTTCACCTTCTATGACTCCGACACCGGAGCGTCGGTGGTGGAGCGCAACGAGCTCGCCGGCGGAGCGAGCGGCGTGGGCGCTCAGGCGGCCCAACTCGTCGCCGAGCGCGGCACGGAGGCCGTAGTAACCGGGCAGGTGGGGCCGAGCGCGTTCGCGGTCCTCAAGGCCGCCGGGATACCGGCTTACACGACCGACGCACTGACGGTCGACGAGGCGGTCGAGCTCTTCCGGGCGGGCAAGCTCGAGGCGGCGGGTGCGCCGACCGGACCCGGCCACCACGGCGGGGGCAGGCGCGGATGAGGATTGTCGTCGCAAGCGGCAAGGGCGGCACCGGGAAGACCACGGTATCCGTCGGGCTCGCGCTCTCGCTGTCGGGTGAGGTGTCGCTGCTCGACTGCGACGTCGAGGCGCCGAACACGCACCTGCTGCTCGGGTCCTCGCCGAGCGCACAAGCCGCACCGGGCGATGCGGCGGCGGACGCCGTCGGCGGCGGGACCATGGGTGACGGTGCGACGGGCGCCGCCGAGCGCGCCGCGCCAGCGACGCCCGCCGCGGCGCAGACCCGTTTCACGATTCGCGTGCCGAAGGTGGACGAGGACCGATGTACCGGCTGCGGGCTCTGTGCGAAATTCTGCGCCTACGGGGCGCTCGCGGTCGTACGCAGGCGGGTACTCTTCTTCGACGATCTCTGCCACGCGTGCGGCGGATGCGCGCGCGTCTGCCCGGAGCGCGCGATCACGGAGGTGCCGCACGAGATCGGCACGATCCGGACGACCGACGACGGCGCGCTGCGTCACGTTGTCGGCGAGCTCGACGTGGGTCAGACACTCGCCCCACCGCTCATCCGGGCGGTAAAGGCCCGAGCCGGCCACGGCACGACGGTGATCGACGCGGCGCCGGGCGCGACCTGTCCGGTGGTCGAAGCCGCAAGGGGCTCAGACGCCGGCCTGCTCGTCACCGAAAACACGCCCTTCGGCCTGCACGACCTCGAGCTCGCCGCCGAGGTCTTCTCCGAGCTCGGCGTCCCCACCGGCATCGTCGTGAACCGGAGCGGGATCGGGCACGCCGACGAGCACGACCTCGACGAGGTCAGCCGCCGGTTCGGCTTCCCGGTCCTTATGCGTATCCCCTACTCCGAGGCGATCGCTCGCGCGTACGCCGACGGAAGACCCATCGTCGACGCCGAACCGGGGCTGCAGGACGACTTCCGCGCGCTCCACAGAAAGCTTGCGGAGATGGCGGAGACGGCGCACACCGGCGACGAGTCCTCCACCGGAGCAGCCTCGTGAAGCAAATCGTCATCGTCAGCGGCAAGGGAGGTACGGGTAAGACCTTCGTCTCCTCGTCGATCGCCGCGATCGCCGGACCGAACGGAGAAGTGGTCGGCACTACGTTCGCAGACTGCGACGTCGACGCCGCCAATCTCCACCTCATGCTTGACCCGAGCGACACCTCGTGCAGCGACTTCGTCTCCGGCAGGCTCGCCGAAGTGAACCCCGGCCGGTGTACCGGGTGCGGGCTGTGCGTCGACGCGTGCCGGTTCGAAGCCGTGTCGCTCGTCGGCACAGATGGTCGCACGCGTGCGCTGGTCGACCCGATCGCGTGCGAAGGGTGCGGCGTCTGCGAGTACGTCTGCCCGGAGAACGCCGTCGCGCTCGCCGAGCAGCGCCGCGGACGCTGGTGCGTCTCGCGGACACCCTACGGAACGCTCGTCCACGCGCATCTCGAACCGGGCGAGGAAAACTCCGGGAAACTCGTCGCGAAGGTCCGCGACGTCGCCGCCGAACGAGCGCTGCAGGCCGGCGTTGATTGGATCCTCATCGACGGTCCGCCGGGAACCGGGTGCGCCGCGAAGTCCGCGATCACGGGGACCGACTACGTTCTGCTGGTGGCCGAGCCCACGCCCAGCGGCATCCACGACACGCTGCGGGTGGTCGACCTCGCGCGGCACTTTCGCATCCCCGTCGGTCTCGTCGTCAACAAGGCCGACCTCGCCCCCCACCGCACCGACGAGCTGCGCCGCATCGCCGCCGAACAGGCGATCGCGTGGCTGGGAGAGATCCCGTTCTCTCGCGCGGTCCCGGAGGCGCTCACGACGCTCACCCCGTATCCGGTCGACCACGACGACGGGATTACGGCGACGCTCGCGGCGACGTGGAGTCGCGTGCGCGCAGAGCTTGCGCCGGCGCTCGTGTAGCCGGCGGACCACCGTGTATCTGCTCATCGACGCGTGCGCCCTGGTTTACCTTTACAGCCACCGCCTGTAGAGCTTGAGAAAGCGCACGTCGCGACGGGTTGGGCGTCGGCCGCCGAAGGAGACGGCGAGCGCGAGATAAGCCACGCGCCGTGCGTTCGTATCGCCGTGCGCCGACCAGCCGGTCCAGCCGGCGGTCTCCGGCGACGGGGCTCCGCTTCCGACGCTCCGTCTCACTATCCGCCGCATCGTCGACTTGAATCGGGTGGCCGTGTCCCGGGACCTCCACACGAGCACGGCCCCGGCACCGCCGAGAACCACGAAGGGGAGTCCCCACAGCCACAGCGGAAGCTCGGGTAGTTCGAACGCGAGGCCGCGGCGACGACCAGGGCTCGAAAGCTGCTCGCGAAGAATCTCGGAGAGCTGCGGGAAGGTGCGTCCCTCGTTCCTGATCGACTCGAACCGTTCGAAGAAGGTGTCCTCGTATCCTACCGGCTGCATGGGCGGGGTCGCCTCGACGGTTCGCCACCCCACGTCGGGCAGGAACACCTCCGCCCAGGCGTGGGCGCTGTACCCTGAAACCACGACCCCGTCGCCGTACTCCGGCCCGAGTGCGGCCCCGTACTCCTCGGGCGGCGGCGGCCGAACGAGGAATCCGGTGACGTAGCGCGCCGGGATGCCCTGCATGCGGCTCAAGGCGACGAACGCCGTCGCGAAGTGGACGCAGAACCCGCGTCGGTGCTCCTCGATAAACGCCTCGAGGAAGCGGTCGCGCTCTCGGAGTCCCGGGGGCTCGAGCGTGTACTCGAACCCGTCTCGCAGGAATCGAAGCGTATTGACGATCGTCTGGGAGTCGGTCTCGCCGAGGAGCCGGGTCGCAAGCGCCTCGAGATCGGGCGAGAGATCAGGAGGCACCTGGAGGTAGGCTTCGGCGTGCTCCGGACCCGCGACGTCTTCAGGAGCCCCGGCGACCTCCGCAGCCGCGCGCGATCGCGAGCTCGTTGCCCGCAGCAGATCGATGCGAGCGCCGTAGAGCAGGGGGTCGGAGAGCACGTATCCGAGGGCCTTGCCCGACTGCTCGAAGACGATCGTGTCACGGCCGGAGACGGCGACCGCCGTCGTGTCGAGCGTGTGTGGAAGCGCCGAGTAGAAATCGGCCAGGATGGTCACTTCCGTTCGCGTGAGCGTCGACCGATCGAGGGATGCCGCGGTGTCGGCCTCGTCGTCCGTGGACAGCGGTACCGGCTCTCCGGGCGCGTCGGCAACACGAGCATCCTCCTCTTCCGACGCGGCGGCGACCTGCGGTGAGACACGCCACCCCGACCCGGTGAACCGGTCGAAGACCTCGGTGCGAAGATACGTCGACCCGCCGGGCACGGGGCTCACGCGAAAGAGGGCGCGGTTGGAGAGAACGGGCGATCGAGAGAGGTCGGTGGAGGAGAATCGATACCCGTACCCGGGTACGTCGTAGACGATCGGGAAGTTCGGGAAGAACGTGACGATCGCATCGCGAAAGGCCGGGCTCACTACGTCGTTCACGAAGCGGCTACCCTCGGGTGCGGTGACGCGCGCGAGTCCGAGCGCACTCGAGATCGTGAGGACGGCGAGGATCGTCGCGTGGCCGACGGCGCGCAGCCTCGCCATACCGTGACAGCCGCGCGCGGCCCCGGCCACGATCACCGAGAGCGCGGCGCCGGCGAGGATCCAGACCGGCTCGGGTCGCGAGAAAACCGGAATCGCGAGGAAGCTCAGCCAGCCCACGTACGCCGCCGATACGATCAGCGGCCGGTACGTCACGTGTGCCGCGAAGAGCGCAGAGCCATAGCCCACGAGCATCACGAAGACGAAGGAGACCGCGCCCCGGGCGCTGCCCTCGGCGGCGAGCTCGAACCACACGAGATAGGCGGACAGCGGGATGATCACCACGTCGGCGATGAGCACGAGCGCGCCCAGCACGCCCAGCCCGCGAGCGAGCCACGCGACGCTCTTTCCTCGTGGGATGGGCTCCCTCGAGAGCGTGAGCGCAAACGAGAAGAGGACGCCCCACCCGACCACCGCGACGAGTGGACCCGTCGCGTCGAGGAGCTCGTAGGCGGCGACGGTCGGGGCCACGGCAAGGGCGATCGCCGCCAGCGAGCGCAGCGTTACGCCGAGGGTGCGCGCCACTGTGCCAACTCCTCTGTGAGCTCATCGGCCGATTCGACGAGGATCAACTCGCCACCGGATTCACGGAGCGAGCGCTTCATCAGCTCCCCGCGCCCCCGCTCGTCATCCGACAAGCCGGCGACGTCTACGATCGCCGCCGCGTGCACCGCGCGGCCGCCGCTTCGCTCGACGAGCTCGAAGACCTCAGGGTCGAGCACGTGCGTCACGAAGATCACCGTCCCCTCGGAGAGCGCGGCCTCCGACCGGTGGTACTCGTAGAGCAGCGCGGGAGAGACCTGCGAACGGAAGAACAAGCTGATCGTGCGACTGTGGAAACGCGCGAACTCAGCTTCGTCGCCCGGGTCGATACGCGTCACGTCCGTGCCGGTCACGATCGAGACGGGAACCTCGCGGTCGAGGTAGTGCTTCGCCAGCGCCACGACGATCTCGATCACCCCGTCCTCGGTCGCGAGCGCGGTCACTCCGGATCCGGTCGGGCGGGTGTCCATACAGATCGTGACCCCCGGCTCCGCGGCGGTGTCGTACTCCTTCACCAGCGGCTCTCCCACTGCCGCGAGCTTTCTCCAGGAGATGTGCCGTGCATCGTCCTCCGGCCGGTAGGGACGGAGGCTCCGGTAGAGCGTATAGTCGATCTCCACCCCTGCCGACGGGCTCTGTGCGACGGCGTGCTCGGTCTCGAATCCCGGCAGCGCCGACGGCAGCGACAGGACCCGCGGGTAGACGTAAAACGTGCGGCTGAAGACCGGGACGGTGAAGCCGATCCAGCCAAAGAGGTCCCACACGACGAGCCGATCGAGACCGACGGTGTAGACGCCCCGGTACGGACATCGAACGGATTGATCGATATTGCGGGTCTCGTGCGCCCGGAGCTGGAACCGGCGAGTGTCGAGACCCCGTTCGACGCGGCCCATGTGAAAACTCGCCGTGATCGGCGCGGACGGGACTCTGGTCTCATTCGTGACCGAGAGGTAGTAGCCGACCGCCTCGCCCTTCGCGGGATGATCGTTCGAGAACTCCTGGTGGTATCGCAATCCGACCCGGGTGGCGATCATCTGAGCGAGCGAGAAGAGCGGCAGGAGGAGCATGGCGTACCAGACGACGAGCAGCGTTCCTCCCAGGTATACGCCGGCGAGGTAGACGATCGAGAGCGCGAGCAGGTAGACGGCGGTGCGACCGGGACGCAGACGAATCGGGCTGATCACGAGATTCCCGTCGGCAGCGGTATCGCCTCCAGGACATCCTTCACCACGTCCACCGGGCGCTTCTCCTCCATGCGAGCTTCCGGTGCCAGGATGAGCCGGTGGCGTAACGCGGCGGTCGCAATCTCCCGCACGTCCTCCGGAATCACGAAGTCGCGTCCCTGCGCCGCTGCCCTGCCCTGGGCCGCGTGCATCAGATGCCCCGACGCCCGCGGACTCATTCCCAGGCGGACGTACCGGTTCCTGCGGGTGCGTTCGGCGATCGCGACGAGGTATCGCTTGATGTCCCGATGCACCCGGACGGATCGAATCGTGCCGCGCGCGAGCGCGATCTCTTCAGGAGAGGCGACGGCGGACAACGCCGCGAGCGGTTCCTGCGACTCGAGCAGGTCCATGATCTCGATCTCCTGGTCGGTTGCCGGATAGCCAAAGGAGACCGAGAGGCCGAAGCGGTCGAGCTGCCCCTCGGGAAGCCGGAACGTCCCGGCGAACTGGAGCGGATTCTGGGTGGCGACGAGGAAGAACGGTTGTGGCAGCCCGTAGGTCCTGCCGTCGACGGTCACCGACTGCTCCTGCATCGACTCGAGCAGCGCCGACTGAGTCCTCGCGGACGCCCGGTTCAGCTCGTCGGCGAGCACGAACTGGCGCATGATCGCACCGGGCTTGAAGACGAACTCGCGCTGTTCCTGCGACCAGACGGTGACACCGGTCACATCGCCCGGGAGCAAGTCGGGCGAGAACTGAATTCGGGCGAAGTCGAGCCCGCTCGCGCGGGCGAGCGACCGTGCGAGCGTTGTCTTCCCGACGCCCGGGATGTCCTCGATGAGGACGTTCAGGCCGCTCAGGAAGCCGACGAGAACCGTGTCGATCGTCGTGTCGTCTCCCACGAACGCTCGCTTCACTTCTGCCCGCAGGCGGGTCGTGAGGTCTTTCACCGTGTCTGCGCCGCGTGTTTCACTTTCCACAGATCAAGTATCATGAATCTCAGGCGCAACGTATACGGGTTCCCTGAGCTCGGACCAGGTTGTAGACTCCAGGTGTTTTGACACCATACTCCAGACAGAGCTCTGCGGGGCGCCAGCGGCCTCAGGAGACACGCGCATACCGTTGGCTACACGATCTGGTTCGTCCGCCGTTGCAGGTAGCCATGCGGTGGTACTATCGGATCGAGGCAGAGAACCAGGAGATCTTCCGCGACGTGCACCCTCCCTATCTCGTGATCCCGAATCACGTCATGACCTGGGATCCCCTGATCGTGAGCTTCCATAACCGTGATCCGATTCACTTCGTGGCTTCCGACGCAAACTTCCGCAGCTCGTTCGCGTCGTGGTGGCTGAGGAGGTTCGGTGCGATTGCGAAGTCAAAGCTCAGGGATGACTTCGGAGCATTGCGGACTGTGATGCGGCTCCTTCGCGCGGGAAGGGTCGTCGGGATTTTCGGTGAGGGGGAACGAACGTGGGATGGTGTAACGCTGCCTCTCATCCCCTCGACCGCGAAGCTCGTGAAGGCCGCTCGGGTTCCGGTCATCGTCCCCGTACTGAAAGGAGCGTATCGTTCGCTGCCGCGCTGGGCGTTCAGGTCCAGACGAGGACGCATCGCCGTCGAGTACCGCCTGGCGCTGTCGCGTGAGGAGATTCTTCGCATGGGCGTAGGAGAAATCCGGCTCCGACTGGAGCAGGTGATGTTCCACGATGAAGATGAGTACCAGAAAAAGAGGCAGGTCGTGTATACGTCCCGGCGTGCGGCCGAACCGATGCAGCTTCTTCTCTTCTACTGCCCGCAGTGCGCATCGCTCAACCGCATGAAGAGCGAACGGCGCCGGTTGTTCTGCACCTCATGTGGATACTCTGTGCGCTTCTCCGGCCGCGGGAGGTTTCTACCTGACCCGGAGGGCGGCCGTGTCCCGGTCGTGCACGCCACGATTGGAGAGTGGGCCCGAGATCAGGAGCGCTTCGTCGACGCGTATCTTGCAGAACGTGCTGCGGCAGCGAGCGTGCCACGGGCAGCCGCTGCGACGCACCGCGCAGGCGTCGAAGAGCCGCTCGGCGAAGAGATCTTTCGGGACGAGCCGGTAAGCCTCTCGACCGGCTACCGGATGGTGCGACCCGCCCGGCGGGCCGTGGGACGACTCTCTCTCCACGTGCACGGGCTGCGCTTCTGCTCACCCGGAGGACAGGTGCAGAGCTTTCGCTGGCAGAACATACGCGGGCTGAACGTGGTGTACCAGGATCAGATCGAGTTCTACTACTCCCGCCGGCTGATCGTCTTCGAGTTCCCGCGCCACGATACGTCCGGCTACAAGTACCTGCTATGCGGCAGAAAGCTGACTCGTTGGGGGATGTGACCGAACCCCGGGCCTCCGCCACCGGAAGCCCTGAAGCCGGACCAGGCTACAGCACCTCGTAGAAGAGCCGATACAGCAGCCCCGACCGCTCGAGCGGCGCCGGCACCCAGGCGGATGCCGCGACGAAGGCGAGCGGGTGTTCGACCGTGCTGCCCCGCAGGTACGCCTCGTCGTGCGAGGCGGCGGCGGTCCCATCGGCCTCGAGCGGGATCAGGTGAACGCTGATGCCGTTCGCGCGCGGATGCGCGCTCCCGCTCCACGAAGAGACGACCGCCGCATCGACCGCGCCGGCCAGCCCGGCCGCCTCCACACCCGCGTACCCATGGCGGTCGCTGACCACGCGCGCCGCGTCGGCCACGTCGATCGCCAGATCCCCAGGCGTCGTGTAGAAATCCTCCGCCTCGTAGAACAGCGTCGCGAGCAACGCGTCTCGCTCGTCGGCCTCCGAAGCGCCCGCGTGCGCAGCCCCCGCGAACTCGTCGAGCGCGTCGGTCACTGCGTCGATCCGATCGAGCCGGATCGCGGAGATGGACGCACCGGCGACGCCGGCGTAGATGGTCGCGTAGCTCGACGTGATCGCGTCGGCGAGCGACGCCGCGGTCCGCGGTCCCGACGCGAACCGGGCGAGGAGATCGTCGTACTCCCAACCGTCGGCCGGCTCGAGCGACTGGCTCGCCACCATGAGCCCCGCCTCGTCGCGAAGCTCGTACGCGACCTCGAGGCTCGCGCCGAAGCACGTGTCGAAGCCGATGAGCTCGAGGCCGGCCCCGGAGATCGCCCGGGCGAGCTCGGCGGTGTAGAGCGCGTCGCCGCCGGACGCGTCGTCGTGGCTCGTCGCTCGACTGATCCCGCCGAACGCCGGGGGACGCCCAGGCACGTCGTCGCTGCGGTACCCCGAGCCGTGCCCCCAGATCACGAGCGCAGTGTGCTCTGGGGCGTAGGTGTCCCGCACGAACGCGAGCAGCAGCGCGAGCGTCTGCGGATCCGCCATGTCGAGCTCGACGTCCGGTTCCGAGGGGTCGATGCCGAGCGACGGAACCGCGAGCGGGACCGACACGATCGAGGCGTCGACACCGTCCGGATCGTCTGCAATCTCGTAGAGCCGCGTCCCGGTCCAGTCGCCGTTCGACGCATCGTGACCCTCGGCACGATCGACCAGCGCCACGACCGTGACTCCGGAGCCACGCAGCCCGGCCGCCTCCATCTCGTTCAGATCCTCGATCGCCTGCGCCTCGAGCTCGTTGTCGCCGCTCATGTAGACGACGATCACCCACTCGGCGCCGGTGCGCGTGAGCTCGGTCACCGCCGCCGGATCGAGCATCGTCGGCGGAGCGCATCCGAGAACGAGGAGCGAGATGGTGAGCGCTGCAGCCAACCGTCCGACCCGCGTCGCGCGCCTCACGAAGCCTCCTCGCGATAGACGTGACCGCCTGAGTTCACCCATCGCGTCCCGTCGGAGAAGGTGACCGTGCGGGCGCGGACACGGTGCGCGGCCACTCCCTCGTCGGCGGCGCCGGGCACGGTGTCGAGCGAGACGCAGAACGTCGCGGTATCACCGGCGGCGAGGTGCGTCTCGGCGAGCACCGAGAAGCTGTTCGCTCCCGCGGCGGGAAGCGGCTCCCCGTCGCGGTAGAGGTCGAAGGCGAGCTCCACGCCGGTGATCGTGCGCGCGCTCACGTTCGCGAGCTCGACGTAGAGTCCGGCGGTCTCGTGGAGCGCGCCGCGGTCGCCCGTCACGAGCGTCACCGAACGGTACGCAACCGGGATCGCGACCTGCGCGAGCAACCCGCCCGCCGCGCACCCGGCGAGGAGCGCAGACGCGGCGAGGAGCATTCCGCCCACGCACGTCTTCCATCGGCCTCTTCCCTGACGCATCGCGCGACCTCCTGCGGCGGACAGTGAATCAGGACGGCGATTTCTGCCGTAGTCCATTCCATGACCGTCTCCGCACATATCCTTACGCCCGGTCTCGCATCGCTGCTTCACTACTCGGCGCCCGGCGGGCTGAGCCTCGCATTCCTGCTCTTCGCCGTGCTGCTGCGGGTCACCGCCACGGAGGCGATGTCTCGCTCGATCAGCAGGGATGCGATCTGGGTGCTCTGTCTCGTCGGCGTGCTGCGCCTCCCGCCGTGGCCGGCGGTGCTCGCGGCCGCGACGGGGGGCACGCTCGTACCCCTGATCGCACGCGCTGCAACGAGGGGCGGCCTCGGCTGGGGAGACCTCCGGCTCTGCTTTGCCCTCCACCTGTGCGCGGGCCCGATCGCCGGTCTGGCGGGGGTGCTCGCGGCGTCGCTGGCCGCGCTCGCGGTCGCAGGGATTCGCTGCGCACGGTGCCGCTCGGAGAGTTGTGAAGCAGGAATCGCCTTCGGCCCGTATCTCGTGGCAGGAGTGATTGGTGCTGTGCTCATCGAAGCGGCTTGGTCCGCCTGACAGGTTTCTGATGCTCGCGGTCGTGGCGCTGCTCGTCGCGCATCCGCTGGTTCCCGACGATCGTGCGAACCTCGAGTTCGTCGACGCGCCGGTCGCCGACATCCTCGTAGCGCTCGGCGCGGCGGCGGGCCGTTCGGTCGTCCCGGATGCGAGCGTGGAGGGACGGGCGTCCTACTACTTCCACGACGTCGACTTCGAGGAGGCGCTGCGCGGCTTTGCCCGACGCTTCGACCTCTTCGTGGACGAGGCCGATGGGGTCTTCCTCGTCTCCGCGATGCGGGTCACCGCCCACGACGACGGGCGCGTCTCGGTCGAAGCGCCGCGGGTACGCCCGGGACTCGTCGTCGAGCGGATCGCGAGCACCACCCGGACGTCGATCTCAGCGGACACGCTCCCGAGTCACCGGGTCGCGGTCTACGCAGATCGGCTTCCCCTCGAGGAGGTGCTCGCGTCGCTCGTGGCGAGCCTGCCCGGGTACCGACTCGAGGCGGCCGGCGGAGGATGGCGCATCGCGCAGGCCGACGCGCGATCTCCCGAGCAGAGAATCGGCACCGGGATCACCGCCGACGGCGCGCTCTACTCGCTCGACACGGCACCGTCCACCTTGGCCGAGCTTCTTCGGCTGCTCTTCGACGCCGCCGGACGGGAGTACCAGCTCCTCGCCACCGCGGCGACGCCCGTCGGTCCCATGCGCCACGCGGGGCGATCGTTCGAGGAGCTTCTCACGCTGATCGTCGAGCAGGCCGATGCGACCTGGAGGCGGGTCGGCGACCTCTACTACGTCGTCCCCGCACGACCCCGCGCAGCCACCACCCGCGCTCTCCTCACGCGCGTGGTCGCGCTCGAGCATCTTTCGGTCGCGGCCCTCCTCGAGCTCCTGCCCTCGGAGCGCATCGCGGACGTGTCCGTTCGCGCCGAGCGCAGCCGGAACGAAATCACGGTCACCGGGGCACCGGGAGCGGTCGATCGAACGACGGCGCTCGTCGAACGGCTCGACGTTCCGCCCCGCGGTCGCTCGTATCGGCGATTCGACCTGCAGGCGATCACTCCGTCGCAGCTCGCGGCGATACTCCCGGGCCACCTGCGGAGCGTGGAGCTCGTCGAGCTTCCGGGCTCGCAGGCGGTCGTCGCGCTTCTGACCGACGACCAGGCGCGCGCGCTCGAGAGCCTGATCGCGACGATCGACCGCCCGCCCGACGCGACGCCCCTGACGCTCGCCCACGTCACCGTCGACCACCTTCTCGAGGTCCTGCCGCCGTCTGCGCGGCCCGCAGACGTGGTGCCCACCGGCGATCCGCATCGCTTCTTCTACGTCGGAGGCGCGGACGAGCGGGAGCGCTTCCTCGCCGAGCTCGCGTCAATCGACGTTCCGGTTCCGGCGGTGCGGTATCACCTGCTCGTCGTCCAGTACCAGAAGGGCGACGGGTTCGACTTCGACATCGACCTGAGCAACGCACCGACGACACCGGAAGCCGATCAGGCCTTTCTCGCCCGCATCGGCAGCCTGCTCATGCTCGACTTCGACATCGTCTCGACGCTCGGCTACCAGTTCGCCGCCAGGCTCGACGCGAGCCTGCGGAACGCCTCCGCGTCGATCGTCGCCGACACGACGCTGAACGCGCTGTCGGGCCGCTCGGTGAGCTTCAGCAACACGAACACGTATCGCTACCGCGACCTCGAACGCGATCCGGAGAGCGGCGAGCACGCGCGAACCGGGGTGGTCCGCGAGATCACCTCCGGGCTCATCGTCGAGATCACCGGACGCGCGCACGGGGACGCGGTGACGATGGACGTCTCCGCGTCGGTCTCGCGTCGCGGCAACGACGAGTCGGCCACGGGCACTCCGCCTACGACGAGCGAGAAGGTCGTGCGCACGCACGTTCGCGCACCGGTCGGAACGCCGGTCATCCTGAGCGGCCTGCGCCAACAGGAGGAGGATAGCTCGGTCCGTGAGACTCCGCTGCTCGCACGGATTCCGCTACTCGGCCGTCTCTTCGCGGCTCGTCACGAGACGAGCGACACGACCGAGCTCGCGATCTACATCGTCCCGCAGATCGAACGCCGGCCGGGTGTGCTCGACACGGACGCGGCACTCATGCAGATCTACGATCGCTCGTTCGGAGGCACACGGTGAGTTACTCGGCGACCTTCATGGAGGAGCACTCGGTCGTCCTGCTCGGCCGGAGCCCGGGCCTCGTAACCGTCGGTGTGGACACCGAACCGACGCAGCAGCTGCGGCAGGTCCTGCAGAGCCATCACTGCTGCCGTGTGGTGTTCCGCCGCCTCTCGGAAGGGGAGCTGCTCGTCGCACGCCAGCGAGCGGCCGCGCAGGCACCGGCAACCGGGCCGACGCGCGACGCACCGTTCGGCGTGGGGATTTCGGCGACGATCGACGAGGCGCCGGCGGTAAACGTCGTCAATAGCCTGCTGAACGAAGCGGCGCGCGAGCGCGCGTCGGACATTCACATCGAGGCGCACCACGACCGAGTCGGGGTGCGCTACCGTACCGACGGCGTGCTCCGACGCGTGGAGACCGCCCTGACCGCGGCGACGTTCGCGGCGGTCTCGGCCCGGCTGAAGGTGCTGTCCGGGTTGAACGCCGCCGAGCGCCGTCGTCCCCAGGATGGCCGGTTCACCGTTCGCCTCGCGGACGACAGCTTCGACGTCCGGTTCTCGGCGCTCCCGACGATAGGAGGCGAGTCGCTGGTGCTCCGGCTCTTTCCGCAGACGCGCCAGGCGCTCGCGCTCGGCGAGCTCGGCATGCCCGAGAGAATCGGCGAGGCGCTCACGACGTTCGTAAAACGGACATCGGGGTTCCTGCTCATCGCCGGCCCGACCGGCAGCGGCAAGACCACGACGCTCCACGCGCTGCTTCGCCAGATCGCCCGCGGCGGACGAAAGATCGTGACGATCGAGGATCCCGTAGAGTATCGTCTCGACGGCGCCGAGCAGGTCCAGACGAACGAGGGCGCCGGGCTCACCTTCGACTCGCTGCTGCGGCGGGTACTCCGCCAGGACCCTGACGTCATCATGGTGGGTGAGATTCGTGATCGGGCGACCGCGGAGCTCTCCGTCCGCGCCGTCCTCACCGGTCATCTCGTACTCGCGACCGTGCACGCCCGCGGGGCACACTCGGTCGGCGAGAGGCTCGGCAGCCTGGGCGTCGATTCCGCCCTCCTCCACCTCGTCGGTCACGTCGTGGTCGCGCAGCGCCTCGTGCGCACGGTCTGCGAGGCGTGCAACGGGCACGGCTGCTCGAGCTGCTTCGGTACGGGGTTCCGCGGTCGGACCGGTCTCTTCGAGCTCGGAAGTCACGACGGCACGCACCATGGATTCGCGGCTGACGCGCGCGAGAAGGTCGCGCGTGGAATCACGCGCACCGGGGAGGTCGAATGGGCGCTCGAGGCGTGACCCGGCTCTCCTCGCGCGACGAGTTGCGCCTCGTCGAGGGGGTCGCATCGCTCGTGGGCGGCGGTCTCGAGGTAATCGACGCGTACCGCGCGCTCGCCGCAGACCCTTCATCCTACGCCCGACGGGTACGCTCGGTCGCGGCCGCGGTTGCGCGCGGCCTCGAACAGGGCCTCGCGCTGCGCGCCGCCGTCGCCGCGAGCGCCACGCGCCTCGATCCGGTCCACGTGGCGATGCTCGGCGTCACCGACGCCACCGGCGACGCGCGGTCGTCGTTCGACCGCGCACGCCGCTTCCTCGCCACGAAGAAGCGGCTTCGCGAGGAGACGACCGGTGCGCTGCTCTACCCGGCCCTCGTCGCGGGACTCGCGCTTGCCGGATCGATCGCCCTGGTCGTCGTCGTGATTCCGGCCGCGCACCGGCTGCTCGCGCCGTTGGCCGGGTCGGACACGGGAATTCTCGAGCTGATTTCGCGCGGACGCGTCGCGACCACGGCGGTCTCCGCCGCGCTCGCCGCGGTGGCCGTTGCTATCGCCGCACTGGTCGGCTCGCGGGGAGGCACGCGCTCGATGCCGCGTCTGGATCGGCTACGCCTGCGTCTCCCGCTGCTCGGTCCGTACGAGCTCGTCGCCGACCTCTTCGCGTGTACCTCTGCGCTTGCGGGGACCACGCGCGTGGGAATCCCGCTCGTCGAAGCGCTCGGCGTCGCGGCGGCCTGCGCGAGCAACACCGTCGTATCCGAGCGTCTGCTCGCCGCCGCCGCGTCGATCGCGCGCGGAGGGCTCGTCGGCGAGGAGCTCGCGCGCGCTATGGCCGGTCTGCCGGAGGGCGCCTACCCGTTCCTGCTGTGCGGATCGGGCTCTGACGTCTCCGAAACCGCAGACACGGTGGCCGGGCGCCTCGCGACGCGCGTCGAGCTGACCGCGCGTCGGCTCGGGGTGATCCTCGAACCAGCGCTCATCGTGGTCGTAGGGGCGGCGATCGTCGTACTCGTGGTCACGCTCGTCGCGCCTCTGTTTCGGCTCTACGCGGAGCTGTTGCCATGATCGCTCGTCTGGTGCTCGGAGAGTCGGGGCCGAAGCTCGTGCGACCGAGAGACCTCGGTCCGTCGCACCGTCTGGTCGTCCTGCTGAGCCGCGAGCTCTCCACCTCCGCGCCGCCGCGCGCGTGGCCGGCTCCCACGTCGCGCTCCGCCGTCCTCGTCGCGCGTCTCGAGGCGCATCGGCTCTACGCTCGGGCGTCCCTTCGCGACACCCTCGGGGCGATCGACGCGTCGACCAGGCGCCGCCGCCACAGCACGATGATGGTACCCGAGGAGGCGCTTCGGGTGCGCAGGGACCGACGCCGGTCGGCGTGGCGCCCGCACGCCGGCAGGCTCGCACGCTTCGCCTTTCGGGACGTCGCCGCGCGAAGCCGGCGGATGCGGCTCGCTGCCTTCGGGATCCTGCTCGCCGCGGCGCTCACCGTCGGAACGGTCGCGTTGCGCTCGCACGCCTCGTCGTCCATCGAGCTGCAGGCGCTCGAGACCGAGCGGCGCTCGCTCGGCCGCGCTCGCGCGGCGATCGCAGAGCTCGAGATCGAGGCGAAGACGCTGCGGGCGCACGCGGATGTCGATCCGCCGCCCTCCGGGGTCGTCCCGGCGGATCTTCTCTCTCGGATCGTGGCGACGCTCGAGGACGGCGAGCTCGTCGAATCGTATCGCGTATCCGGCGACCGGCTGACGCTCGTCGTCGCGTCGGGGCGCGGACTCGCGGTGGCGCGGTCGATCGACGCGCTCGCCGGGGTACGCGAGGTAACCGGAGCGCTGCGAGCGAACGAGCACGGGACGACCGTGACGG
>CAYWJH010000041.1:0-24464 GCA_964458555.1 uncultured Spirochaetaceae bacterium | reverse complement strand
TCGCCGACGTCGAGCTCGCCGAGCTCAACGAGGCCTTCGCCGCGCAGTCGCTCGCCGTACTCAAGGGCTTCGAGCGCGAGCTCGGCGGGATCGATCCGGCGATCGTCAACGTCAACGGCGGTGCGATCGCGCTCGGCCACCCGGTGGGCGCCTCCGGCTCGCGCATCCTCGTGACGCTGCTCGCCGAGATGGCGAAGCGCGAGGTGAAGCGCGGTCTCGCGACGCTGTGCATCGGCGGCGGGCAGGGGATCGCGATGCTGGTCGAGATGTAGATCGCCGGGGGCGATCTACTTAGATCGGCGGCTCGCGCGGGCCTTGCGCCGGCGCGCGCCACCGTCGCATGATGCTCGCATGACCTCGAACACGCCCGGCACCGCGCACCGCGACCCCGGCTGCGACCCGCGCTTCTGCTTCCCGTCGCTCGACGAGCCGTACGCGACCGCGCTCCGGGCGGCGGTCGCCTTCATCGCGGGGCGGTTCCCCACGCTCACCGCGCTCGCCGCCTGCGGCACGATCGTCCGAGGCACCCCCGACCGGTCGAGCGATCTTGACCTCTACGTCATCCACGCCGAGCCGTGGCGGCAGCGGCTGCAGCGGTTCTTCAACGGCGTTCCGGCGGAAATCTTCGTGAACCCGGAGTACGCGGCTGTGGGGTACCTCGCGGCGGAAGGCGAGGACGGGCGGCCGCTTACCGCGCACATGCTCGCGACCGGGTTCCCGGTCTACGATCCCGAAGGCGTGCTCGATCGGCTGCGCGAGCGGGCCCAGCGTGCGCTCGACGCCGGGCCGCCCCCGCCGCACGAGCGCGTCGAGCCGAAGTACCTGATCGGCTCGCTCTGCGAGGACGCGACCGACGTTGTCGAAACGGACCCCCGGACCGCGCGTCTGTTCGCGCAGCGCGCCGTGTGGGAGGCGTTGCAGCAGGCGTTCCGCCGCGCCGGCCGCTTCATCCCCCGTCAGAAGGAGATCCTCGCGCGGCTCGCCGAGCTCGATCCGGAGCTCTACCGCCTCGCGGTCTCCTTTCTCGACGAGGTCGACCACGCCCGCGCCGTGGTCACGGCGGGCCTCATCGTAGAACGGGTCACCGGCGTGCGCGGGTTCTTTGCGTGGGAGTCGGAGCCGGAAGCGGTCGAGCCGCCGGAGTAGTCGGTGCCGCGCTCAGCGAGCGGCGCGCTGCGTGAGCCGTCGCTCGAGCGCGCGCGCTGCGAGCGAGAGGCCGCCGGTGAGCAGGAAGTAGAGCACGGTGACGGTAATCCACACCTCGAAGGTGCGGAAGGTCGCGGACATGAGCTCGAGCCCGCGGAAGGTGAGCTCCTGGACGGAGATCACCGCGACGATCGCCGAGTCCTTGATCGTCGAAATGAACTGCCCGGCGAGCGCCGGAGAGATCGTGCGGAACGCCTGGGGCAGGATGACGAAGCGGTACTGGTCGGTCCGGGTGAGCCCGATGGCGGAGGCCGCCTCGGTCTGGCCCTTCTCGACCGACTGGATGCCGGCGCGAAAGATCTCCGCCATGTACGCGCCCTCGTAGACGGCGAGCGTCATCACGGCGGTGAGGAACTCGGCGAAGCGCGCCGGCTCTGAGAAGAGTACGGTCACGATGCGTCGCGTGCCCGGACCGGCGGCGCGAATCCACGCGTCGATCCCGAGCGCCGTCGTGACCTGGTTCCCTATGAAATAGAAAAAGATGAAGACGAGTACGAGCGGCGGCGTATTGCGGACGAGCTCGACGTAGACGCGTCCGATCGCCCGGGCCGAGCGGCTCTTCGCGATTCGCAGCACGCCTACCGCGACGCCGATCACGAGCGCGCCGAGCGCCGACCAGACCGCGAGCCTGACCGTCGTCAGAAGCCCGCGGATCAGCACCCCCGCGACGAGGTTCCCGGTGTCCGATTGTCGGCGAAGCAGGTACTGCGGGATGACCGACCAGTTCCACTCGTAGACGAGGTCGGTGCGCACGCGGCGCGCGAGCAGGATCACGACGAGCGCGATCCCGCCCAGCAGCGCCGCGTCGAGCAGCGTGAACCGCCGCCTGTGCGCCCCGGGAAAACTACTCAACCTGGTCTTCCCAGTCCCTCGTGCCGAACCAGTACTGCTTGCGCTCGGCGAGCCAACCCTCGGCCTCGACGACGGTGATCCAGCTGTTGAAGTAGTTCAGCAGGTCGAGGTCGCCCTTGGGAAGCGCGAAGCCGATGGGCTCCTTCGTGAACGTCTCGTCGAGCGGCAGGTAAAGCGTCTGCGGGTTGTCGACGACGAGGTAGGCCGGAAGCGGCGCCGAAGCGACGATCGCGTCCGCGCTCCCGTTCAGGACCTCCTGCACGGCCTGCGTTTCCGCCTCGAAGAGGCGCAGCTCGGCGTCGGGCAGGTACTTCTGCGCGGCGTCGGCCGCCGTCGTCCCGATGCGCGCGGCGATCGTGACGTCTGCCGAGTTGAAGTCGCCGAGGCTCGTGAAGCCCGCGACCGTGCTCGCGTTCGCGGCGATCGACATCCCGCTGTAGTCGTACGGGATCGAGAAGTTCACCCTGAGGTTCCGGTCGGGGCGGATACCCATCCCCCCGATGATCACGTCGAACCGCCCGGTCAAGAGCGCCGGGATGATACCCGACCACTGCGTCGGCACGAACTCGACCTCCACGCCCATGTCCTCGGCGAGGCGGGTCGCGACGTCGATCTCGAAGCCGATGAGCTCGCCGTCCTTGTCCTGCATCGCCCAGGGGACGAAGGTCGACATGCCCACGCGGAGCGTCCCGCGTCGCACGATCTCGTCAAGCAGGCTCGTCGACTCGGTCTCGCCGGTGCCCGCGGTATCGTCGCCGGCTTCCGCCTTGCCGCCGCATCCGACGAGTGCGACGGCGGCCACGAGCACGACCACCATAGAGAGAATCGATATATTCTTCATAGTTCCTCCTCTGCGTCTCGCGAAATATACTCCTCTGGTCGCGGAGCGTCACGCTCGACTACAGGACCTTGCTGAGAAAATCCTGCGCCCGCGGTTCGCGGGGGGCGGAGAAGAACGCCTGTGCTCCGGCCTCCTCGACGACCGCTCCCTCGTCCATGAAGACGATCCGGTCGGCGACTTCGCGCGCGAATCCCATCTCGTGGGTGACGACGACCATCGTCATCCCCTCGTTCGCGAGATCGCGCATGACCGCGAGAACCTCGCCGATCATCTCCGGGTCGAGCGCGCTCGTCACCTCGTCGAAGAGCATGACCTTGGGATTCATCGCGAGCGCGCGCGCGATCGCTACCCGCTGCTGCTGTCCCCCCGAGAGCTGCGCCGGGTACGCGTCTATCTTGTCGGCGATGCCGACCTTCTCGAGGAGCGACGTTGTGACCACATCGGCCTCCTCCTGGCTCTTCCCGCGCACCCGGCGCTGCGCGAGCCCGACGTTGCGCCGGACGGTCATGTGCGGGAAGAGGTTGAACGACTGGAAGACCATCCCCACCTCGCGGCGAATCTCGTCGCGGTGCTCCCGCCTGTGATCGAGCGGGATGTCGTCGACGACGATCGCGCCGGAGTCGACGTCCTCGAGTCCGTTGAGACAGCGGAGGAAGGTCGACTTGCCGCTACCCGACGGTCCGATCACGCAGACGACCTCCGAGCGGTGGATCTCCATCGTGATGTTTCTCACCGCCTGGATTCCGCCCGGGAAGGTCTTGGAGATGTCGTGTACCGACACGATGACGTCGGGTTCGTCCATCAGCTGATCCGGAGTTTGAGTTCGATGAAATGCGACAACAACGAGAGCAGTCCGTTGATGATCAGATAGATCGCGGCGACGGTAAACCAGATCTCGAAGGTGAGGAAGGTGTTTGAAACCGTCGCCGATCCGGCCATCGTGAGGTCGGAGATCGCGATCGTGCTTACGAGCGCCGAGTCCTTCACGAGCGACACCGCCTGCCCGGTGAGCGGGGGCAGGATCCTCCGAAGCGCCTGCGGCAGCACGACGTGGCGGTAGGTGTCGATCGACGCGAGGCCCAGGCAGTAGCACGACTCCCACTGGTGACGGGGGATGCTGACGATCGCCCCGCGGATGATCTCCGAGGCGTACGCGCCCTCGAAGAGGCTGAGCGCGACCACCGCTGACGCGAAGGGCGAGAGGCCGACGATGGGCGCGATGACGAAGTAGACGAGGAAGAGCTGGATGAGTAGCGGGGTGTTGCGCACCGCCTCCAGGTAGACCTGCGCGATGAGGTTCGCCGTCACCGACCGCGAGAGGCGGAAGAGCGCGGTCACGAGGCCGATTACCGCGGCGAGCACCAGGCCGAGCGCCGAGATCTGCAGCGTCGTGCCCAGGCCGCGAAGCAGGACGCCGGGCCGCAGACCCTCCGCCGCGGAGTCGAGCAGGTATCGGGGCACGCGAAACCACTGCCAGTCGTAGCTCAAGCGGCTCGAGCCGATCGCGACGACCGCCGCCGCCACGCCTGCGAAGACGAGGAACTCCCCGATCTCCTTCAGGCCGCGGCGATGGTCGCGGGCGTAGCGGAGAGCGGCGACGAGGGTTCGCTTGACGGTTCGGTGAGCGCGCACGATCGAGCGAAAGGTACATCGGCGGGTGCGTCGGTGTCGACCTCGCTTGAGCCGCCCGCCACACGATGCTACTCTGATCGGACCATCAGGGGGGAGCTATGAAGCGCATGAACCTGCCAGGGACCGATCTGACGGTTTCCTCGATCTCCTACGGCACCGCCGACCTGGGCGTCGACATGACCGATGACGAGGCGGCGCGCCTGCTCGACGCCTACCGCGACGCCGGCGGAAACTTCATCGACACCGCGCACGTGTACGCGTTCTGGACGCGCTACGGGGCCGGCTCGAGCGAGACGACGATCGCCCGCTACCTCAAGGAGCGCGGCCGCGGCGACCTCGTGATCGCGACGAAGGGCGGTCACCCCGGTCTTCCGGGGTATCGCACGGTCGATCGGTGGCTCGATCCGGGCCGTGTTCACGCTGACATCGAGGACAGCCTGGGGCGGCTCGAGGTCGATCGGCTCGATCTCTACTACCTGCACCGCGACGATACCCGCTTCAGCGTCGCGGAGATCGTAGAGATGCTCAACGCCGAGATCACCGCCGGCAATCTGGGCGCGATCGCGGCGAGCAACTGGACGCACGAGCGGCTCGAGGCGGCCAACGAGTACGCGGCGAGCCGCGGCTTGCACGGATTCGTCGCCTCGCAGGTCCAGTGGAGCCTCGCGGTAAAGGATACCCCGCCGCCCAAACCGCACGGCGATCAGGGGGTCTACGCGCAGGACGACGACCTCGCCTTCCACGAGCGATCCGGCCTGCCGCTCGTCGCCTACACCGCGACCGCGCGCGGCTACTTCTCCGGTCGCGAGCCCAAACCCTCGAGCTTCGACTCGCCGGGCAGTAGGGCCCGGCTCGAGCGCGCGCGGGAAATTGCGGCGCAGAAGGGTCTGAGCCCGAACCAGATCGCGCTCGCGTGGCTGCTGCACCAGCCTTTCCCCTGTATCCCGATTACCGGAACGACCAACGTCGATCATCTGAACGAGAACCTCGCAGCCGCAGACGTCGAGCTCACAGCCGACGACGTCGCGTACCTGCGCGAAGGAGCTGCCACATGAGATTCGAGAAACGGAAACTGTCCGACGCCGAGATGGGCTACGCCGTCTCGCAGGCACGGGTGGCCGGGGCCGATCGGGTCCTCGCCGCGAGCGAGGCGCACGGTCCGGCGGTAGCCTTCGACGGTCCGCGGCTCGAGCCGCGCGTCATCGCGACCGAGCCCGGCGGAACGATGGGGTTCGCCGCGGTGCCGGAGCGCGACGACGCGCTGTTCATCATCACCGGCTTCTACCCGGTCTTCGACGCGGCCACCGCAGGCATCCATCTCTACCGCGCGGTCGACGGCCTGTCGGTCCCCTGGAAGGGCGGGCGAGTGATCGACCTTCCCTTCGTGCACAGGATCGCGTCGGTCGCGACGCCGGTGGGCGATTACCTCATCGCCGCGACCGTCTGCGGCGGTAAGGACTCGCGCGACGACTGGTCGAAGCCGGGGGCGGTCTACGTCTATCCGATTCCGCGCGGTCTCGACGGTCCGTGGGACGCGCAGGTCGTTCTCGACGGCGTGCACCGGAACCACGGCCTCGCACCCGGGGCGATCGACGGCGTGCGGAGTCTCCTCGTCTCCGCGACCGAGGGCGTGTTCGCGCTCGCGCTTCCGGGCGAAGAGGACGCGAGCGGGAACGCGGTCGAGCCGTGGCGCTCGACGAAACTGCTCGATCACGAGGTGAGCGAGATGGGCCTGATCGACCTCGACGGCGACGGCGAGGACGAGCTCGCGGTGATCGAGCCGTTTCACGGCGACACGTTCGCCGTCTACAAGAACGGGGCGACCGGATGGGGCCGCGTCTACTCGGCGACGCTCGACTTCGGGCACGGCCTGTCGGTGGGACGGCTCGCCGGGGAGCCGGTCGCGGTCGTCGGCAACCGCGGCGGGAGCAAGAACCTCGTCTGCTACCGGCCCGGTGCCGGCGATCCGTTGGCGATGGAGGAGATCGTCGTCGACGAGGGACCGGCGACCGCCGGAACGACGATCGCGCCGACGGCGGAGGGCGACGGCATCGTCGCGTCGAACCCGGAGTTCGCCGAGTACGCGCTCTACCTCGCGCGCTCGTAGCCGCGCGACTCGCGCACCATCACTACCGGAGGGCAGGATGAAGATTGGGTTTGTTGGACTGGGCATCATGGGCGGGCACATGGCGCGCCACCTCGCCGCGAAGCACGAGATCGTCGTGTTCGACGTGGACAGTGCGAAGATCGACGCGGTAACCGACGCGAAGGAGTCGGCCGACGGCACCCGCGGCGCGGCGAGCGTCGCCGAGCTCGGCGGTAGCTGCGACCTCGTGCTCATGTCGCTCCCGTCGAGCGCGATCGTCGAGGCGGTGGCGACCGGTGACGGCGGGCTCGCCGGTTCGATGGCCGGCGGCTCGCTCGTCGTGGATACGAGCACGACCGAGCCGACCGTCACCGCGCGCGTCGCCGCGGCGCTCGAGGAGCGCGGCATCGGCTTCATCGACGCGCCGGTCTCCGGCGGCGAGGGCGGGGCGAAGGCCGCGAGCCTGTCGATCATGACGGGCGGTCCCGAGGAGCTCGTCGATCGCGCGCGGCCGGTGCTCGAGGTCATCGGCTCGTCGGTCGTGCGTGTGGGCGACGTGGGTGCCGGCGAGGTCGCGAAGCTCGTGAACAACATGATCGTCGGCTCGACGTTCGCGGTGATCGCGGAGAGCTTCGCGCTGGGCAAGACGATGGGGCTGGACCCGAAGGTGCTCTACGACGCGATCCGCGGCGGCTGGGCAGGCTCGGCCGTCCTCGACGTCGCCGCGCCCGGCATCGCCGAGCGCAACTTCACCCCCGGCGGTAGCGTCGACGTGCTGTTCAAGGACATCGGCTACGCGCTCTCGCTCGCCCGGGAGAACAACGTTCCCACCCCGATGACCGCGCTCGTGGACGAGATCTTCAAGGCCGCCCGCGCCTCCGGCCGCGGACCGAAGGCGCAGCAGGTGATCATCCAGCTCTGGGAGGAGCTGCTGGGGCTGAAGTAGGGGCCCGGGCGCGAGGCGGGAACCGGGAGCCGGCATGAAACGGGAGGCCGTATGAAGATCGTCGACGTCGAGACCGTCTGCCTGTCGCGCATCCACGAGCGGGCGGATCAGTGGATCACCGCGCGGTACCGATCGGTGAAGGCCGACTGCGCGGTCGTGGTGATCACCACCGACGACGGACTCGTTGGAATCGGGGAGGCATCCGCGTACGGATGGCCGCTTGCGATACGCCGATGGGTGGAGTGGCTCGCGCCCACGCTCGTGGGAAGCGATCCGCGCGACCTCGCGATCGTTCCGACGCCCACCGGCCGCGACCGAGGCTACGACGCCGCGGCGGCGGGCGTCGACTGCGCGCTCTGGGACCTTCGCGGGCAGATCGAGGGCACATCGATCGCCGCGATGCTGAACGCTGACGCGGCCGACAGCGTGCGGGTCTACGCGTCGAGCGGCTGCCGCTACGACTGGAACGACCGGCCCGAGCAGCTCATCGAGGAGGTGCTCGGCCACGCCGACGAGGGGTGGAGCGCGTGCAAGGTGCGCATGGGGACCGAATGGCCGTGGGCCGGAGTGACCGTCGACCGTTTCCTGGGCCATATGCGCGACCTCGCGGGTGCCGTCGACGGGAGAATCGAGTTGATGCTCGACGGAAACCAGCGACTGACCGAGGAGGAGGCGCTGCCGATCGCGCGCGGGCTCGATCGGCTCGGCTTCATCTGGTTCGAGGAGCCGATTCCGCAGGACGACATCGACGGGTACGCCCGGCTGAACCGGGCCGTGGACATGCCCATCACCGGGGGCGAGCAGTTCGCCACGCTCGACCGGTTCCGCGACTACCTCGAGCGCGGCGCCTACGGGATCGTCCAGCCCGACGCGGGGCTCGCCGGGATCACGCAGACCCATCGCATCGCCGAGGCCGCGCACCGGCACGGCGTCGACTTCTGCCCGCACAGCTGGCACAACGGCCTCATGGGCATGGCGAACGCGCACCTCGTGGCCGCCTCGCCGAACCCGCGCGTGCTCGAGGTGTGCATGGTGCAGGGGCCGCTGCAGTGGGCGATCCTCGCCGACCCTCCGGCTATCCGCGACGGCCGGCTCGCTCTCCCGGACCGTCCGGGCATGGGCGTTCGCCTGGCCGAGGGACTCGAGGAACGGTTCCCGTACGTCGAGGGGCACTACGCGGTCACCGTGGAGCGGTGAGCGTGGGGCCGGCGCGCCGGCATCAGCAGCGGGCGCCGCGGCCCAGGAGGAACGAAGTGGACCACACCGATCGAACCACAGCGCTGTCGGTCGTCCTCGCCGGTCCCGACGACCCGCGCGTCGAGCGCATCCCCGTCCCGCGCGTGGGCGACGACGCCGTCCGCGTCCGCCCCGCGTGCCGGGCGGGCCGCGAGAACATCTGCGCGAACGTCCAGCACATCGGGCACGCGACCGGGTGGGGCGAGATGGACTACTACCCCGGAGGGATGGCCGAGGAGTTCGAGGTGTGGCCCGGCTTCGCCTACCCCATCCCGGAGCGCATCTCCTTCGACGAGGCGACCTTCCTCGACGTCACCGACGAGTACGACGCGATCGTCGACACGATCGGCACACCCGAGACGGTCGTCGCAGCGTTGCGGGCGCTTCGTCCGGGCGGGGCGCTCGCGCTCCTCGCGGTGCACGACGGCGAGATCACCGTCAATCAACTCGCCCTCAGCGGCGAACGGCTCGTGACGAGGTCGGCCAACAACCCCTACGGGGACTTCGAAGGAGCGATCGGGCTGATGTCCGGCGGCGAGGTCAACGTGAAGTCGCTGGTGACGCACCGGTTTCCGGTCTCGCGCGCGGCCGAAGTCTTCGAGGTCATGGCGAACAAGGACCGCACGGGTGCGTACAAGATCGTGCTGCACGCGTGAGCATCCGGCCCGCCATCGGCACGGCCGCGGGAACCGCCCGGAATGCGTCGCCGCGCGAAGGGGGCCGCTCGCGGGTTTCCGCCGCGGTACCCGGCTACTCCCGCGGTGACTCGAGCTAGCCGGAGACGTCCGGTTCGGAGACCACGAGCGGACGAAGCCCGGATACGTCGAAGACGAGAGTCGACGGTTCGCGCGAGAACGGCTTCGTTCTCGCGACGAAGGTTGAGGCGTCCAGAAGCCGATGGATGAGCTCGAGGTCGGCTCCGTCGGGAAGGACGACCTGCGTCGTCTCCGGTCCAATGGCGAGTATGGAGGTCTCCGGTTCGCGGTCGTCGACGCGTCTGGTCACCTCGATCTCGTCGAGGGCGAGGTATACCGTCTGCCAGTCGATGAGCGCGCGCGTGCGGCCGCCGGCCCACTCGAGGCGGAGGACCGGCGGATCGAACGAGTGACCGCCCTCGACCGCCTCGTTCGTGAAGACGTGGATCGTCTCGTCGGTGATCGCGTCGCGCTCCACTGTGTGCGTCCACGTCGTATCGTCAGGCTCGGTCTCTGAGATCTCGGCGGGCCTCTGCTCCCGCGACGGCGTGCTGACCGCGGCGGCTTCCGTTCCTGCGCGATAGACCACAACGAGCGACCTGCCCTCGGTCCACGCGACGTTTACCCGGCGGGTTTCGTCTGCGTTCGCGTAACGGAGGTCGATCACGTCTCGCGGTCCGCCCTCGAGCCGTGCGACGAACCCCTCGGCTGTCGCGTCGATCACCGCCGGCTCTCCCGTGTGTCCGTTTTCGCCGCGCTCCTCGTGCTCGAGCGAGAGCCCGTCGTCTGCGTCCAGCGAATCCCGGACCGCCGTGAACGTACGGGCGGATGCGTCCGCGTACGTCGCTTCGACGAGCGACAGCCCGCCGTCGTCGAAGCGCAGGACGTAGTCGGCGTCACCGCCGCCCAGCGGTCCGTTTCCGCTGAATAGAAGTTCGTCGTCGTTGCTGCCACGACCGCGGTAGACGAACCAGCGCGGGTGATCCACGCCCCGGACAACCTGCTCCATCGTGAGCCCTGTCGTCAGATGCGCGAAGAGCGTCGGCCCGGACGCGCTTGTCGCGGCGGCGGAGGCCGATTCGTCGGCTCCGGTCGTGGAGGCCGGCGGTTCCGGCGCGCGGGCATCCGTCGTTTCCCCCGGCGCATCGGCATCGGCCGCGTTCTCCTGCGCTGTCGCCGCGTCGCGCGCGAGCGCCCGAGCAGAGACGCGTTCCTCGGCGTCTGATGCCGGAGGCCGATCGCCGGACGGCCACCCGGCCACCGATGCGAGCGCCTCGAGCGAGCGGGCGTACGATCGAACGGCGATCATCATCTCCCGATGGTCTCGGTTCGCCCGGATCCGTCTGAGGTCTGCAGCGACGCCGGCTGCGATCTGCCGGTATGCACCGTCGGTGTCCTGATCGTCCCGTCGGGCGGATCGATCGAGCTCCTCCACGTAGTCGCGGAACGCCTGAGCCTGGCGCGCCTCGCTGCTCAGGCCCGCGATCCGGTGCAGGCGCGCTGCGATGTCTCCAGGGGCCGGCACCTGCGCCTGAGCCTGCAGGGCGGTGCACGCGAACACGAGCGTGGCGAGCAGGAACGTTCGCATGCCGCGGTCCACGCGCCGTCGGGCGATGTGCTTGGTCGTAGTCATTGGTACCATCCATTCTCCGTGATGCGGGTATTGCTCTCGCGGAAGCGTACCACATCCGCTCTACCTTCGCAAGCAATTTAGTTATTGGAGAATTTAAGGACCCCGGCGGCCGCGTGCTACTTCGTGTGCTCCCGCACGTACTCCGCAATCCGCGCGACCTTGGGCTCGCTGCGGCCGCCGGGAACGTAGGTGTTCGCCATATAGGTGCGCACGAGCACGCGCGCGAGTTTGGGGCCGGTCACCTGCGCGCCGAGCGCGATGAGGTTGGCGTTGTTGCTGAGCTGCGCGCGCTCGGCCTGGTAGGCGTCGGTCAGAAGCGCGCAGTCCGCGCCGGGGACCTTGTTCGCCGCGATGCTCGCGCCCAGGCCGGTGCCGCACATGACCACGCCCCGGTCGTAGTCGCCGGCGACGACTGCTTCGGCCACCTTGAAGATCGTGTTCGCGTAGACCGGATCGTCTCCGCCAAAGTCGGTGACCTCGTGGCCGAGCGATTCGAGCTCGTCGATGACCTCACGCTTGAGCGCGTCTGCGTTCGGATCGCACCCAATTGCCACTCTCATGCGTCCTCCCCGTCGACGAGCTCGATCATCGTCTCGCCCATGCTCTTCAACAACAGGTAACAGCTCGTCGCTCCGGCGTCGAGCGTGCCTCGAGAACGCTCGCCGAGCCGCGCCGACCGCCCGATCTTCGCGACCATGTCCTCGGTCGACTTCCAGCCGCGCTCGGCGGCGGCGACCATCGCGTCGACAGCGGCATGGAGCTCAGCGCCGTCGTCGGCCGTTTCACGCACCGCGCGGGTCGCCGGGTCGAGCGTGTCGACGATCGTCTTGTCGCCGGGCTTCGCCTCGCCGAGCTCGCGCACCGCCTCGGAGGCCGCCTCGAGCATCGCGGCGAGCGTCTGCGCGGTCACGGTCTCCTCGTCGCGGCTCGCGCGCGCCATCTTCCGGAACATCGACCCGTAGAGCGGGCCCATCGACCCGCCGATCTCCATGACGAGCGTCCTGCCGAGCGTCTTCAGCGCGTCGGACATCGACATCTCCTCGCCGGCGATCTCCTTCTCCACGAGCGAGAACCCCTTGTCCATGTTCACGCCGTGGTCGCCGTCGCCGATCGCCCCGTCGATCTCGCTCAAGCGAGCCCGGTTCTCGTGGATGACCGCGATCATGCGCTCGACGATGATCTTGCCCTTTTCGTTCGCGAATCCCTCTGCCATGCGCCGCTCCCTACACCGCCGCCTGGCGAAGGCCCATCGAGTATGCATCCATGTCGATGAGCTCCCGAAGCTCGTCGTCGAGCCTGAGCACGGTGAGCGTCACGCCCATCATCTCGAGGCTCGTGAAGTAGTTGCCGACGTAGGGCCGGTGGATCGATATCTTCCTCTCGCCCAGGAGCTGCGCGACGCGGCGGTAGAAGATGTAGAGCTCCATCACCGGCGTCGCGCCGAGCCCGCTCACGAGCACCGCCACCTCGTCGCCGGCGGAGAAGGGCAGGTCCGGCAGGACCACGTCGAGGCAGAGCGCGGCCATCTCGTCGGCCGGCTTGATGTCCTCGACGCGGATGCCGGGCTCGCCGTGGTGGCCGATTCCGACCTCCATCTTTCCCGGCTCGACGGTGAAGTTGGGCTTGCCGACCGCGGGGATCGTGCAGGGCGAGAGGCCGATGCCGATGCTTCGCGTATTGTCGATCGTCTTCTGCGCGACGGCGGTGACCTCGTCGAGCGAGGCTCCCTGCGCCGCCTTCGCGCCGGCGGTCTTCCACATGAGGACCTCGCCGGCTACGCCGCGGCGCTTGTCGCGCTCGTCGGCCGGGGCGCTGGGCACGTCGTCGTTAGCGATGACCCGCTGGACCGGAATGTCGTCGTCCTCGGCCTCCTCCATCGCCATCTTCACGTTCATGTTGTCGCCGGCGTAGTTGCCGTAGAGGACCGCGACGCCCTTGCCGGCGTCCGCCGCGCGGATCGCGTCGTAGAACGACTTCGCCGTGGGCGAGGTGAAGATCTCTCCCACCGCGACCGCGTCCACGAGGTTCTTTCCCAGGTAGCCAATGAACGCCGGCTTGTGCCCGCTGCCTCCGCCGGTGACGATGCCCACCTTGCCGTCGACGGGCGCGTGCCGGTAGGCGAGCACCCGCGGGTTCGACGTCGTCTTCACGATGTCCGCGTGCGCCGCGGCGAAGCCTTCGAGCATCTCTTCGACGACGAGGTTGGGGTCATTGAAGATTCGTTGCATAGCGCTCCTCCGGGTGCGCATTGTAGCGCGCAGCCGGCGATCGCGCCAGTCCGTGCGATTGCCGCCCGTCTCGCCGCGCCGCCGGCGCCTCGCTTTTGACACGGCGCGCGAACCGTGCTACCGATAGCGGAAGGGAGTTCGCCATGCCGAAATACAGCCTTATCACCGGTTTCCTGGGCCAGACGAAGGACCGGTTTCACACGTACAACGAGAATCGTGACCTCGACGAGAAGCTCGCGATTGCGAAGGAGATTCCCGGCTACTCGGCTGTGGAGGTCGTCTACCCGTACGAGACGAAGGACGCCTCGGTCCTGAAGTCGCTGCTCGAGAAGCACGGCCTCGAGGCGAGCGCGATCAACGTCAACGTCAAGGGAGAACCCGAATTCGTCGCCGGGGGCATCACCTCGCCGAAGAAAGAGGTGCGCCGGAAGGCGATCGGCTTCATCACCGAGGCGATGGATTTCGCCGCGGAGGTGGGCGTCAACCGCGTGACCTGCTGCCCGCTCGGCGACGGGTTCGAGTTCCCGTTCCAGACCGACTACCGCCGGGCGTGGACCCACCTCTGCGACGCGTTCGGCGAGGGCGCCGGTCACCGCTCCGACGTGGTTCTGCACATCGAATACAAGCCCAAGGAGACGCGCCGGCAGTGTTTCGTTGCGCGCGCCGCGGACGCGCTCTGCCTGATCCACGACGTCGGCGCTGAGAACCTGGGCGTCACGATCGACTACGGTCATTCGATCTACGCCGGCGAGCACCCGGCGCAGGCGCTGTCGATGCTGCACTACTCGGGCCACCCGTACTACATCCATATCAACGACAACGACAAGAGTTGGGACTGGGATTTCTTCACCGGTAGCCACACGCTGCTCGAGTACGTGGAGTTCGTCTACACCATGAAGGAGCTCGGCTACGACGACTACGTGACTTCAGATACCCACCCCACGCGTTGGGACATGAAGCGGATGTTCGAGATCAACGCCAGGCTGACCGACAAGATCTGGTCGCTGCTCGATACCGCGGGCATGGACGAGATTCGAAAGCTCGTGGACAACGAGGATTACCCGACTACGTGGCGATTCATCGAGGAGAAGATTCTGGGGTGGGAGTAGGCGCACTCAGCGCTTCTCCCGGGAGAGTATCGTATGATCATCTGTATAGGCGAATCGTTGATCGATTTCGTGCCGCAGGAGGATCGACGCGCCCGAGCGGTAGGTGGTGACAGCGGGTCCGATGATCGCGCTGGCGGTGACGGAGGCGGCCCCGTCGCCTCCGGTACGGCGTTGCCGCTCTACCGGCCGGTCGCCGGCGGCTGCCCCTATAACTGCTCGATCTCCGCGGCGAGGCTGGGGGCCAGTGTTGCCTTCGTCGGGACGGTATCGACCGACTTCTTCGGCGACCAGATCGTAGGCCGGCTCCGTGCGAACCGCGTCGGGCTCGATCTCGTCTCGCGCGTCGATCTGCCCACCACGCTCGCCTTCGTCAAGAAGGCTGCCGACGGGTCGGCGCGCTACGCGTTCTTCACGAACGACGCGGCCGATCGGGCGCTCTCGCCGGCCGACGTGCCGCGACCGCTTTCGGAAAAGGCGATCCTGCAGATCGGCTCCATCTCGATCATCCCCGATCCGGAGGGGACGACTATTCTCGAGCTCGCCGAGGCAGAACACGGGAATCGCATCGTAGCCTTCGACCCCAACGTGCGCGAGACGCTCGCCTCCGATCACGCGGACTACCGCGCGCGGATCGAGCGGGCGCTCGGCGCGACCAGCCTCCTCAAGACGAGCGACGAGGACCTGGCGTGGATCTACCCCGACCGCTCGTTTGACGACGCGCTCGCGCGCGTCTTCGAGCTCGGCGTGCGGCTCGTCGTGGTGACGCGCGGCGCGGAGGGCAGCGATGCGATCACCGGGCGAGACCGCGTTCACGTCGACGCCGAGAAGGTCGAGGTCTCCGATACGATCGGAGCCGGCGACTCGTTCCTCGCGGCGCTCCTCGTCTGGCTCGACGAGCACGGGATCCTCGACGACCAGGCGCTCGGGGAGCTCGGCAGCGACGAGCTCGCGGACGCGCTCGGGTTCGCGTCGAAGGTTTCGGCGATCACGTGCACGCGCGTGGGCGCCGACCCGCCGTACCGGGACCAGCTCGTCGGGCGGTGAGCTCGCCGCGAGTTACAAGTACGCGACGAGCGTGAAGAGCCCGAGCCCGAAGACGAAGAACAACAAGACGGTACGAAGCTCAGGGGCCACGCGCTCGATCCGGTGGGCGGCGCTGCGGCCGAAGGGTGTGCGGATCGCCAGGTAGAGTGCGGCTCCGACCGCGAGGATGGGCAACGCGCTCGCGAGCTTTCCGACGCCAAAGAAGCTCGTCGGTATGACGGCTGCGTCGGCACCGACCGGCGACGCGGCGAGGAGCCGGGCGAGCGCTTCGGCAAGCGGTCGCGCGAAGAGCCCGGTCGCGAGACAGAGGAGGGCGAGTACCGCGACCGGCACGGTGACCAGCGGACCCGGCCCGCGTGGCCGGGGCGGGTCGTCCGCGTGCGAAGCGGGTGCCGCCGGGCGCGGGCCCGGCATCACGATGCGCGAGATCTTGATGAACGACGCAGTGGTGCCCACCGCGGTGATCCAGAGCAGAGCGTAGGCCGGATGTCCGGCGAGCGCCTGTGAGATGAGCTGTTTGCTCGCGAAGCCGTTGAACGGCGGCACGCCGGCGATCGAAAACGCGCCCACGAGGAACGATACCGCGAGCAGGGGGGATCGGCGACCGATCGGCTCCATCTCGTAGAGGTTGCGCGTGCCGGTCATCGATATAGCGGTTCCGGCCACGATGAAGAGCAGGCTCTTGAAGAGCGCGTGGTGCACCGCGTGCGCGAAGGCGGCGGTCGTCGAAATCGCAGTCGCCGCGCCGAAGGCCGCGAGGATGTAGCCCATCTGCGAGATGGAGTGGTAGGCGAGCAGCCGCTTGGCATCGGTCTGGGCGAGCGCCCAGATGACCGCGAGGAGCGCGGTGACAGCGCCGATCCAGAGCAGTAGCTCATTGAGGTAGGCTGCGCGAAGCGTGACGAGGATCCGCATCATCGCGAAGAACGAGACCTTGATGAGCACGCCGGAGAGGATTGCGCTCACCGGGTGAGGTGCGTACGCGTGCGCCTCCGGCAGCCACGTGTGGAACGGCATGAACGCGGTTCGCACTCCAATACCCACGCACAGCGTCGCTACCGCGACGTGGATGCTCGTCGTCCTCGCGAGCTCGGGTGTGTCGACCGACGAACGGATGACCGCGAGCGAGAGCGCGCCGAAGTCGCGGTAGACGAGGAAGACCCCGAAGAGGAAGAAGAGAATACCTACCGAGCTCAGCAGCAGGTACTTCAGGCTCGCGAGCAGCCCCTCGTCGGTGCGGTCGAAGGCGATGAGCACGTACGCAGATATCGCGACGATCTCGAAGCCCACGAACATGGTAAAGATGTCGCCGGTGAGAACGACCACTTCCATGCCGGCGACGAGCAGCATCAGGAAGAACGCGTAGCGCGAGCGGTAACGGCGATCGGCGAGCGAGACCAATACGACGGCCGCCCCGATGACTACGACGAGCGCAGAGCTCAACCACGACAGCCCATTGAGATGCAGGCCGATTCCGTACGGCTCGGCCCACCCGCCGAGCTCGTAGACCGCGGTCGCCCCATTGAGAACGACCGGAGCCTGGAGCGCGAGCAGTACGGCCATCGCGGCGACAGGCGCATACGCGAGCACCGAGAAGAGCGTCTCGAGCCGGGTGAGCTTGCCGAACATCGCCGCGAGCGCGCCTGCGAAGGGCAGCACGACGAGCAGGAGGACGCTATTCATCGGCCCTCCACACCTTTCGTTCGATCTCGCGGGCGTCGAGCGTCCCGTGACGCTGGTAGAGCTGATAGACGAGCGCGAGCGCGAGGGCCACGACGCAGATGCCCACGACGATCGCGGTCAGCATGAGCGCCTGGGGGAGTGGGTCCACCGGCTGCAGGTCCGGCGCGGTGAGGATGGGAGCCGTGTCGCCTGAGAGCGAGCCGAAGAAGACGAAGAAGAGGATGATCGCGCTGTTCATGATACTCAGCGCGATGACCTTCTTGATCAGGTTCGGTACCGCGATCACTCCCCACAATCCGACGAGGAAGATCGCGCCGATCAGGTACCAGCTCACCTACTCCTCCCTGAACAGATGCAGGCAGATGAGGCTCACCCCGGCGGCCACCTTCACGCCGATCAAAACGTTGAGCGTGAAGATGAACGGCGCGCGGAGGAAGGTGGAGGAATCGCTACCGGCGAGGAAGTCCGCGAGAAAGCCGCCCCCGACGAGCAGCCCCGCGAGACCGACGCCGAGGATGAGCGCGAAGGTGACCGCCTCGCTGAGAGCGAGCCGGCCGATTGGAAAGAAGCGCTCGGCGGCGTGCGCGCTCCTCGCCATCGCGATCAGGATGACGCCGGATGCGATCACGACCCCACCCTGGAAGCCGCCTCCGGGTGAGACGTCGCCGTAGGTGACGAGGTAGAAGCCGAAGAGGAACATGTAGGGCGCAAGCTTACGCGACGCGACGTCGAGGATGTCGGTCTTCTTCATCTGCGACGCTCCACGAAGAATGAGACGCCGGAGACGGCGATCAAGAGCACGATCGTCTCGCCGAGCGTGTCGAACGCCCGGTAGCCGAGGTAGATCGCGGTCACGAGGTTCTGCGCACCCGTCTCCTCGACGCCGTTCTCGACGATGTGCTCACGCACGGCGGTTCCGATCGGGTGTTCGCCGTCGATCGCGAGGAAGAGCACGAGCGCGACGACGATGAGCGCTGCCAGCTCAAGTAGTCGGCCCACGGTCCCTCCGCTCGGTCTTGGAGACGATCCAGATGAACACGACGCTTCCCACTCCGGTGCCGACTGCCGCTTCGGTGAGCGCTACGTCCGGCGCGCCGAGGACGTAGAAGACGAGACAGCTGAGCAGGCTGAACACGCTCACGAGAACGACCGCCCCCAGGAGGTCGCGGACGAGGATCGCCAAAACCGCCACGACGAGCATGAGCGCGAGTACGACGTCAACCATCCGACTCTCCTTCGAGCGTCCGTCGTTCCTCGTAGCTGCGCCGCCACGGCACGATCTCGCTCTCCCACGCGTAGCGCGCGATGATGTGCGATGCGATCGGGTTGGTAACGAAGAAGAAGAGCGTGATGACGAGGATCTTGCCGGTCAACGGGCTGAAGCCGCTCGTGATCATACAGGCGACGAAGACGGAGAAGATCGAAGTGGTGCTGCACGTCGAGGACGCCTGCAGCCGGGTATAGACATCCGGGAAGATGAGCACCCCCAGATTGCCCATCAGCGCAAACACCGCCCCCAGCACCAGGAATACGAGCGCCACCCACGTCATGATCGCTCCGTCCTTCCGCGGAAGTACCGCGCCATCGCGAGGATGCCTATGAACCCGAAGATGTCGTAGACGAGCGCGACGTCCAGGTAGTTCGATCGCCCCTCGCGGACGGCGTAGAGCACGAGCAGCGCGAGGATCTGCGCCGACACGAGGTTGAGTCCGGTCATGCGGTCGGCGGTCGTCGGGCCGATCAAGACGCGAACGATGCTCACGATCGTCGAGCCGAGGAAGAAGTAGATCGTGTACAGCAGGAGGTCGTCCATGGCTACGCCCATATGCGCCTCAGGAGTCGCTCGTAGGGGTCGGCGACGAGCTTGCTCGCGTACTTCGAGTGCGTCGTCCTCGCGTCGAGCCAGTGGACGATCAGATGGTCGTCGTCGAGGTAGAGCGTGATCGTCCCGGGGGTCAGCGTGATCGAGCTCGTGAGCGCGACGCGGGCGATGTCGGTGCGCAGCCTCGTGCGGAAGTGAACCACCCCGGGGTTGATGCGTCCGCGAAGGATTTGCCAGAGAACCTTGAAGCTCGCGACGTACATGTTGAACACGAGCACGAGCACGAACACCCCCAGGAGCTCGACGCGGGGCAGATGCGAACGGCGGGCCGCCTCGTCGCTTTCAACGAACACCGGAAACGTGAGCAGTGCGACGATGGTGCTGTGAACGAGTCCGAGGGCGAGCGACCCCGTCGAGAGGTTCCAGGTGAACAGGAGCCACCCGATCATCAGGTAGGCCGTGGTCACCGCGACCCGGACGATGTTCCATCGGCTCCAGCGCGTCATGGTCAGCCCTCGCGTTCGGCGAAGACCGAGACGACCGTCGTAGGGTCTTCGGCATCGAGGAGCGCCTGCTTGAGGCGCGGGTCGTGCAGGTAGCGAGCGAGCCTGCTCAACAAGCGCAAGTGCTCGTTATGAGCTCCCGGGGGGCCGACCATGAGGAAGAACAGCCGGACCGGCCGCTTGTCGACCGCGTCGAACTTCGCGCCGGAGAGCCGGCGACCGAACGCGAGCGTCGTCTCCGGTGCGGCGACGCTCAAACAGTGAGGGATTGCGATTCCGCCTCCGATTCCGGTGGTGGTCATCTCCTCGCGTTCGAGTACTCTGCGGGTGACCTCGTCCGCGTCGCTCACCTTTTCGGCGGCGGCGAGTACCTCCACGAGCTCCCGGATGATCTCCGGCTTCTTGCGCGCGGTGATCTCGAGCTTCACGCACGACTCATCCAGCACATCGACAATCGAATCGATCACGGCTCTGCCTCGCTTTCGCTGCCGCCGTCGGGCGGTGGTTGCTGACCCACCAGTCCGACCGCGAAGTCGATCGGTACGGAGAAGAGGATACCGGTCCCCGGCGCGGAGAGCCCGCCGCAGACCTCGTCGAGGATTGACCTCAATTCCTCGACCAGCGAGTCGTCCTCGACGACGGACAGGATCGTCTTGTTGTACGGTTTGTTGCCCTTCATGAATCCCTTGAAGTCCGCGAACAGCGGCACCTCGTAGGTGAGGAACCGGCCCATGCCTTCGGAGTCGAGAATGGTCGCTCCCGTAATGCCCACTTCGACGTAGGCTTCGAGGACACGCTCGAGGAGTTCCTCTCTGTTCAGCACGAAGACGATCAACCTCATGGAGGGGGAATTATAGTCTCCGTGCGCGCTTATTTGAAGGTGGTTGGAGGTTTTTGGAGCCGAAAGAAGCGGCCCCGAAGGGGGAGACGAGGTCGCAAAGGGAGTATAGTATAGGGCAATCTTTATCAGGGAAGGAGAACAGCATGAGTGACAGGGAAAACCTGGTTGTTGCATCGAAGGTAAAGGCGTACATCAGGGACAAGGGCGACCTCAAGTGCTCCGGGGCCGTATTCGACGCGCTTTCGGACAAGATTCGTGACATGTGCGACGCCGCCATCGAGAGCGCCAGGGCCGATAAGCGGAAGACGGTGCAGGAGAAGGACTTCGCGTAGTCGTGCCGGCCGGCGGCCGAAGACCCGGCCGTATGGACTACTCTCATCATCGCGCAGAGCCGGTATCCTCGTGGTATGAACACACGCGCGTACAGAAACCGTGAAGAGGCGGGACGGATGCTGGCCGAGGAGCTCGACCGCTTCGCCGACGATCGCGATGCCGTCGTCTACGGCCTCGCCCGCGGCGGCGTTCCGGTCGCAGCCGAGGTCTCGCGGGCGCTCGACCTTCCACTCGACGTCATCGTCGTGCGAAAGGTCGGTGCGCCCGGGAACCCGGAGCTCGCCGTCGGCGCCATCACGAGCGTGGGCGGCCTGGTCGTCAACGATCGGGTCGCGAGCTCGATGGGTCTCTCCCGCGACGAAATCTCCGAGCGTGCCGGGGCCGAAGAGGACGAGCTTGCTGTGCAGGAAGAAGACATCCGTGGCGATCACGCCCGGATCGACCCGGACGGCAGGACCGCGATCCTCGTTGACGACGGGCTTGCCACCGGTGCGAGCATGGCCGCTGCCGTCCGCGCGGTGCGCGAGTCGGGCGCCCGGCAGATAACCGTCGGCGTCCCCGTCGCGTCTGAGCAGGCGGTCGAACGTGTTCGGCAGCTTGCAGACGACGTCGTCTGTCTCATGGCTCCGCCCAGCTTCGCGGCGGTGGGACAGTGGTACGAGGAGTTCGGCCAGACGTCGAACGACGAGGTGAGGCGCCTGCTCGCCGCAGGCGGTTGACAACCGTTCCGCTACCCGCACTACCCATTCGGGTCATCGCCAACATCCCGCGTCGACGCCCGATGACGCGACCCTCTACCTCGCCGGCCCGTTCAACAACTGGACGCCGGACCACGAGTCGTTCGCCTTCTCCGAGCAGGACGGGCGCTACGTCCCCGAGTGGCAGTTCGACGGGTGGTGGTCTCCCGATCGGTGATCAGAACGTGAGCACCGTACCGGCGGGAATGCCGTGCACACGGCCGGGCAGCTCGCGCGCGAGGACCTGAGCCGCCGCATCTCCGGTGCAGTGGCCCACGTCGAGCTCGCGGGCCCCGTGGAGGAGGTGGGCCACCGCGCGCACCTCCTCGTCCGACTCGTGACTCAGGTGCAGGCCGCCCACGACCGCGTGAACATCCACGTCGGCCGCCTCGTAGATGTTCGCGATCCCGCGGTGAGAACACCCGGTCACGAGGACCGCGCCGGCCGGCGTTTGCAGGAGCAGGGAGAGCTCGTCCTCGAACGGGTCGGGCTCGTAGCCGTCGTCCGCCTCGCGCAGCAGCCGCCGGTTGTCCGACGGCGGATCGTGCTTCAGTGGCGCCGCCGGTACGATCTCGACGCCGGGGAAGAGGTCGCAGCGGCCTTCGACCGTCCGGAGCCGGTCCTCGCGCCCGCGCAGCACGGTCGGATCGAAGCCGATATCGCGCATCCCCTGCGGGGAGCGAGCGGCCTTCGGCTTGCTCACGTTCGACCCGGCGTACAGAGGCGCGCCGGTCGCGTCGAGCGCGCGGGCGAGCCCGCCGGCGTGATCGTAGTGGCCGTGCGACAGGACGATTGCATCGGCCTGCGCGAGATCGATCCCCAGATCCTGGGCGTTCTCCGCGAATGCTGCGGAGGCCCCGGTGTCGAAGAGGATGGTATGTCCGTCGGATTCGATCCAGAGCGAGAGCCCGTGCTCGCTCGCGAGATCAGCGGACGTCGCCGAGTTTTCCAGGAGAACGGTGATGATCATGCTTCATCTTAGCGCTGACAGCGCTCGCAAAGATAGGCGCTGCGCCCCCCTATGGTCGCTTTCGTGACCGTTCCACCGCATACCGGACACGTCTCGCCCGGCGAACGATGGTGGATCAACCACGACTGCGGCATCCGCTCGGGGTCCGCGTGCGCGTCGATCGCGGTCCAGCACACCTCGCCTATCTTCGCGTGCAGCCGCTCGAGATCCTCGTCGTCGACGTCGCTGCACGCGCGGCGCGGATCGATTCCCGCGTGGAAGAGCACCTCGTCGGTGTAGATGTTGCCCAGACCGGCGAGCCTGCTCTGGTTCATGAGCGTGCTCTTGATCGCGCCGCGTCCGCCGCGCATGATCTCCTCGAGCGCCGTGAGCGAGATCGCGAGGGCATCCGGGCCGAGGCCCTGCGCCCGCACGTACTCGTCAATGCCGTCCACGATCGCGATCTGTCCGAGCATGCGCGTGTTCACGTAGGCGAGGTGAGAGCCGTCTGCGAAGGCGATCGCGAGCTGCGTGTGCTCCGGCGTCTCGCCGCTGCTGTACGCGCGCAGCGTGCCGGTCATGCCGAAGTGCAGCATCAGGGCCCCGCCGGAATCGCGCAGCGTGAGGAAGAGGTGCTTCCCGTGGCGTCGGGCCGCGTCGAACGCGTCGCCCTTCAGTCGGCGTGCGAGGAGCTGTCGGCTCGTGTCGGCGAGCAGGCGCTCGCCGCCGAGCGACGTGGCTGCGATCGTGCGATGAAGGCTCGTGGCCTGCGCGTACTCGCGCAGGTACGCTACGTCTGGGAGCTCGGGCATGGCGGCCTCCGAGCATGAAGCTGCAAGAAGTCTGCCAGCGGCGCTCGGTGGGTAGGATCGAATCGGCCGGTGGTTACACGATCCCCAGCTCCCGTCGCTATCTTGTGCCGATGAGCGAACCGATCCACCTCTTCTCACCCATCACGCTGCGCGGGGTGACCGCGCGCAACCGCGTCTTCGTCTCGCCCATGTGCCAGTACTCGAGCGAGGACGGCTTCGTCGACGACTGGCACCTCGTCCACCTGGGAAGCCGCGCCGTGGGCGGCGCCGGGCTCGTGATGAGCGAGGCTGCCGCCGTCACGCCGGAGGGCCGCATCTCCTACGCCGATCTGGGCATCTGGAGCGACGAGCACGTCGACCGCCTCCGCAGGGTAACCGCCTTCATCGCGGAGTACGGCGCGGTACCGGCGATCCAGCTCGCGCACGCCGGGCGCAAGGCGTCGACCGCGCCGCCATGGGAAGGGCCCGACGCGCTCGAGGCACCGGGCCGCAGGTGGGAACCGGTCGCCCCCACCGACCGTCCCTTCTCCGACGTCTCGCCCGTGCCGCGCCGCCTGTCGACGACCGAGGTGCACGAGCTCGTCGACGCCTTCGCGGCGGCGGCCGCGCGTTCGCTCATGGCCGGTTTCCATGCGATCGAGATCCACGGCGCGCACGGCTACCTCGTCCACGAGTTCCTCTCTCCGCTCGCCAACGACCGCGACGACGAGTACGGCGGCGACTTCGAGGGACGCACGCGCTTCCTCATGGAGATCGTTGCCGCGGTGCGCGCGGCGATCGGGGAGGAGGTGCCGCTGCTCGTTCGTCTCTCTGCGACCGACTGGCACGACGAGGGTTGGAAGCTGGACGACTCGGTGGAGCTCGCGCGCCGGCTCGCGGGCGCCGGGATCGCGAGCGGTGCGGTGGGCCTCATTACCTCGCCGCAGCAGGCGGATCACATCGTGCGCTCCGGCCAGGCCGATGTCATGCTCCTCGCCCGCGAGCTCCTGCGCGACCCGTACTGGCCGCACGGGGCCCACGCCTGCAGAGATTGTCACGCGCTCTGCGTGCTCGTGGGCGAGGCGCTCTACGGACGCGCGAGATCTCGCGCTTGAACGTCTGCTCGCCTGCTCCTCCCCCACGTACTGGTCGTGCACGTCCCGGCCCAGCGGTAGCTTCCGTCGCCCTGCCTGAGGCGGTACGTTACCCGGCTCTCCGTCGTCTCGAGCGTCGCAGCGTGGTCGTGGGTTATGCGGTCGATATCGTCGGGGTGGAACAGCGCGTACGCGTTCGTGCC
>CAYWJH010000040.1:24213-25500 GCA_964458555.1 uncultured Spirochaetaceae bacterium | reverse complement strand
GCGAGGATGCGGCGGCCCGCCTCCGTCTCGGTGCTCGGGCTCGGAACGCACGTCCCGCCCCACGTCTGCATGAGCATCCGCCGGTAGGGCTTCTGGTCGTAGCTGACGCGGACCATGTACACCTTGATTTCCACGTCGAAGAACGACCCGGCGAACGAGAGCGCCGATCCCCACTGGCCGGCGCCGGTCTCGGTCGTGATGCGCTTCACGCCTTCCTTCGCGTTGAAGTAGCACTGCGCGACCGCGGTGTTCGGCTTGTGGCTACCGGCCGGCGAGACGCCCTCCCACTTGTAGTAGATGCGCGCCGGGGTATCGAGCGCCCTCTCGAGTCGACGTGCACGAACGAGCGGGGACGGTCGCCAGATCTTCAGGATGTCCTGCAGCTCGTCCGGGATATCGATCCACTTCTCCTGCGACACCTCCTGCTTGATCAGCTCCATCGCAAACAGCGGCGCGAGGTCCTGCGGTCCCACCGGTTCCTTGGTCATCGGGTGGATTACCGGCGGTGGTCCGTACGGCATGTCGGCCGCAATGTTGTACCACCGGGTGGGCATCTCCCGCTCGTCGAGCACGGCCTTCGTCAGTTCCATTTCTCAGTCTCCTCGTTCCATGATTTGCCGGAACGCGCTGTCCGGCTTCTTCAGCTCGCGGGATCCGCGGGTGATGTTGCACAGCGATATCCCCAACCGACGCGCAATCTCGCGCTGGCTCAGTCCTTCCTCGAGCAGCTGGACGAGCTGCCATCGTTGTTCGATCCTGCGGAGCTCGGTGGGCGTGAGCAGCTCCTCGAGGAGCTCGAGCATGAGGTCCTCGTCGTCTATGGACGCAAGCGTTCGCGCGACCTGGCGCACTATCGTCTCCATGGATGTTTCTCTTTATAGAAACACTTGGGCCGATTGTCAAGGAGATTCCCGCATGGTCCACGGAATCTGCGCCGCTCTCCCCACTGGCGCCGCCGCGCACGCCCGTCTACACTGTCCCCCATGGAAATCCGTAAGGCGACGCGCGACGACTGGGTCGCGGTCCAGAAGCTCTTCTCGGTGGTCTACAACCAGCCCCGCAGCGAGTTCACCGTCCGCGACGACGACCCTGAGATCGGCTCCACGTGGGCCGTCTTCGAGGGCGCGCAGCCGGTGTCCACGGTTGTGTCGCACGAGTTCTCGATGTTCCACGACGGAACGCCCGTGCCGATGGCCGGCATCGGCGGGGTGGCGACGCTTCCGGAGCACCGGCGCCGCGGGCACGTCCGGCGCCTCTTCCGCGCGGCGTTCGACGAGATGCGCGAGC
>CAYWJH010000040.1:0-24113 GCA_964458555.1 uncultured Spirochaetaceae bacterium | reverse complement strand
CGCCGCGGGCACGTCCGGCGCCTCTTCCGCGCGGCGTTCGACGAGATGCGCGAGCGCGGGCAGCTCTTCTCCGCGCTCTTCCCCTTTTCGTTTCCCTACTACCGGATGTTCGGCTACGAGCTCGTCCACACGCGCGACGACTACATCCTGCCGCTCGACGCGGTGGACGTACGCTCGCGCACCGGGACCCTCGAGCGCGTGGAGGCCGCTACCACGGAGCTACGCGCCGTCTATGGGGCGTTCGCTGCGCAACGCAACCTCGCGATGGAGCGCACGAGTCGCATGTGGGAGTCCCGCATGAAGGCCGATGTCTATCGCGACCAGGTCTTCACCTACCTCTATCGCGACGAAGAGGGCCGCCCGCGCGCCTACGTCACCTTCCATCCCGAGCGCTACCGCGACGACGCGTACCAGGCGCTCGTGCGCGACGTCGCCTTCGATTCGTACGAGGCGCTCCGCGCGCTGCTCGCGCACCTCGCGGTCTTCCCGCCGCACACTCGGCGCGCGCGCCTGGCGTTACCTTCGGAGGTCACGCTCCACGCGCTCGTCCCCGAGCCCTACGTCGTCGAGCAGACACGGGGGGCGTCCATGATGGGTCGCATCGCGGACGTCCCGGCCGCGCTCGAGGCGACGCGCTGGCCCGGTTCCGGCGAGCTCGTCGTCCGGGTGCACGACGACGGCATGGACTGGAACGAGGGGACCTTCCGCGTCGAGTGGGCCGACGGCGAGGCGCGCACCGCGCAAACGACGCGCGAGCCGCAGATCACCGCGGACGTCCGCGCGCTCTCGCAGGTACTCTGCGGTTACGTCGACGGCGGGGCCGCAGAGCGGTACGGCTTCATCGAATCGGCGCTGCCGGCCGCGGAGCTCTCGCTATTGCTGCCGGAGAAGGCGCGGTATCAGAACGATCCGTTCTGAGCGCGCTGCAATCTGCGGTGTCGACGCCGCTCGACGGACGATAATCGACCTGCCCGACGTCGACATCGCGGAGATGGCGCAGCTCGAGCTCGCTCCTCGGAGATGAGCCAGCCGCGGTAAGCCGGGTCTGGTATCCGTCTCTCCGCAAGCGTGATCCTCCCAATCCGCCGCGACCCGCTTACGAAGACCGTGTTCGCACGAACTCCAGCAACGGAGGCTTCCTCCCCTGAACGCAGGAGACCAATTGCACGCCGACAGGCAACCGATTCGGATCGTAGCGCGTCCCACTTCACATAGTGGGACGCCCGATTGCCTGATCCGTGGTAGTGATAGGATCAGATATGTCTGCCCCAGGAGGGAATCATGAAGATGTTGCGTCTCTTGGGTTCGATCTGCGTCGCTCTCGTGCCCGCCGCCCTGATCGGCTGCTTCGGTGCCGGGCTTACCCCGGAGGACGGAGAGACCGAGGAAGTGGATGACACCCCGATTTTGAACGAGACCGTGACCGTGTCGCTCTCCGGTGCGGGCGAGGCCGACGGCGACACGTTGCTTGCCTATGCGTACGAAGCGGGTGAGTGGATTATCGACATGACCGATTACGTCGTGGGCGCGGGGTACGCGACGATAACAGACGGGAGCGCGGAGTTCGTCCTGACCGATGAGGTCCAGGCAGACTGGACTCCTGCCGGCGACGAGTGGACGGCGACCGGTGGCAACTACGACCTCTACATCTACACGCATTCCGAGGGAGACGTCCCCATGGACCGGGTTCTCAACCCCTACCCGAAGACGGTCGCCGTGGATGGGGGCACGACCGTCCCGGTCGACTTCGCAGACTTCGACGCGTACGTGGCGACCGAAGGGAGGCTGACCGCGTCGGTCTCCGGTGCGCAGGAACACGCGGGTAAGTCGTTCTTCTTCGGGGTGTGGGAGCCCGGCGGAACGCCTGAGGACAACCCGCTGGCAAGCGGTGCGGATGAAATCGCCGAGGGCGGCTCGGCGAGCGCCGTCGCACAGCTCTTCGGAGCGGTGAACGCGCCCGAAGACTGGACCGGTGACCCGGAAGGCGAGTACGACGTCTACATGTTCATCGACCCAGATGGTGGTGGAACCGACGGTGGCCCGGGCGAGGACGATCTCATATACAAGGTCGCGTCCGTCGAATACTGGCAGTACGGCGACAAAAACATGCCGACGCGCTACGAGGACTTCGTGGAGTTCGTGCCCCCCGAGGAGGGTTAGTCTATACAGGTGTGAGCCGCAGGGGCCCTTGCGGTCGCTATACTGAGGCGTGCCTCTCCTCGCCTTTCTCGCCGCGCTCGGGGCTGTCCAGGGACTTCTCCTCTGCGTTCTCATCGCTGTCCGGTTTCGCACCTCGGCGAACCTTCCGCTCGCGCTTCCGCTCTTCGGCTTCTCGCTGCGGCTGGGGACGATCCCGATGTGGAACGCCGCGGCGCTTCTCGACCATCCGTGGCTCCTGCCTGTCACCACGACGCTCCCCTTTCTCTTCGGGCCGCTGCTCTGGTGGTACACGCGCGAGGTCTCCTCGGGCTCGCGTCCGCGATTCGTCTGGCTTCATCTGTTGCCCTACGCACTCGGCGTCGCGACCACGGGCCTGGGGGTCGTGGTCCGTTCGCCGGCCGCTCACGCAGAGCTCGTCGAGTCGATCCTTGCCGGTGCTCCGCCCGCGCGAATGGTGGCGCTCAACGCGGTCAAGGTGATGCTCAACGCGGTGTACCTCGCGCTCGCCGCGCGCGTCGCCTTTGGGCGCGCCTCCCGGCTCGTGCGCACGCGCTCGTCGCCCACCCGAACTCGCTCTCGGCAGCGGTCAACCACGTCTACGGCGAGTCGTTCCGGCGAATCGTAAACCGGCACCGCGTAGATCATTTCTGCGCCGCCGCCGCGAGCGACGGGCGCAGCATCCTCGACCTCGCGCTCGATGCCGGGTTTCCCTCCAAGAGCACGTTCAACCGTGTCTTCAAGGAATTGACCGGGCTCACGCCGTGGCAGTACCTGAGCACGGTTCCCGGGCGGAACGAGCAAACATAGGGACGCCTCTTTACGTTCTTTTATTATCGATTTATACTTTACGGTGTAAATCTAAATCCGGGAGGATTGCTATGAATATCACAACGAAGACGGTTCTCGCGACCGCGCTTCTGGCCGTCGTGCTCCTGTTCGCCGGTTGTGGGCAGGATGAATCGACGCAGACCGCGGGCTCCGGCGGCGACACCGCCGGGGAGCCGGTGATCGTCGTCGGTTCGGGGCTCGCCGGTCACGCTGCGGCGTACGGTGCGCTCGCCGAGGGCGCGAGCGTGATCTGGATCGAGAAGAACCAAGAGCTCGGTGGGAGCGCTGTGATCGCGACCGGCACCTACAGCGCCGCCGAGACGCGGCTCCAGGAGGAGAAGGGGATCGAGGACTCGGTGGAGCTCTTCATCGAGGACGTGAACCGCATTGGTAAGGGCAGGGCCGACCAGGATCTGCTGCGGCTCTACGCGACGAAGGCGACCGAGGTCTGGGAGTGGTTCGTCGACCACGGACTCGAGCCGAGCGAGCGCAGCCCCTTCATCGACCCGGTTCACAGCCCGTACTCGGTGCCGCGCACGTACACGCCGGAGAAGAACTCGGCCTTCGAGTTCTGCAGGGTCCTTCAGCAGGAGATGCAGCCGTACAAGGAGAACGTGACCGTGCTCAAGTCGACCGAGGTCACGAGCCTGATCGTCGAGAACGACCGGATCGCGGGCGTCGTCGTCGAGGGCGAGGACGGTACCGCCGAGTACCGTGGACGAGCGGTCATCCTCGCGACCGGCGGGTACGGCAGCAACTTCGACCTCATCGCGCGTCGCATGCCGAAGTACGAGGAGCTGCGCTCGGTTACGATGCCGCACGCGCAGGGCGACGGGATCCTCATGGCCGAAGAGGTCGGAGCGAAGCTCGTCAACATGGACTACCTCGTCGCGTACTTCGGCGCAATCGCCGAAGAGGATACGAAGCGCGCGAGCTTCGGGACGCTCACGAGCGGCTTCGCCGACCGGTGGAAGGGCGACGTGTGGGTCGACCTGAACGGCAACCGGTTCATCGACGAGGACGACGACGACGAGGACCCGCGCGAGACCGCGCTCGACGAGATCCCCGAGCAGACGACGATCATCGTCTTCGACACGGCGGCGATCGAACGCAACGGCGGGGTTCCGATCCGCGACTTCGAGAACTGGGTCGAGCAGGACTTCGGCGTGAAGAAGGCCGACACGATCGAAGAGCTCGCCGCTGAGTTCGATCTCCCGGTCGAGTCGCTCGTCGCGACGATCGAGCAGGTCAACCGCAACGCGGAGGCCGGCGTCGACCCCGACTTCGGCAAGGGAGAGAACTACCCCGTGTCCACGCCACCCTACTACGGGGTGAAGGCGTACGGGACGATCTTCATGACGCAAGGCGGGGTGAAGACGAACACGCGTATGCAGGTTATCTCGCGCGAAACCGACGAGCCCATCCCGGGTCTCTACGCAGCGGGCGAGGTGCAGGGGACCGCGCAGTGGGGCGGCTTCGGCTACGCGGGCGGCTCGGGCAACACGCCACCGCTGGTATTCGGCATGGAGGCGGGCCGGTTCGCCGCCGACGAACAGATCGGCCTCTGAACTACGACTCGTAAGGAGGGCCCACGGTCGGGGGCACGGTTTCCCCCGACCCGCCCCTCCGTTACAATCGCCTCATGGGACGCGAGCGCGCGATCGATGACCCCGCTGCCATCGTCGAACACGCATACGCGCTGATCGACGAGGACGGCTACGACCGCTTCTCAACGCGACGACTCGCCGCGCGGCTTCACGTCTCGCACATGACGCTCTACAACTACTTCGACCGCGAGGAGCTCCTCAAGCGTGTGATCGGGCTCGGCTTCGCGCGGTTCAACGAGCGCTTCCTGCCGCTCGCCGAGCCGCAGCTGGAGCGCTGTGCCGCGCCCGGCTGCGTCCTCCGGATCGTCGCCGACCAACTCGTCGAGTTCGCCCGCGACCACACGCGGATCTACCGCTTCATGTTCGGCGGCACCGCGAGCGAGCTCACCCGCGACCCTCGCGTCTCGAGCCTCTACACGAGCGGTGTCGACCTCGTGAAGGGGGCGCTGCCCACCGAGCTCGAGCCGCAGCTGCGCCGGGACGCCTACCTCTTCTTCGTCCTCGTCAACGGGCTCATCCTCTCCTGGCTCGACGAGCGCCACGGCACGACGCTCGAGCGATGCCGCGAGAACATAGACCGCGCGCACGAGCTGATTCTCGGCGCGTACGGCTGACAGATCCGGACCTTGGCTAACTGTCTGTGAGGCCACCGTTTCCGTTGTCCGATATCGACTCCAGAAATCGCCGGATACAGTGATCGATCCGTCGATGCGAATCGCTCAGACTCAGCGCGACCTCCCGAAAGCGCTCCCACCTGAGCGTTCCCGGATAGCTGTGACGGACCATGTGCCGGAAACTCAGATACTCGACCAGCATGTCGTACTCCTGCTCACCGATGACCGCAGAACGCAGCTCAGTGGCCGTTTTCATCTGGTCGAGCAAATGTCGATGCCAACGAGTTCCACCAGGGATCTGTCGGTCAAAACGCTTCGCGATGGTAAGGAGAACCCCTTCGACGCCGTTGTAGAATCCATGCAGAGTCAGGGCGGCTGCACGCATTTCTATATCGTCGGGTTCGCGGTGGGCCAGTGTCTCAAGTAGTGGTCGAACTCCGGCGACCTCGGCCTCCAGCTGCTCCAGCTCGTCCTCGATCCGCCGTCTCGGTTCAGGCGACTCGTTCAAGGTGGCCCCGCTCGCGCAGTCGACGGCTTAGCCAACCGTCTGAATCCAAATCGACGAGGTCGAACGGGCATTCGAGTTCTCCCAGCAGTATCCCATACGCATGGAGAAACGGACGCGGTGGTAGCCCCGACACGGCGATGTCGAGATCATTGGGCTCGACGCCGTCGGATCGCTCGACCGTCGAGCCAAATACGTATATCTCCTTCGCGCCATGATCGCGCAGTACCGCTACAGCACGGTTCAGATCAGCACGAAACTTGTCGGGGATCGTTGCGGTTTCCACGCCCATGGGACTCTCCGCCTACCAGAGTACTTCAGGACGCGTGGATCAACAACAGCGGTGAACCCGATTACCTGTGGTATAGGAATCCCGATGCGACAGCTCCATGCCATCGCTGCCTGGGATCTCACGGCCCGAGCGACCGAACGAAGGTCTCCACCGGAATCCAGCGGATCCCCGACCGATCGAGCGCCCGCTCGCCACGGTAGACGACGGTTGCGCGAGCCTCCGGGTAGTCGCTGAGGAAGGCCCGAAGTCCTCGCTCGTCCTCGGGTCGGACGCGGTTGGAGTTCTTCACTTCAATCGCCTCAAACCGCCCAGGGCCGTATACGACGCAGTCGACCTCTACACCGGAGCGCGCATTTTGGCATTGACGCTTCCACAACGGCTGCTTTTTTGGAAGCGTACTACCCAAAATGCAATTCAACCGCGCTGACGTGGAGCTCGACGACGAGGTCGCGCACCACTTCCATCCCCAGGCGGTGCTGTAGCAACGCCGTCAGCTCGAGGACGACGTAGTTGTGCGTGACAAGGCGAACGTCGGCAGACAGGAGCGCCTCCCAGCTGTGGCCGGCGGCCTCATGGTTCTCATCGTCTCGGTCGAAGACCGCGTACAATCCAGAGGTGTCGAGAAAGACGGTCACCTCCGCGAACCATCGGTCTCGAAGGCCTCGGCGAGGTGGCGGTCGTGATCGGTGGACGTATCACTGTGTCCGGACGCATAGCGTCCGACGACGGCCCCAGCCCGGGAGCGCATTGCCCCTTCGCGCGAAGCCGGTACCTTGTACGCTGCGTAGTGGTCAACGGCACGCCGGACCACCTCCGCGATCGAGACACCTTCGTTCCGCGGCCCGCGCGGAGCGAGGAGTTCATGCAGCGCTTCGCCGCCCCTACTCGCTGTCCACACGCGCCTCTTCTCCGCGCGCCGCCGACGCGTAGAGCGCCTCGAGCGCACCGAGCACGTTGAGCACTTCCGCCGGCCGGACGATCGGCTCGTCACGACCTTCGATCAATGCCGCCACATGTTGCATGAGGCGATGGTGCCCGTGGAACGGCACATCCGGGGCCTCGGGCACGACCGGCACCGTGTCCGACTGGTAGGCATCCGTGCGCCCCACGATCGACAGCGGGTCGAGCGTCATCCCGGCCTCGGTCCCCACGATGACCGGACGCGCGAAGCCGTCCGGGATGTTCGCCGCCCAGCTCGCGCGCAGCACCATCGTCGCACCGTTCTCGAACCGGAGGAAGCCCGATCCCAGGTCTTCCACGTCGAAATCCGAAGGGTCGAAGGGTCGCGCGTCATCGACCCCCGCGGGCGCGCCGCTCGAGGCGAGCGATGTGACCAGCCCCTCGTCGCGGTGCGCGAGCTTGCGGTAGGTCGCTCCGGAGGCGGAGACCACGCGTGGGTTGCCCATGATCCACAGCATCGCGTCGAGCGCGTGCACGCCCAGGTCGAAGAGCGGTCCGCCGCCGGACTCCGCGGCGATGTGAAAGGTCCCCCACGTCGGAACGCCCCGCCTGCGCAGCGCCGCCGCCTCCGCGTAGTAGACCTCACCCAGTACCCCGGTGGAGGCGATCCGGTGCGCCGCCTCGATCTCCGGAGCGAAGCGCAGCGTCTGCGCAGGTACGAGATGAAGGGCCGATGTCTCGGCGAGCCGATAGAGCTCGGCGGCGTCCGCGCGGGTCGTGGTGAGCGGCTTCTCGCAGACGACGTGCGCGCCGGCCTCGAGGCAGGCGCGCACGATCGGCGTGTGCGATACGTTCGGTGTGCAGACGCAGACGACGTCGGGTCGCGCGTCGGCGAGCATCGACTCGAGGTCGTCGTAGACGCGCGCGATCCCGTGCTTCGTCGCGACCGCCTCCGCCTTGCCGCGTCCGCGGTTGAACACGCCCACGATCTCCGCGCGCTCTCCGAGCGCCCTCCACGCCGGGATATGCGCGACGTCCGCGATCATCCCGGTTCCCGCGACTGCAACTCTGATCGGCATTTTGCGTGTCCTCCCGCCGGCCGCTTCGACCGACGCTCCAGCATACCCGTCACACCCCGGCCTGCCCATCTTATGTTGTGGACAGCCGGCGGCCGATGTTCGATACTTTATGGCGAGGTAGATCGATGCGGATGCAGCGAAGCGGACTCCCCCTCATGATACTCGCCGGCGTGCTCCTCGCCGCCGCCGCGGTCGTCGTGTTTCTCGTGGCGAGCCCCTTTGGGGATGCCGATGCGCGCACGCGCCGGCCGGACACCGAACCCGCTCGCGACGAAGCGCCGGCCGAGCGGGAGCAACCCGCCCCCGAACCGCCGCCCGTCGAGGAGCCGGAGCCAGAGCCGGCCGCGACCGACGACGGTGCCGCCGACCAGGAGCCCATCGCCGCCACGACCGTGACCGTCGATCGCGGCGACACGCTCTACGACATCGCATCGCGCCTCTGGGACGATCCCTTCCTCTGGCCGCTCCTGCTCGTCGCGAACGAAGACGCGATCGAGGACCCTGACTACCTCCAGCCGGGCCAGCGTGTGGACGTTCCCGCCTGGGTTACCGTGGAGAGCGGCCTCACCGACGAGCAGCGCGCCCGCCTCTCGCAGGCGCACGTCCTCGCCTATCGGCACTATCGCGATCTGGGCGATGCGGCGATCGGGCTGGGCATGGGTCAGCCCGAGTGGTGGCGCGAGCGCCTCGGACGGCAACGCCTCAACAAGGCCCACTGGGTGCTCTACTCGGGTCTGCGCTACGACGAAGAACTGCTCGATCGCTACGCCGGATCGATCCGCGACGGAGACATCCGCGAGGTGCGCGGCTTCGTCGAGCGGTTTGGTTTGCCGCCGACGCGACGGTAGCCGGGCAACGTCATCGGTGAAGGATTCGAATATGCAACCTGTTTCCCGCCACGACCGGGAGATCCTCCGAGAACGCGCACAGCTTCAGCTGGACTACGCGAGCTCACCCGAGAACGAGCGTATCCTCGCGAAGTGGCACGCCCAGGCGGAGGGCCGACGCGAGACGCCGACCGTCCGACTGCTGTTCTCGAACTTTCGCCACGAGGTGATAACGCCGCGCCTGCGCTGCGAAGGTGGGCAGGCGCGGAGGATCGAAGCGATGCTTCTCGATACGCTCGTCGGGCGCGAGCTCTTTGACGACGATACGCCCATCCCGCCGACCTTCGACATCTCGTGGCGCACCTACGTGCAGCCCTTCGGCCTCTCCCCGGAGATCACGCGTCCCGACGGGGCCAACCCGCAGGGGTTTCACATCGACCCCGTGATCAGCGATCTGGCAGCCGAGGTAGACAGGCTTCGCGGCGGATCCTTCGGGGTTGACCGCGAGGCCACCGCGGCGCAACGGGAGCTCGCGACGGATCTCTTCGGAGACATTCTGCCGGTCCGGATGGTCATGGGCAGTCTCCCCGGCGCGATCACCAACCCGCTCGTCCACCTCATGGGCATGGAAGCCTACTACCTCGCCATGTTCGACTGTCCCGACGCCCTGCACGAGGTCATGGACACGGCGACGACGGTCTACGAGAACTACTACGACTTCCTCGAGGAGGAGGACCTGCTTCTTCCCACGAACGGGCTGAGCCCCGTCGCCCAGGAGTCGTTCGCGTTTACCGATGAACTGCCGGCCGAGCGCGTGAGCAGCACCGCCGAATGCTGGGGGTTCCTCGAGTCGCAGGAGACGACCGCGGTGTCGGCCGACATGTTCGGCGAGTTCGTCTTTCCCTACCAGCAGCGCCTGGTCGATCGATTCGGCCTGCTCTCCTACGGGTGCTGCGAGCGTGTCGATGCGATCTGGCCGGACTACCTCGCGACCTGGCCCACGATGCGCAAGCTCTCGGTCTCGCCGTTCAACGACGAACCAACGATCGGCGAGTATCTGCGCGGCAGCCGCGTCGTCTACTACAGCAAGCCGCGCGCGGAGCTCGTCACGGGCGACGGGCCGCTCGACGACGAGGCCATCACCCGGTACTTCAAGGGCGTGTGCGAGGCCGCGAGTGGCTGCCTCTTCGAGATCGCGCAGCGCGAGGTAGGTACGATCCTTGGAGACTATGAGCGAGGACGCCACTACGTGCGCCTCGCCAGAGAAGCCGTTGACCGGTACTGGAGGCCGTGAGCCCGGTCCGGCGCCCCCCTTAGAATCGCCCGCCGAGCAGGCGCCGGAGGAACCTGCGGACCATTCGCCCGACGCCGTAGGAGACCTCTCGTCCCGCCTGCCGGCGCACCTGGCCGAGAATCTCGCCCTTGAGCGAGGATCCGGCCGCGGCTTCTCCGGCCGCGCCCGCGGTTCCGGCCGCGGTCGTCCGCGCCCCGGGCTGTGCGGAGGTTCCGGTCTGTGCCGACGAACCGGCGGGCCCCCCGGCGGGCCGGAGGCCCAACTCGGTTTTCCAGGCGTCGTTGCCCGCCATCGCGTCGGTGAAGACGCGTGCGACCGTCGCGACGTCGAGATCGGCACGCTCGCTGTTCAGGAGGCTCCCGGAAGCTCCGTACTGCACGAACAGGCGTCCCGGCGCACCGGCAGCCTGCACGAACTCGTCGCCGTCGAGCTCCAGGATGCAGTGGTCGAGCGTCGTGCCGATCTGCTCGAGCGTCCCGGTGATCATCGCCGGCGTCGGGTTCTCCTGGGATCGGCCGTTTGAGTCTTCAAGGTACATCGCGTGCTCCTCTCTCCATTATGGGTTTGTGGGCACGAGTCTACCGCACTTTCGCCGCCGTTGCGCCGTCTGGCGACCGTGTTCGACGCAGATCGCGCGGTTTCTCTTGCCTCCCCGCTGGTTGCTTATGCAATCATTGATTATATTGTGGTCAATGACAACGACCGTGACCGGGAAAAACATGGTATCCATACCGCGTGCGCTCGCGGACAGGTACGGGATCGTTCCGGGCTGGAAGCTCGATTGGACCCCCGGCGATGAACCGGATACCCTTGTCGTCCGGCTCGTGCCCGATCGGGTCAGTCTCTCGCGGCGTCTGCGGGGGGCGGGCCGGGCTCTCTCGCCCGCCGGCGATCCGGTAGCAGATCTGGTCGCCGAGCGCGAACAGGACGAGTAGTGGCCGCCTACCTGTTCGACACGACCGCGCTGCTCGCGCACTATCTCGACGAGCCGGGGGCGCAGGAGGTCCAGACGATGCTTGAGGATGGCGATTGTTCCGTATTAACAAGCGCGATGTCGCTACCGGAGTTCGCTCGCCGACTCGTCGTTCTCGGCGGAGACGCTCCGAGCGCCCGCCGCCGGGCGCTCGACTACGCCGAGCTCGTCGACCACGTCGTCGCGGTCGACGCCGCGCTCGCCGTCCGCGCATTTGAACTCGGTGTCGGCGCACCGGCGCGCGTCCCGCTCGTCGACTGTATCATCGCCGCCTGCGCTCAGGCCGCCGAAGCGGTCCTCGTCCACCGCGACGCGCACTTCGACTCGCTGCCCGGCGTCCGGACGCAGCACATCGGCACCGCCTGAAACCACCTCCCCCACGCTCTGCGGCCGGCATCGACGCGTCGCAGCCGTGCCTTGACCACCTCACCGCGCGTCCCCATACTCCCCTCATGGCCCGAAAGAAGGGCGAGGGCAAGCTGCGGATCGGCAACCAGTGGAACGCGATCCGTATCATCGCGCTCTCGCAGTCGAACCCGCTGAAGGCGATCGCCGAGTTCGTGGAGAACTCGATCGACGCGCACGCGCAGAACGTCACCATCGTGCGCGGGAAGAACGCGGGCGAGCACTACATCCGCATCACCGACGACGGCGAGGGCGTGCGCGACTTCGCCTACGTCGCCACGCACATCGGCGACTCGATCAAGCGCAAGCTCAAGGAGGAGGGCGAGCAGGGCATCCAGGGCGAGTACGGGATAGGCCTCTTGAGCTTCTGGACGGTGGGCGAGGAGCTCATGCTGACCTCGCGCGACGCCGACGGCGTTGTGCGCAAGCTTCGCCTCGTGAAGGACAGCCCCGCCTACTCGATCCGCGAGAGCCGCGAGCTCTTCGACCGGCCCGGCACGACGCTCCACATCCAGCCCATCCTCTCGGGCGTCCGCGTCCTGAGCGGCGAGAAGATCCAGAGCTACCTCGCGAGCGAGCTTCGTGACCGCATTGCGAAGAGCGGGGTGCATATCACGATCATAGATCGATCGGCGCGCAAGGAGCTCACCGTCGAACCGCGCAAGTTCCACGGGACGCTCATCCACGGGCTTCCCGAGCCGCGCTCGCCGTTCGGCGAGGTGTACGCGGAGCTCTACCTCTGCGCGCCGTCGACCGGTGCGGGCGTGGGCCTCTACCGCAACGGCACGCGGGTCCTCGAGGACATCACCGCGATCGACGAGCTCAACCCTTCGCCCTGGTCGAGCGGCTTCCTCGAAGGCATCGTCGACGCCGACTTCGTCAACCTCACCCCCGGCACGCGCACCGGCATCGTCTACGACGACCGACAGCACGAGCTCGTGCGCGTGCTGCGCGAGCTCGAGCCGGCGCTGAACGAGCGGATCGACGAGCAGCGCCGCGCCGAGGAGGAGGAGGCGAGCAAGTCGATGCTTCGGCGGATCACGCGCGCGCTTCGCGAGGCGTTCAGCATGCTGCCCGACGAGCAGTACGCGTGGCTCGCCTCGCAGGTCCGCGGCCGCGGGCCGGGAACCGGTGCGAAGGGAACGGGCGGCGGGCCTGGGGGTGACGGTGCGGCCGGGCAGGCGGGGGCCGCGGAGGGCGCGGGCGAGGAGGCCGCCGCTTCGGATGCCGTGCCGGGCGAGGCGGTGGCGGAGCCCGCCGGCGAGGTTCGCGACCGCGAGCCGGCCTTCTTCGAGATGCCCGGCCCGCTCTTCCGGGTGGACATCCGCCCCGCGAAGGCGACCGTCGCCGTCTCCACGGAGAAGACCTTCTCGGCGGTCGCGCGCGACAAGTCGCGCCGGACGATCGAGGGTACGGAGCTCGACTTCGAGTGGACGCTCCTCGCAGGCGCAGGTGAGCTCAACACGGCGGGCGAGTTCGCGGCCTACCACGCGCCGGCCGAACCGGAGCTTGCGACCATCGGCGTGCGCGCGATCCAGCCAGCCGGTGGTGGCGAGGAGCGCGTCGTAGAGGCTCAGGCTGTCGTTACAGTGACCGCCGAGCTTCTGAAGTCGAAACCCGGCGAGCGCGGTTCCGGCAAGGGCCTGCCCGGCTACACCTTCTCGTACGTGCCCGGCGAGCTGTGGCGCTCGCGCTACAGCGAGGCCGAATCGCTCATCACGATCAACAGCGGCCACCCGGATTTCGTCCACGCCTCGCGCCAGCAGAAGACGAAGCTGCGCTACGTCGCCCGGCTCTACGCGAAGGAGATCGTCCTCGCGAACTTCCCCGGCGAGTCGCGCGAAGAGCTTCTCGAGCGGCTCGTCGAGCTCACGCTCTACATGGACGAGAACCTGCGGTAGCGTGCGGTCCTCACGCGCCCCCGGCCTCCATCTTACGCCTAAAGCCTGTCACCGAAGGAGCGAACAGTTCGAACGAGATAGTCCCAGTATCCGGGGCTCGAGGTCGATTCCTGCATTACCTGCTGCGGGAGAAATCGCCGCATTTCGAAGAGAAAGTCGTCGCGTCCGTCCTCTAACTCGCGGCACCGCGCGGTGTATCGTTCGCGGAACTCCTCGACTCCGAACGAGCGGTCTGCGAGCTTGGCCAGCAAGAGATTCCGCTGAAACGTCACGCTCTGCTGATCGAGCCAGCCGATGTCCCAGAGGTCGCGGTTCTTCACCCGGTTCGGCCGGAGCGCAACGGCGATGATCTTGTCCGCGAGAATCTCGGAAAGGCTGGCTGCTGCGACGATCAGGCCCATCGTACCAAGATCCACGCGATACGGGTTGCGCAGGACAAGCGGCACGGCGTCGTGCGCCGGCACCGTCTGGACGTCAATGTGGACACGTTGCTGCGGGAGATCGCGTCGTTCGGGACGGGTCGTGACCCGCACCTTCCACGTGTGGACGTCGGCATCCGTCCTCACCGGCGGGTGCACTCGAACTGGCAGGTCGTATTTCTCCACGAGTTCCTCGACCAACACGCGACCCAGATGCTCCAGCTCCGACGTCAACGAGCCTCCTTGCAGAGAGGTTGCGAAGTCGAGATCCTCGCTCAACCGGAGAGAGCCGTGACAGAGGCGCAGGCAGGTTCCGCCAATGAACACCAGGTTGCGAAGCATGCCGGATCGGTTCGTGATTCGCAGGATCTCGTGATGAAGGATCTCCTTCTCCACCACCGGTCTGAGGCTCCCCAGCTCCGGTCGCTGCTGCAATGCAGAATCCACCAGGTCGTCAAACAAGCTCATCCACAAGCCTCCAGTCGACCAGGTCAAGCGACCGCCGGGTCGCACGCATGTCTCTGATCGCGAGTTGCACGTCGGCACGCCAGAGCCTGCATCGCTCGTCGTATACAAGTCTGCCGGACAGGTCACGCGCGCGGCGCTCGGTATGCACGAACTCGATCGTGCCGAATCTGCCGCATGCTACGGTGTGCGATCTCCCGCTCGACATCAGCGTGACCCATGCGACCGGAACTTGGGAGATCACTCCTGCGTCGCTCAACGCCGTCTCCAGACTGATGTAGTTGAGGTGATCGGCTCGGAGCCTCGCTGCGGCGTGATAGAGCTGGAGCCCGCGCGGGTAGTCTACCTTCGAATAGACGTAAATCCCCTTCGTTACCCGTTCAAGAAGGCCCGATCGGTGAGCTCGACTCAGGAGCGCGTTCAGCGCACTCTCGCTCATATGGGGAAAGGCCGGCGCGAAGTCGCGCGTCGCAAAGAGGTAGTGGTCGGAATCGGCAAGACGCTCGAGAATGGCTCGAAGCTTCGCGATGCTCTGCATGGCGCTCCGTAACTCAACACATTCTAACAGAAAGTGTAAGAATGTGTCGACTCACTCTCGCTCACTCCGACGGACCTTCCCGGACCACCATCTCCGGCGGAACCGACCCGCAGCCCCGTAGCTTCCCGCCTCGTTTCGTGCTACGATTCCCGCCATGCAGACAACCGTATTCGCCCGCGTGCTCTACGACGGGCGCGAACGTCGCGAGGGTGTGATCGTCCGGATCGAGGACGATCGGATTGTCGAGGTCCGGGAAGGAACCGAAGAGCAGGCCGATGTCTCCGGCACCGTGACGCCGGGGTTCATCGACGCGCACAGCCACATCGGCATGATCCGCCAGGGAGAGCCGCAGAGCGAGGCCGATGTGAACGACCAGATCGACCAGATCACGCCGCTCAACGACCCCATGAACGGGATCTACTGGGACGACCGGGGCCTCGCGGAGGCGGCCGACTTCGGCGTGCTCTACAGCTGCGTCGTGCCGGGAAGCGGCAACCTGCTCGGCGGGCGCGCACGGATCATCAGGCACTTCGCCGCCAACCGGGAGGAAGGACTCTTCCGCGACTTCGGCTACAAGATGGCGCTCGGCTACAACCCGAAGTCGACGCAGAGCTGGAAGGGCACGCGGCCCACGACGCGGATGGGCGCCTATGCGCACCTCGAGAAACGCTTCGACGAGGTGCTCCAGAAGGAGGGCAAGGCCCGCGCCGCCCGAGAGAAGGCGCTCGCGGAAGCAGGCGACGACGGGCAGGCGCGGGCCCGCGCCGAGCGGACGTACGAGTTCGAGCTAACGAGCGAGGAGAAGGCGCTTCTTCAGATCCTCCGCGGCGAGAAGACGGTCAAGTGCCACGCGCACAAGGAGGACGACCTCCTCTACCTCATCGAGCTCAAGCGCCGCTACGGCATCCGCTTCACCGCGGAGCACACGTGCGACGTCCACCACGTGGAGATCTACGATCGGCTCGCAGAGGAAGGCATCCCGGTCATCTACGGTCCGCTCGGCTCGCTCGACTACAAGGTCGAGCTCAAGAACGCGAGCTATCGGCACACGCGCGTGATCATGGACTCCAAGGCGACCTTCGGGCTCATGACCGACCACCCGGTGATCCTCTCCTCCGCGCTTCGCGACAGCCTCAAGTACTTCCTGATCGCCGGGATGTCGCCGGTCGACGCGATCAACCTGATCACCCGGCGCAACGCGGAGATCCTCGGGATCGACGACGAGCTCGGCACCGTGGAGCCCGGCAAGCTCGCGAGCCTCGTGGTGTGGGACGGCGATCCGCTCACGCTCGCCGCCTTCCCCACCGCCGTCTACGCCGAGGGGCGGAGGATCCGCGGGTAACCCTCGGGCGTCGCGGTGCTTGACACGTTCGCGTATAATTTGATTAAATAGAGCTAATGGTAAAATGCGACCGTGCGCGTATCGGCCCTCGTTCCCTCCTCGTTCTCGGCGCGCTGCTCTTCCTCCTCCTTTCCGCCGTTGCCGCCGCGCAGAGCCCGTCAGACCCCGCCACGCTCACGATCGCGGCCGAGCCCGACTACCCTCCCTACTCGTACGTCGACGAAGCCGGCGCGCCGACCGGCTTCTCCGTGGAGCTCGTGCGCGCGGTCGCGCGCGAGATGGGGCTCGACGTCACGATCACCATCGGCTACTGGGCTGAGATCAAGGCCGATCTCGCGGCCGGCAGGCTCGACGCGCTGCCGCTCGTCGGACGGACGCCGGAGCGAGAGGAGATCTTCGACTTCACCGTTCCCTACCTCTCGCTCTACGGCGGGATCGTGGTGCGCGACGACGACGACCGCTTCCGCGAGCTCGACGATCTCGCCGGCCACCGCGTCGCCGTCATGGCCGGCGACAACGCGGAAGAGTTCCTCCGCCGCCGGGAGACCGACTACGCGATCAGGACGTTTCCCACCTTCACAGACGCGCTCGAGGACGTCGCCGCCGGGCGAAGCGACGCGGTCGTCATGCAGCGCCTGGTCGCGCTGCGGATCCTGCGCGAGGAGGCGCTCACCAATTTGCGTCTCGTCGATCAGCCGCTCGTCGAGTTTCGTCAGGACTTCTGCTTCGCGGTTGCCGAAGGGGACAAGGAGCTCCTCGCGACGCTCAACGAAGGCCTCTCGCTCCTCGTCGCGGACGGGACCTTCCGACGGCTGCAGACCGAGTGGTTCGCGCCCATGGAGCTTCCGTCGCGCACGATCATCGTCGGTGGAGACCACAACTACCCGCCCTTCGAGTTCGTCGACGACGACGGCAGACCCGCAGGATACAACGTGGACCTCGTGCGCGCGGTCGCGCGCGAGATGGGACTGGACATCGAGATCCGGCTCGGTTCGTGGCCGCGGATCCGGGGGATGCTCGAGCGCGGCGAGATAGACGTCCTCGCGGGTATGATGTACTCGCCCGCCCGCGACAGGGTCTTCGACTTCTCGCCCGCGCATACCGTTCACCAGCACGTCGCGGTCGGCCGTGGCCGTACACTCAGCGAGATGCCGTCGTCAGCTGACGACCTCATCGGTCCGGCCATCGTCGTCCAGGACGGCGACATCGTGCACGACTTTGTCGTCGAGCGCGGGATCACCGAAAACCTCGTCGTCGTCGATTCGCAGGAGGAGGCGCTCGGGCTCGTCGTCTCCGGAGCGGTGGACTACGCGCTCGGAAGCCGGCTCACGGCGATGTACCTGATCGAACAAAACGGGTGGGAGGAGCCAGTCGTCGGCCGGACGAGCCTCGTCTCGACCGAGTACGGCTTCGCCGTCCGCGAGGGGAACACGCACCTGCTCTCCTACTTCGCCGAGGGACTCGTCGTTCTCGAAGAGAGCGGCGAGTACCGCCGGATCTACGACAGGTGGCTCGGGGTCTACGCGCCTCCCGACGAAGGCTTCGCGCGCGTCGGCCGCATCGTGCTTCTCGTCCTCGCTCCGGTCCTGATCGTCCTCGCGACGATCATCGGCTGGAATCGGTCTCTGCGCGCGCAGGTTGCCCGCAGCACCGCCGAGCTCGAGCGAAGCGCACAACGCACGCAGTGGCTGAACTCCCTCGCGACGTCCTACCTCGTTCGCAAGGACGCGCGTTCGCTGATCCGCGATGCCGTCGGGGCGCTCGAGCGCCACTTCCCCGACGTTCGCGCGGAGTTCCTGTCGCTCGACGGACACGCGAGCGGCAGCTCTGTGGACATCGCGCGATCACTGAGCACGAGCCGACTGACGCGCGTCGGCGACGCGCTCGAACCCGGCGTCGACCCATCTCTTGCGCAGGCGCTCGAGCGCGATGGAGTACGCGCGCTCGCCGCGGCCGTCGTGCCGGTGGACGGAGTGCCGACCGGCTTCGTCGCGTTCATCGCGCGCGCGCCGCGCGCGTGGACCGACCACGAAATCCAGACGCTTCAAGAACACGCGAACCTCCTGACCCTGATTCTGGAGAACGAGACGTACCAGCGTTTGATCGAGGAGACGAACACGAGCCTGGCGACGTCGCTGCAGGAGAAGGAGACGCTCCTGAAGGAGGTTCACCACCGCGTGAAGAACAACCTCAACGTGATCGTCAGCCTGCTTCGCCTCCAGGAAGACCAGATCGACAGCGTGGAGAGCGCCCGCGACGCCTTCCAGCAGAGCCGCAACCGCATCTTCTCCATGGCGCTCGTTCACCAATCGCTCTACCAGTCCGACAGCCTCGCCGACATCGAGCTCGACGAGTACATCCGCTCGCTCGTCCATCAGTTGACGACCATGTCTCCGGCTCACCGGAAGATTCGCTTCGAGTGCGATCTCGAGCCGGCGCGGATCGACGTCAGCAACGCGGTGCCGTGCGGGATCATCATCAACGAGCTCGTCAGCAACGCGCAGAAACACGCCTTTCCGGACTCGCGCACCGGCGAGATTGTCGTTGCTCTCGGGCGCGCCGACGAGGGCTCGCTCGTGCTCAGCGTTCGCGACAACGGGGTCGGGATGCCCGAGCACCACACCGAAGGTCAGCCGACCTCCCTCGGGCTCAAGCTGGTGTCGCTACTCGTCACGCAGATCGACGGAACGTTGACCTTTTTACGCGACGGAGGCACCAGAGTCGATGTCGCGTTCCCGGCTCATCCGGTCGCGCAACCGAGCTACCCGGAGTCGGACTGAAGCGGATTCGTCCTTCTCAGCTGCGGAAAGCGCGCGAAGTCGGCGTCGTTCGTCGCGAGCACCGCGTCGAGCTCGATCGCGAGCGCGGCGAGGTGGATGTCGGTGACCATCTTCGGCCCCGCGCCCGAGCCCACAAAAAGCTCGCGCATCAGGTCGGCGTGCCTGACTCCGGGTGTCACCAGCCGGACGGACGGTCGCGCGAGAAGCGTCGACATGCGGGCGAGGAGATCGTCGGCCCGCTGGGGCCTGACCGTGACCTGCCGACTCGACATGAGTCGGACGAACCCGAGCACGACCGCCCAGTCGATGCCGACCGGCTCCGCGCCGTTGACCGTGTCTTCCCACCAGCTTCGCGCACGCTCGTGCTCGCTCACCCCCGTGTTGTGCGCGTACACGAGCAGGTTCACATCCGGGACGATCACGACTCCAGATCCACGTCGTCGACGAGCTGGTTGAGCTTCTGTCGATCGACTCCGATAGCCAGCTCGGCGTCGAAGGTTTCCACTCGATAGGGAGGATCGGCCTCGCGCACCTCCATCTGCACGAGTCCGAGCGACAGGGCGTCGTTGATCACATCTTTGTACGATCGTCTCTGTTCCCGTGCGATGCGCCGCAACCGGGAGTCGGTACGGTCTGCGATCGTCAGCGTGGTTCTCATGCCTCAACGATAGCTTGGGGAATCTCTGATGTCAAGACATCACCTTCAGGACGCTCGAGATGCAACCGAACCGCCGGGCACCGCTCCGGGCCCGCGGGTGCGGCCGAAAGCCGCCGAACAGCTGGGGCGCGCACGGATGCGCGAGTTCAGCCGAACCCGCCGGCGAATCGCCTACGTCCGTTCGCCCCACTCCAAGTAGGGATGCCCATTCATCACGTCGAGCTCGATCGCCTGCGAAAAGCCTCGTGCGCCCGTGTCGTACGCGCGGTGCTCGGCGGTGGCCCCGTTCCCGGCCGGTTCCGCGAGTGCCGCTGAGACGATGCGTCCCTGAGGGAGAATGCTCGGCGTGATTCCCAGGAGGTGATAGATCGTCGGCGTGATGTCAATCGCTCCGGTCACGTCTTCCACGCGCGCCGCGCTTCGGAACGCCGACCCACCCCATCCGAGAAGGCAGTCGAGCTCGCCGCGGGCAAGCCCGCCGTGGATCCCGCCGCCTACCGGGATCGGCGCGGCGCATACGCACGTCTCGTCGGCCTCGTGTTTTAGGATGAAGCGGATGTCACCGGCACGCGACTCATCGTCGCCGCCGACAAGCCTGCGCGAGAACGTTCCGGGAATCACGCCACGTACGCCGTCAAGGTTGCGCGTGAAGAGCATCCCGATCTGCGGGATCTCCATGAGCGCGTCGCAGATACTGCGTGTCAGCTCCGGCTTCAGAACGTAGATGTTCCCGCTGTACCCCCAGAGCAATACGAAGTCGGCGTCCGGATCCGCGATGTTGTCACCGACCCGGAAACCGCAACGAACGAGCGCGTCGGTGATGTCGAAGTGTTCGCGGACCGTGATGTGGCCGTGGTCGGAGACCACCGCGACCTGCACCTCGTCGTTGCCCGCCGCGTACTCGTCGTAGAGCTCGCCGAAGCACTCGTCGGCGACTCGCAGCGACTCGATACTCTCGGTCCCCGTGATCCCGTAGCGGTGGAAGCTGTGATCCGGCTCGCCGTACCAGACGACTCCCAGGTCCGGCACGCCGTCGCGCTCGCAGACGATCCGGTAGATCTCATTCATCCGTCGCAGCCCTGCGAGGTCCGGAATCGAGAACTCACCGCTTACCTGGTCACCGAAGAGCTCGCGTCGGAGCTCGACCGGCAACGCGTGCTGCACGCCGTTGACCGCGATGTTCACCCCGCCGACCGATCCGGCCTTGTGCGCGATCAGGCGCGTGCTTCCAGCCGAGTTTGAGCTGATCGACACGACCGGGCGGTCGGCGCGCGCAACCGTTTCGGTCACCGAAGGAACGCGGTAAAGCTTGCCACGCGTCTCTCGTTCTACGGCATCGATGCGCTCGACGAGACTTCCGAGGAAGAATTCGGTCCGGGATACGGATGGGTCGAAGAACGCGTTCGCGACGATCCCGTGAACCTCCGGCAGGAACCCGCTGAAGATGCTCGGGTGATTGACGTAGGTCTCGGTCGGGTAGACCGCCCGATGCCGCGTGCAGTGCACGTTGTCGGCGAGGAACCCGGACAACCGCGGCATCACAGCCGGGCTTATGCAGTCCGGACGTAACCCATCGAAACCAAAGAGCAGAACCTTCATGATACCTCCATCGCTACGAAGCGAGCCTGTCGCGGACCCAGTCACCAATGACCGTCATCGCGAGCGTTGAGACGAAAATTACGATGCCCGGGACAACCGTTACCCACCAGGCGGTCAACAGATAGACGCGGCCCTCACCGAGGAGCCTGCCGAGGCTGACGAGCGGGGGCTGGATTCCCAACCCGAGGAAGCTCAGCGATCCTTCGGCGATCATCGTTCCCGGAAAGTTGAGCGTCATGTTGACGATGAGCGCGCTCGAGATGTTCGGAAGAATATGGCGCACGAAGATCCACGATTGCCTCGCACCGAGTGCGCTAACCGCAAGCGCGTACCCGTGTTTCATAGCGGACATCGACATCCCGCGCGTGAGGCGGGCGTACTTCTCCCATCCCGCGAATCCGAGCAGGATCACGAGGACCGTGAACGAGCTGTCGACGACCGAAAGGAGCGCGATCGCCACGAGAATAAACGGCAGCGACGCCTGGATGTCGACGAGCATCACGACCGTGTTGTCGACGATGCCGCCGAAGCGCGCGGCGGCAAACCCGAGCGTCGTCCCGATGATCGCACCGATCACGGTACCGGCGAACGCAATGAAGAAACTGATGCGGATACCGGCCATCGTGCGGCTCAGCATATCGCGCCCGAGATTGTCGGTGCCGAGGGGGAAGGCGGCGCTCGATCCTTCGAGCGGCACCGGCGGTACGAACCGGTTGTCCAGGTCTTGCTGGTTGTATTCGTGCGGTGTGGGCAGAAATGATGCGACGAGCAACAGCCCCAGCATTGCGGCTGCGAGAAGGAACGTGATGGGGTATCGGGCAAAGAATCGCTGCGTTCTCGTCATGTTTCGAGCCCCTTGCGGATGCGGGGGTCGACCACACCGTAGAGCACGTCGACGATCAGGTTCGCGACGACGATTGACATCCCGAAGATGAGAACGAGCGCCTGCACGAGCGGGAAGTCGCGCGCTCGCACCGAATTAACCAGCAGTGATCCGAGACCCGGCCACGAGAAGATGGTCTCGGTCACGATCGCACCGCCCACGAGTGACCCAATGTAGAATCCGGAGATCGTCAGGAGCGCAATCGACGCGTTCGGCAGCGCGTGGCGCATGAGAATGCGCCGCTCCTTCGTTCCGAGCGCACGAAACGAGGTGATGAAGTCGCGGTCGAGGATATCGAGCAGAGCAGAACGCGAGAAACGGACGAAAACCGCAACGTCTGCCGTTATGATCGCGATGAGCGGCATGATGTAGTGCCGCGGCGACGTGTTGCCGCTGCTCGGCAACCACCCGAGTACGACCGAGAAGATGAAAATCAGCAGGATTCCGAAGAAGAAGTTCGGTAAGCTGAACCCGAGCGTCGAGGCGACGAGGATGCCGGTATCGGTGAGCCTTCGGTGACGAAGCGCCGCGACGAGTCCGAAGAACACGCCGAGTCCGACCGATATGACCGCGGCCGGAACCATGAGCGAAAGCGTCGCCATCACTCGCTCGCCGATCAGCTCGGCGACCGAGCGGCCCTTCACCAGCGAGTTGCCAAGATCGAACCGGACGATTCGCTCGAAGTACCGTGCGAATTGCACCGGTAGCGGCTTGTCGAGTCCCCACCGTCGGTTGAAGATTTCGATCGCGTCGGGAGTGGCCTCGCTGCCTAAGAAAATCTCGGCAGGGTTCCCGGAGGCTCGCACGAGCACAAAGCTCAGAACCAGAACGAGGAACGCCGTCAAGATCGCTCGAAGGAGCTTAACGAAGAAATACGCGTGGCGAACGACGAAGCGCGACAGCGCGCTTCCGGTATCGACCATGGTGGCTTCTGCGGTGGTGCTCATGCGCGTCGTGCCTCCGGTTGAACCGACGCGAAGCTGACCTTCGGAATCGAGCCGATCAGCTCCTGGGTGTATTCGTGCTGCGGAGCGGAGAATATCTGTTCGATCGGGCCCTCCTCGACAATCGAGCCGCGGTGCATGACCAGCACGCGGCTGCACATGTTTCTCACAACGCTCAGGTCATGACTGATAAAGATCACGGTAACGTTTCTGCTGAGCGCGAGATCGCGAATGAGGTTCAACACCTGCGCCTGCACCGAAACGTCCATCGCGGAGACCGGTTCGTCGCAGATCAGCACCCGGGGATCCATCATCATTGCGCGAGCGAGTACCGCGCGTTGTCGTTGTCCGCCCGAGAGCCCGAGCGGCTTTCGGTCGAACAGCGACGCGTCGAGTCCGCACGCGCGTAGCATCGATTCGGCGCGAGAGCGGTGCTCGGTCCGGGTCCCGATCCGATGAATGCGCATCGGTTCCATGCACTGACGAAGGATATCCATTCGGGGGTCGAGTGCGCCTTGCGGGTCCTGGAACACGTACTGGACCTGGCGTGCGTGTTCCTTGAAGCGCCACTCTTCGCCGTGGAGCGGGCAATCTTCGAACGCGACAGTCCCGGACGTCGGTGGCAGGATACCCATGAGCGCTCTCGCGAGCGTAGACTTGCCGGAGCCGGATTCGCCGACGATTCCCACGATCTCGCCCGGATAGACGTTGAAACTGACGTCATCTACCGCGGCGAGCCTGCTCTTTGCGCCGTTCGGTTCGCGAATCGTGAAGACACACGACAAAGAGCGAACAGAGACGATCGGTTCGCGATCTCCAACGTCGCGCAACGGCTCGGCCTGCTCCCACCGCGCCGCAAACGCATCGCGAATGGGGTGATGGCACTCGAACTCTCGCGACCCGTCTCGCACCACCGGTGGCTCGTGCGCGCGGCACTCGTCGGTAACTCGGGGGCAGCGATCGGCGAAGTCGCACCCGGTGACCTCGATCGACGCCGAAAGCCCCTCGCCGCGAATCGGGACGAGGCGTCGGTGTTCGCGCGCGATCAGCGGCACCAGATCGGAAGAGCGTCGTGTAGGGAAAGAGTGTAGATCTCGGTG
>CAYWJH010000039.1:0-27272 GCA_964458555.1 uncultured Spirochaetaceae bacterium | reverse complement strand
TGAGAGCCGTCCCATACTCCCTCTATCGACGGTACGCGGGCGATGCTCGAGCATCCGGATGACACCGGGCGGCGAAGGATGGTAGAGTCCGGGTCCGAAGGTTCATCCCCAGCCGACAGAGGAACGAAATGGCGAAGGCACGAATAGACGCAGGAGTATGCGGGTTTGTCGCGGACGTACGCGCGGTGAGCAGCGACGGTCAGAACGTGGAGATTGCCATCTCCTCCACCTGCCCGCACGTAAACGCGGCGGCACCCGCGCTGACGCACGTGGACGCGTACACCGAAATCTTCACGAAACCGGCGCAGACACGAACGTACGAGGTGCTCTCCGAGCACATCCCGCACGTTGCGTGCCCCGTATACACCGGCGTCCTGAAGACGATCGAGGCAGCGGCGAATCTCGCGCTGCCCCGAACGAGCTCGATTACGTTTCTGGAAGAGGACTGAGCCGGGTCGATTCGCCCGGTTATTTCTTCGAGGACTTCGACTTCGACCCGCTGCCGGCCTTCTTCGCCGACGCGCTCGACTTGGAGCTTCCCTTGCCGGACTTCGTCGAGGTCCCGGACTTTCCGGTGCCGGATTTGGATGAAGCTGCCTTCGTGGAAGACTTCTTCGTGGAGGAGGACTTCGACGATCCTGATGCGCTGTCCTTCGCCGAGGTAGCGCGACTCTTGCTGGTTCCCGACGAAGACGCCGGCTTCTTTGGGCTCTTCGCCGGGAAGCTCTTCTTCGCCGTACCTCGGGTGCTCTTCTTCTTCGTCTTCCGGCTGGGATACTTCTCCTCCCATTCCCGGAAGAACTGCTTCACGCCGTTGACACCGTTTCGCTCGAATGCCTCTACCCAGCCGGTGCGAAACTCCTCGGCCAGCGTGCGGGCTTCGGCCTCGGTACGCTTCGTTCCGTAGTAGAACCGCTTCGACCGGTGCGTCCGTCGTCCGTTCGGGCCAATCGAGTAGTGAGCCGCCCAGTACCGGGAGACGTTGCCGTTCCGGGTGAGCTGGCTCTGGTGGACGCCGGGCGTTCCACTCACGTTATTGACCTGGATTCCCTTCTTCGGGCCGAATCGTCGGGGGGCGTACCGATCGCCTCGCTCTTCGAGCCATTCGATCGCGGCAGCCTTTGCCTTTCGCTTGCCCCCCCATTTCTTGTCGCTGAACAGCTTCGACTCGTAGCCTACGCTACCGCCGATCCTCGCCTGGTACCCGTGGGTTCCCCCGGTGTCGATTCGCACTACTGCTGGCATATTCGAACTCCTAACTAGGTGGATCGCCTACCAGGGTACGAACACCGGGTCCCCGTTGTCAACGTTTGTGGACGCATCCAGAAGCGGAATCCGGTCTTCTGGCGCAGCGCACAGGCTCGTTAGTGGTCGCCCGATGAAATTGGAGGTGTTGGGCAGGATAACTTTCGATTGGGCGCTCCTATGAACGTCACGGGGAGCGCGCTCGCGTCCGGACGCGGGGCCCAGGATCGACCGTAGCACCGCCGGCGAAACCGGTTGTGCCTGCCGCCGCCGCGCGGTAGGCTTCACAGCGGCGGATGGCTATGCGTTTACGCGCTCGAGTCGCGCGGCTCCTTGCGAACCTCTCCTTTCTCCTCCTCGTCGTTCCGACCACGCTCTCGGGGGTGCTGATCGCGCTCTGGGCGATCCCGAGGCCGGAGGTGCTCCCGGACGCTCCCTATTCGCGGGTGCTCTTCGACCGTGAGGGGCGATTGCTGGGCGCCTCCATCGCCGCCGACGAACAGTGGCGGTTCCCACCGGGTCCCGGCGAGTTTCCGAAGAAATACGTGGTCGCCGTGACGACCTTCGAAGACGAGCGCTTTGCCCGGCACCCGGGGATCGATCCCACCGCGATCGCGAGAGCGTTCGCGTCGAACCTCGCCGCCGGAAGGATCGTGAGCGGCGGCTCCACGCTGACGATGCAGCTCGCGAGACTCGCGCGCGGCAATCGCCCCCGGACCTACGCTCAGAAGCTCGCCGAGGCCTCGCTTGCCCTGCGTCTTGAGCTTCACTATTCAAAGAAAGAGATCCTTCGCATGCTCGCCTCGCACGCGCCGTTCGGAGGTAACGTCGTGGGAATCGAGGCGGCGAGCTGGCGGTACTTCGGACGGCGGCTTGACGACCTCACCTGGGCCGAGGCGGCGCTGCTCGCGGTCCTGCCAAACAGTCCGTCGCTGATCCACCTCTCGCACCAGCGCGAAGAGCTTCGCGCGAAGCGCGACCGGCTTCTCGAACGCCTCCACGGTGCGGGCGCCGTCGACGCCGACGAGCTGCGGTTGGCGCGTCTCGAGCCGCTTCCCGACGAGCCGCGACCAGTCCCGCAGGTCGCTCTGCACCTGCTCGGCACGCTCGCAGCAGATCACCCGGAGCGGTCGCGTTTCACCACGACGATCGACCGCTACCTCCAGCTCCGCGCGTCCGAGCTGGTCGTCCAGCACGCCGAGCGGCTACGTTCCGCGGGTGCCCGCCACGCGGCGGTGGTCGTGGTAGATGTGCATACCGGCGCTACGCTCGCGTACGTGGGCAACGTACCCCTCGGTGGCCGGGTAGAGGCGGGCGACTTCGTGGACATCGCGCAGGCGCCGCGCAGCACCGGAAGCCTGCTCAAGCCGATCCTCTACGCGGCGATGCTCGATTCAGGCGAGCTTCTGCCGCGCCAGATCGTCGCCGATATCCCCACCCGCATTGGCGGCTACATCCCGGAGAATCACACGCACGAATTCACCGGCGCGATCCGCGTCGACGAGGCGCTCGCGCGGTCGCTCAACGTCCCGGCGGCCAGACTGTTGCGCGATTACGGCGTCTCGCGGTTCTACGGGCTTCTGAAGAACATGGGTCTGTCCACCCTGACGCGTTCGGCGCAGGAGTACGGCATCCCGCTGATCCTCGGCGGCGCGGAAGCGACGCTCTGGGAGCTCACCGGTATCTACGCGAGCATGGCGAGAACCGTGGCCGTGCGCGGCTCTGCGGATCGCAGCTTCGCTATGCCGCACCTGGTGCGACCCGATGCGCGGCACACGGCCGAACCGGACGGGGCAGACCGAGGGCAGCTCGGGATCGCCTCTCCGCTGTCTCCGGCCGCGCTCTATCTGACCCTGACGGCGCTCAACGAGGTCGAGCGGCCCGACGAGCTCGTGGGGTGGCGACACTTCGCGGAGAGCGAAGCGATCGCGTGGAAGACGGGCACCAGCTACGGGCTCCGCGACGCGTGGGCGATCGGCGTGACCGACCGTCATGCCGTCGGCGTGTGGGTGGGCAACGCCTCGGGCGTCGGGGCGCCGGGTTTGCGCGGGACCGCGAGCGCCGGCCCGCTCATGTTTCAGGTCTTCGAGCTGCTCCGTGGTGGCCGTGGATTCGTGAGTCCGGGCGGCCTGTCCATGGTTACCGTCTGCGCCGACAGCGGCTTGCTCGCCGGGCCGGACTGCCGGCGGACCGGAACCGCGCTCGTCCCGCAAGGAGCCCACGACCTGCCGGTCTGCTCGTACTGCCGGACGCTGCACCTCGACGAGACCGGGAGCTACCAAGTGACGTCGGAGATCTACCCGACCGCGCGCATGCGCCACGAACGGTGGTTCGTCCTGCCCGGGGCGATGGCCTGGTACTACCAGCAGCACGCCACCGGCTACGTCCCACCGCCTCCGTTCGATCCCCGGCTCGCCGAGGCGGGAGCGATTCCGGTCGAGCTCGAGTTCCCGCTTCCGGGGGCGCGGGTGGTCATCCCGGTGGAGATGAGCGGTGACCGTGGATCGCTCGTGGCCCGCGCGCATCATCGTGATCGGCGAGCGCGGCTCTTCTGGCACCTCGACGGCGATTTTCTCGGTGCCACGACCGACGGACACACCATGGAGCTCGCGCCCCTCCCCGGTGAGCACCGGCTCACCGTCGTCGACGAAGCCGGCCACACGGCGACGGTCGTGTTCGAGGTGCTCGACGGGCGCTCGTAGCTCGCATCGGTGTGCCGATGCTACCGCCCGATCGTCGCGTCGAGGGCGGGTCGGAGCCGGTTGTGGTCGCGCATGCCCCCACACTATGCGTTTCCACCGCTCGAGAGAAGAGACTTGGCAGCGGCGGCGTGGCGTTCTACGATGGTCGGATGAGTGGACGCACGGTACTGGTACTCGGAGGCACGGGCTTCGTCAGCGGAACGGTCGCGCGCGCGGCGGTCGAGGCTGGTGAAACCGTCTGGATCATCACCCGGGGTTCGAAGCCCGCGCCGGCCGGGGTGACCGCGCTCGCCGCCGATCGTCACGATCGCGACGCCTTCTCGCGCGCGGTGGACGAGGCGGTCGCCGGCGCCGGCGGGCGGATCGATCTCGTCGTCGACGTGATCGCCTTCACGCCCGAAGACGCCCGGCAGGACCTCGAGGCTTTGGCCGGAAGGGTGGGCCGGCTCGTTCTCGTCTCCACCGACTTCGTCTACGATCCTCATCGTCGACGCTTCCCGCAGAGCGAGTCCGACGCCGACTACCTCTGTTCGGGCTACGGCGGTCAGAAGCGCGAGGCAGAGCGAGTGCTCGAGGCGGCCGGCACCGAGGCGGCGCCGTGGGTCGTCGTGCGTCCGGGCCACATCTACGGTCCTGGGTCCCTCCTCGGGTGTCTGCCCCCGGTCGGCCGCGACGCGGACCTCATCGGCCGCATCCGGCGCGGCGAGGCGGTCGAGCTCGTCGGCGCGGGGCACTACCTGCAGCAACCGGTCTTCGCGCCCGATCTCGCGCGCGTGATCCTCGAGCTCGGCGGGGCGCAGGGCGCGAAGGCATCCGATCCTGACGAGCGCGTCGCACCTTCTGGAGCGGTACTCGGCTTCGTCTCCCCGGTCGGCCAGATCCTCAACGTCGCCGGCCCGGACATCGTCGAGTCGGTCGATTACTACCGCTTCGTCGCCGAGGCGCTCGGTACCGAGCTGCGCGTCACCGAGGTGCCCGTGGAGGCGTACCGCGCCGAGCACCCGGAGCGCGAGACGTTCCTGTGCCATCGGTTCTACGACCTGGGAATGCTCGAAGCGACGGGGGTACGGCCACCCGATACGCCGCTGCGCGACGGGATCGCCCGGCATGTGGAATCGCTTCTCGGGGGCTCGTAGGGTCGCGCAGACGCGAAGACCGTGCCGGCAGTTGGCACCCCCGTCCGGAAACTGGTATATCTGGTCGAGGAGGCATCCATGCGCATACTACTCACCGGCGGGACCGGCAACGTGGGCCCCGCCGTAATCGAACAGCTTGCCAACCTGGGCCACGACGTGCTCACCGTCGGACGCCGCGATTCGATGGACGTGCCGGCCGGCGCCTACCGCAAGGCCGATATCAACGACTACGACGCGCTGCTCGAGGCGATGACGGGATGCGACGCGGTCGTCCACCTCGCCGCGCTGGCGGTACCGGTTGGCAGACCGGGCCGCGATGTGTTCCGCGTCAACGACCTGGGCACCTTCAACGTCTTCGAGGCCGCGGCCGAGTGCGGTATCAGCCGGGTCGTCGGCGCGAGCTCGATCAACGCCTTCGGGTACTTCTTCGGCGACCGCAGCTTTCCGCTGCGCTACCTGCCCATCGACGAGGAGCACCCTACGCTCGCGACCGACGCGTACAGCTTCTCGAAGCAGGTGATGGAATCGATCGGCAGGTATTTCTGGGACCGCGACGGGATCTCGAGCGTGATGCTGCGACTGCCGAGCGTGCTGCGTCACGAGACGATACTCGCGTCGTCGGAGCACTACCGCGATCGCTACGACGCTGCCTTCGTAGAGCGTCTGCTCGACATGCCCGACGACGAGCGACGGGCGGAGATCGAGCGGCTGCAGGGCCTCTACGACAGATACCGGCAGGACCTTCGCTCGGATGTCACGCCGTACGGCCAGTGGGGCCGCCTCAAGCCGGGCGTCACCGACTACATCACCGAAGACGAGCTGGGGTTCATGATCCACAACGTGAACTTCTTTACCTACCTCGACGACCTCGACTGCGCGCAGGCGATCGAGAAGGGGCTTCTGGTCGACTACGAGGGCTCGCACGAGATGTTCATCAACTCGAACCGGAACTCGCTCGGGCTGCCGCTCGAGGAGATGGCGAAGCTCTATCCCGGCGAGCCGCCGGTGAAAGAACACCGCGTGGGCGACGATACGCTCGTCTCCATCGACCGCGCGCGAGACCTGCTCGGCTTCGAGCCCGAGTGGGCGATGGAACCGTTTCTCAAGAGTCAGCGATAACAGATTCGACGGGCCGCGATTCGCGCCGGCCTCGGGAGGAAACGATGCGTATACTGCTCACCGGAGGGACCGGCAAGGTGGGGCCGGCGGTCATCGAGCACCTGGGAAATCTGGGCCACGACGTACTCACCGTCGGCAGACGCGATCACATGGACGTGCCCGCAGGCTCGTACCGCACGTGCGACATCAACGACTACGACTCGCTGCTCGCCGCGATGCGCGGCTGCGATGCCGTCGTGCATCTCGCCGCGATCGCCTCGCCGATCGGACGCCCGGGTCGCGAGGTATTCCGCGCCAACGATCTGGGTACCTTCAACGTCTTCGAGGCGGCGGCCGAGTGCGGCATCGCTCGCGTGGTCGGTGCGAGCTCGATCAACGCCTTCGGCTACTTCTACGGTGACCGCAGCGTCCCGCTCGAGTATCTGCCGATCGACGAAGCGCACCCGACGCTCGCGACCGACGCGTACAGCTTCTCCAAGCAGGTGATGGAGGCGATCGGGCGCTACTTCTGGGATCGCGACGGGATCTCGAGCGTGATGCTTCGGCTGCCGGGCGTACGTCGGCACCATCAGGTTCTCGACGAGGACGGCAGCATGCGCGCCCGGCTCAATCCGGATTTCATCCGCACCCTGCTCGCTCTCCCCGACGACAAACGGCGGGCGGAGATCGAGCGGCTCCAGTCGGTCTACGACCGTTACCGCAGGCAGATGCGCGCCGACAAGGTCTCACGCGACGAGTGGATGCGCGTGAAGCCCGGCCTCACCGACTACATCACGCAGGACGAGATCCTGTTCATGCTGCAGAACGTGAACTTCTTCACCTACCTCGACGACCTCGACTGCGCGCAGGCGATCGAGAAGGGGCTTACCGTCGAGTACGAAGGGTCGCACGAGCTGTTCATCAACGCGAAGCGCAACACGCTCGGCCTTCCGCTCGAAGAGATGGCGAAACTCTACCCGGGCGAACCCGAGGTGCGCGAGCAGCGTCCCGGCGACGACACGCTCGTCTCGATCGACCGCGCGCGCGACCTGCTCGGCTTCGAGCCGCGGTGGGCAATGCCGCCGCTTCTGGGGTAGAATCGCGGCATGCCGACGCCGAACATCGTATTCATTCTCATCGACGACATGGGCCAGCGCGATCCGGGCTGCTACGGCAGCACCTTCTACGAGACGCCCAACATAGACCGGCTCGCGCGCGAGGGGATGTTGTTCACCGACGCCTACGCGGCCTGCCCGGTGTGCTCGCCCACGCGCGGCAGTATCCTCACCGGCCGCTACCCGGCGACGCTCGGCGTCACCGACTGGATCGACTGGAGCGGTAACGTCCACCCCGCGCGCGGGCGGCTCGTCGACGTACCGTACATCAAGAACCTCCCGGCGGACGTTCCGAACCTCGCCACCGAGCTCGGCAGGCGCGGCTACGCGACGTGGCACGTGGGCAAATGGCACCTCGGCGGCGAGGACGCATGGCCCGACAAGCGCGGCTTCGACGTGAACGTGGGCGGCTGGACCGCCGGCATGCCGTACAAGGGCTACTTCAGCCCGTACCACTTCCCCACGCTCGAGGACGGTCCGGAGGGCGAATACCTCACCGACCGGCTCACCGACGAGGCGATCGCGCTCGTGCGCGGCCGCGACGCAGATCGGCCCTTCTACCTGAACATGTGGTACTACTCGGTGCACACGCCCATCCAGGCGAAGGAGTCCCGGATCGAGAAGTACCGGCGCAAGGCAGCCTTCCTCGGGCTCGACACCGTCGAACCGCACGTGGAGGGGCCCGCCTACCCGTGCGAACACAAGAAGGACAAACGCATCTCGCGCCGCATCGTGCAGTCGGATCCCGTCTACGCGGGGATGATCGATTCGCTCGACGAGAACGTGGGGCGGTTGCTCGAGGCGCTCGACGAGGAAGGTATCGTGGAGAACACGATCGTGATTTTCACGAGCGATAACGGCGGGCTCGCGACGGCAGAGGGTGCACCCACCTGCAATCTCCCGCTCGCCGAGGGCAAGGGCTGGATGTACGAGGGCGGCACCCGCGAGCCGCTGCTCGTGCGCTGGCCGGGGGTCGCCGAGCCGGGCTCGACGTCGAGCGAAGTCGTCACGAGCCCCGACTTCCTGCCGACGCTGCTCGAAGCAGCTGACGCTGCTTCGGCGGCAGGCGACGCAGCGGCCGGCGCAGGCGGACCCGCCGGCCTGCCCCCCGGGGTCGAAGGCGAGAGCCTGCTTCCCGTGCTGCGGGGCGAGGTCGATTCGCTCGCGCGCGAGGCGGTCTACTGGCACTATCCGCACTACGGCAACCAGGGCGGTACGCCCGGGAGCTCGGTGCGAAGCGGCCGCTACAAGCTGATCGAGTTCTTCGAGACCGGCAGGCTCGAGCTCTTCGACCTCGCGTCCGACGCGGGCGAGAACTACGATCTCGCCGAGGAGTTTCCCGATACTCGAGACCGACTGCACGCGCGGCTGGTCGCGTGGCGCGAGTCGGTGGAAGCGAAGATCCCGCAGCCGAACCCGGATTACGCTCCCTGGCCCGATCGGGCAGCGGAGAGCAGGCACGCGGGTCGCGAGCGGGGCCACCTCACCGCGGGCATCGAGTTCGAATAGCAGAGCATCCTGAAGGAGTACGACATGGCAGATTTCAGATGGGGCATCCTCGCCCCCGGGGGCATCGCGCGCAAGTTTACGACGGGCTTGGAGGGCCTCGACGACGCGAAGGCCGTCGCGGTCGGTTCGCGGTCGATCGACCGCGCGAAGGAGTTCGCCGCCGAGTACGGCGTCGACCGCGCGTACGGTTCGTACGAGGAGCTCGCGAAGGACCCTGAGGTGGACGCGGTCTACGTCGCGACGCCGCACAACTATCACAGAGAGAACACGATCCTCTGCCTGGAGAACGGGAAGGCGGTACTCTGCGAGAAGCCGTTCGCCGTGAGCGCGGCCGACGCGGAGGCGATGGTCGCCGCGGCGAAGGCGAACGGCGTCTTCCTCATGGAGGCGATGTGGACGCGCTTCCTCCCGGCATGGCGGCAGATTCGCCGATGGATCGACGAGGGAGCGATCGGCGACGTGCGGCTCGTGAACGCGACCTTCGGGTTTCGAAGCGGCTGGAACCCGGAGAGCCGCATCCTGAACCCGGACCTCGCCGGAGGAGGGATCCTCGACGTGGGCGTCTACGTCACGTCGGCAGCGTACTGCGTGACCGGTCGCGAACCGGTCGAGGTGGTCAGCCAGGCGCACATCGGCGAGACCGGCGTCGACGAGCAGGCGGCGTTCGTCTTCCGGTACGACGACGGCGCGCTCGCGATGCTCGGCTGCGGCGTGCGTACGGCGATGCGTCACGTCGCGACGGTCTACGGTACCGACGGCTGGATCGAGGTACCGCACATGTTCTGGAACTCGACGAAGGCGATTCTCCACCGGGGCGACGAAGAGACAGTGTTCGAGGAGCCGCATGCATCCAACGGGTACGAGTTCGAGGCTCGCGAGGTCGCCGAATGCGTTCGTACCGGCCGGACCGAGAGCTCGATCATGCCGCTCGACGAGACGGTTCGCATCATGCGTACCCTCGACACGATCCGGGACCAGTCGGGTCTCGTTTATCCTTTCGAGAAGTAGGAACCTCATGCAGTACGGTACGGTCAGAGGCATCGACAAGCCGATATCGCGCATCGGCCAGGGGTGCATGATGCTGAAGAGTGGCGAGGGGCAGGCGGACTCGAACCGCATCCTCGACGCCGCCTGGGCTACGGGCATCCGGCTCTTCGATCACTCGCACATCTACGGCGGCGGCGAGTGCGAGCGAGCCTTCGGCGCGTGGCTCGCCGAACGGGGGGTGCGCGACGACGTGGTCATTCTCGACAAGGGCTGTCACCCCATGAAGGGCGAGAAGCGCGTGACGCCGGAGAACATCCGGGGCGACCTCGCCGGTTCGCTCGAACGGCTCGGGGTCGAATCGGTCGACCTCTGGCTCTTCCATCGCGACGACCCCGAACAGCCGGTCGGTCCGCTCGTGGAGACGCTCAACGAGCTCAAGGCCGCCGGAAAGATGAAGGCATTCGGCGGTTCGAACTGGACGCACGAACGGATCGCGGAGGCGAACGAGTACGCGTACAAGAGCGGTCTGACACCATTCGTCGCGAGCAGCCCGAACTTCAGCCTCGCCGAGCAGGTCGATTCTCCCTGGGGGCCCGACTGCATCACGATCTCCGGTCCGACGAACGAGTCGGCGCGACGGTGGTACGCGGAGCATGACGTCGCGGTCTTCTCGTGGTCGAGCCTCGCGCGCGGCTTTCTCACCGGTCGTATTCGAAGAGAAAACTTCGACCAGGTTCGCGACGAGCTCGAAGAGCACACGATCCGGTGCTACGTGACCGACGACAACTGGGAACGCGTCGAGCGGGCAGCGGCGCTCGCGGAGGACCGCGGGCTGTCGATCGCCCAGATCGCGCTCGCTTTCGTGCTCCACCAGCCCATGAACATCTTCGCGCTCGTGGGGTCGTTCTCGCGCGAGGAGGCTGAAGCGAATCTCGCGGCGTTCGAGGCGCGGCTGACGCAGGACGAGCTCGACTGGCTCGATCTCCGCCGGAAGACTCGCCCCTAGCGGCGTTCTTTTCGCACACGCCCATCTGTGGTAGCGTCAGGCGTGGTCCCTACGGTCGACATCCAGACACTCTACCTTGCCGTCTCGATCGTGACCGCCTTTTTCGGGATCGCCTTTCTCGCCTTTCACGCCATCGACTCGTCCACGCGCGGGATCCTGCAATGGGGGCTGGGATACCTGCTGATCGCGGCCGGGCTGGTCGCCGCTGTCCTTCGTGATCTGCTTCCGCTCATCGTCTACGGCCCGGCGACGAGCACCGCGCTGGTCGTCGCCGTCGTCCTGCTCGACGCCGGCGTTCGCGACGAGCAGTCGGGCCGACCCGACGCGATCGACGTCGGGCTCCCGGTGGTCTCGCTCGCGCTGCTGCTCGTCTTCTCGTACGTCGTTCCGGACTTCGCGGTGCGGCTCGAGATCCTCCTCGTCGCGGTGGCCGGCGGCACGGGCCGTACCGCGTGGCGTCTCATCCGACAGGGTAGATCGGCGGAGGGAGGACCGCGAACGGCGCTCGTCACCTTTGCGACGTTCTACTCTGTCCTCGCGGCGTCGATGTTCGCCATCGCCATCCTGGCGCTCTTCGTCGGACCGATCGAGGACTTCGTCGGCCGACACCCCATCCACGCGGTTCTGCTCCCCGCGCTCATGTTGTTCTTCATCGGCGCGGGCATGTCCAAGCTCTGGGTGCACTATATGCGCGCGTACGCGGAGGCAAGGCTCGCCGCGACGATCGACCCGTTGACGGGCGTACGGAACCGACGGTACGTGATGCCGGAGCTCGAGCGCATGTTTCAGCGTTCTCAGCGCGAAGGCCGATCGCTCGCGTGCATGATGCTCGACGCCGACGCCTTCAAGTCGATCAACGACTCGTACGGTCACCGCAAGGGCGACGAGGTGCTCCAGCGACTCGCGAAGCGGATCGTCGACGCGGTGCGCGAGTATGACCTCGTCGGGCGCTACGGCGGCGAGGAGTTCATCATCGTCGTCCCCGAGCTCGATCGCGAGGACGTCGTAAGTATGGCCGACCGCCTGCACTCGTCGATCCGTTCGTCTCCCATGGCAGGGCTGCGGCTCACGGTCAGCGTGGGAGTCGCGTTCGTGCGCCCCGACGATTCGCGCACCGACGACCTGATCCAGCGTGCCGACCAGGCGCTCTACCGCGCCAAACGATCCGGGCGCGACCGAGTCGAGGTCGACGCAGCCGGCGCGCCCGACGCGGACGATTCCACCGGCGCCGGCTGACGAATTGCGGCAGTCGCCCTGGTGATGTAGATTCACGCGAGGAGCTCCCATGAACACGTATCAGGACAGTGCCGCGCCGGTCGAAGAACGCGTCGCCGACCTCCTTGCCCGCATGACGATCGAAGAGAAGGTCGGTCAGATGATGCAGCTGCCGGCGAACCGTCCCGGCATGATGGACCTGCTCGAGGAGCAGCACATCGGCAGCTATCTCCACTGCACCGGCTCGATGATGCGCGAGTTGCAGGAGCGCGCCGAAAACACCCGTCTGGGGATCCCCGTCATCTTCGGGATCGACGCCATCCACGGCCACTGCTTCGAGCCCGACGGGACCGTCTTCCCCACGCAACTCGCGACCGCGTGTTCGTGGGACCGCTCGACGGCGCACACGATGGGCGCGGTGACCGCGCGCGAGGTGCGCGCGTGCGGGCTGCACTGGACCTTCTCGCCGGTGCTGTGCGTGGGGCGGGACCCACGCTGGGGCCGGGTCGACGAGACCTTCGGCGAGGACCCGTGGCTCGTCGGCGAGCTCGGGGCCGATCTCATCGCCGGTTATCAGGGGCTTCCGCTTCCGCCGCGTCCCGGCGTACCCGGCGCGAACGTCGACGAACCGCTCGATTTCGCGCGCGAGGACGCGATCCTCGCGTGCGCCAAGCACTACGCCGCCTACGGCGAGTCGACGGGCGGACGCGACGCGTACGAGTCGGAGGTCTCGCGCCGAAAGATGCTCTCGCTCTTCCTCCCGCCGTTCGAGAAGGTCGTGCGCCGGGCGCGATGCGCGACGCTGATGGCCGGCTACCAGGCGATCGACGGCCTGCCGTGCTCGGCGAACGCGTGGCTGCTCCGCGAGGTGCCGAAGGACGGCTGGGCGATGGACGGATTCATCGTCACCGACTGGAACAACGTCGGATCGCTCTACCGGAAGCAGCACGTCGCCGAGTCCACGAAGGAGGCCGCGTACCTGGCGATCGTCGCGGGCAACGACATGATCATGAGCACGCCCGAGTTCTACGCGGACACGCTCGCGCTCGTCGAGGATGGCAGGATCGACCCGGCGCACATCGACGACTCGGTGGCGCGCATCCTCCGCGCGAAGTTCCGGCTCGGTCTCTTCGACGCGATGCGGCACGCCGATGCTGACCGGCGGGTGACCGTGATCGGGGCCGCCGACCATCACGAGGCGGCGCTCGAAGCCGCGCGCAAGACGCCGGTGCTCCTCAAGAACGAGGAGTTCGGCGGAGCGCCGGTCCTGCCCATCGATCCCGAACGCACGAAGCGCGTGCTGCTCACCGGGCCGAATGCGGACGACGTGGTCGCGCAACTCGGCGACTGGTCGTTCGGGAGCATGCAGGCGGGCGCTGCCGACGAGCAGTTCCATCGGGCGCAGACGACCACGCTTCGCGCAGGCCTGATCGCCCGCGCCGAGGCAGACGCCGTTACCGTCGAGTATCTGCCCGGCGTCCCGAACGTGGGACGGTTGCCGGGCGACCTCATTCCGGTGGCCGCTGAAGAGATCGTCGACCCGCCGCTGACCGCCGAGGAACGCACCGAGATCGATCGCGCCGTGTCGGCCGCCGCGCGCGTTGATCTCCTCATCGCCGTCGTGGGCGATACGCTCGGGCAGCACGGCGAGTTCCACGATCGCGGCCTGCTGTCGCTGAGCAAGGGGCAGGCAGCGCTCGTCGACGAGCTCTCGCGTACCGGGAAGCCGCTCGTGGTCGTCTTCCTCGCGAGCAAGCCGCTCGCGATCCGGGGGGTGAAGGACCGCTCGCACGCAATCCTCTGCTCGTTCAACCCCGGCGAGGCGGGTGGTCGTGCGGTCGCCGAAATCCTCTTCGGCGACGTGAACCCGTCCGGGAAGCTGCCCGTCAGCTTTCCCGTTCACGAGGGACAGCTTCCCGTCTACTACAACACGTACGACGGCTGGCACGCGCACGGTGACGGGAGTATGGGTGGGGCGGAGCGTTACATCGATCTCCCCGAAGAACCGTTGTTTGCCTTTGGCGAGGGGATGAGCTACACGACGTTCGCCTACTCGAACCTCGTCGTGGACACGCCTGCGCTCGATCGCAGCGATTTGCGCGTGCGCGTGACGGTCACGAATACAGGGGATCGCGAGGGGACCGAGATCGTCCAGCTCTACGTTCGTGACCTCGTGAGCAGCGTGACGCGACCGGTGAAGGAGCTGCGGGGATTCGAGCGGGTGACGATTCCCGCAGGAGCATCGACGGAGGTCGCGCTGACCGTGGCGTTCGACGAGCTCGCGCTCGTCGACGCGGACCTCGTCCGCCGTGTCGAGGCCGGCGAGTTCGAGGTGATGGTCGGCGCGAGCTCGAAGGACGAGGATCTGCTGCGCGCGCGGTTCCGCGTCGAGTAGCCGGGCCGGACGCCCACGCCGGGCGGGGCGGTGCAGTATCTTCGGCGCATGAAGAAGACGGTCTTTCTGATGCTCGCGGTTCTGGGCGTCGGGCTGCCGTTCTTCCTCTACCTCAGGGAGCTCGCGCTCGAGCGCGCGCCGCAGGCGTAGTAGTCCTTTCGGCCGCAGCTGGCGAGCGGGCCGCTACTCCTCGAACTGGCCGAAGACGATCTCGCCGAGCGTCCGCTTGGGCACGTGGTGCGATCCGTCGCCCTCGCGGTAATAGGAGGTCGATGCTCCCGGCGCCGCGTCCTCGAGAACGACGCGCTCCGCCGGCGTGCCGAGCGCGATGACGAGCCCTATGTCGAGCTCCTCGGGAATCGACAGCGCCGAGCGCAGCGCCGGACGCGTGATCGCGCCCATCATGCATCCGCCCAACCCGCGCTCGGTCGCACCGAGCAGGATCGTCTGCGCGGCGATGCCAATGTCGGTTGCCGCGTTCGGGTTCAGTTCGCGGTCGACGAGGACGACGATGTAGCCGGTCGGTCGCTCGCCGGAGGCCGGGCCCGACCACTCCTTCAGCGCGCCCGCCCACGCGAGCGTCTCGAAGATGCGGTCGTTGCTCCGTGGCCCGCAGGAGAGGAGGTACTTCAGCGGTTGACGATTCATCGCCGAGGGTACGTGCCGCGCGAGATCGACGAGCTCGCGCAGAGTATCCACGCCAATCGGCTTCGACTCGTCGAATCGGCGATAACTCCGATTGCGAAGTACCAGGTCCTTCACTTCCATATCCTTCCTCCTCTCAGTAACCTATCGCCTTGTCGACGACGTTGCGAAGCTCTTCGCCGCGCAGGTAGCGTGCCAGGTTTTCGATGAAGATGTCGAAGAGCCGCTCGTTGTAGCGCGGCGTGAGGCCCGCGTAGTGCGGGGTGATGAGGACGTTCTCCATGTCCCACAGCGGTGAGTCCTCCGGCAGCGGCTCGGTTTCGAAGACGTCGAGCCCCGCGGCGCGGACCGTTCCGTCTCTGAGCGCGGCGACGAGTGCATCTTCGTCGATCGTCCCGCCGCGCCCGATGTTAACGACGATCGCCCCGGCCTTCACCGCGGCGAAGGCGTCGGCGCCCAGCAGGTGGTGCGTTTCCTCGGTGTACGGGAGCGTATTGGCGACGACGTCGGCGTGCGAAAGCTCCGCGAGCAATGCGTCGGTCGCGACCGTGCGGTCGACCCCATCGGCCGGCATCGACGGGTCGCGGCGCATGCCAACCGTCTCCATCCCGCACGCGCGGCAGAGGACCGCAAACCGCTCCCCGATCGCGCCTACGCCGAGGATCAGTACGCGTTTGCCCTCGAGCTCGAAGAGCTCCTGATCGCGGTTGGCGTCCCACACGCGGTCGCGCTGGCCGCGGATGCACGCGGGAAACCCGCGCCCGAGCGCGAGCAGGAATCCCAGCATGTGCTCGCTGATGGGCACCGCGTGCACGCCCGAGGCGCTGGTCAGCGTGAAGTCGTGCGCGCGCGCCTCCGGGTGTCGCGTGAGCCAGTCTGCTCCGGCTCCCTGCTGCTGGACCCACGTCAGCGCCGGCGCGCGCGCGATGAGGTCGTTGGGAAAGCGCGCGAGCGCGATCTCGATCCGGTCAAGGTTTCGTTCAATCTCGTCACGGTCGGTCGTGACGAGAATCTCGTACTCCGTGGCCAGCTCGGTGACGCGCTCGACCGCGCCATCCGGCCAGGTCGACGGGTCGATGCCAAGGTGGATGATAGGCTTCATCGTGTCAGTTGATCCCGATTGCTCGCGCCGCGTCAACCGCCCTCGCCGCGGAGCCAGTCGTGGGCGACCGAAGTCGCCGCCGCGATGTTTGCCCAGTCGGTGCTCGCGGCGAGCGTGCAGTCGGCGCCGAGCACCATCGCCTTCGGCCCGGTCTCGAGCGCCTCGCGCGCGGCGGCGGGGACGGCGTCGGAGGGACCGGTCGAGATGACGCCCAGCCGTTCCATGCCGCCGAGAAACGGTCGGTCGAAGAGGTCGGCGATCTCGCGTCCGCTCACGGCGTTGCCGCCCACCTCGTTCGGCGCGCTCACGATGTGTCCCGGGTAGTCGAGTACCGCGTCGAAGCTCTCGTACGGAGCCTCGTAGTCGCACACGTGAAGCACGTTGAACGTCGTGCGGTCGCGGAAGTGGTCCCACGCGGCGAGATCGGTCGGCTTGACGTGCGCTTCGAAGACGCCCGCGGGGAGTCGGGCCTTCTCACCGCCCTGCGTGGACGCGTAGAAGCCGTCGACGCCGCGGTCGATGCATCCGCGGATGAAGTGTCCCATGCTCTCCACGATGACGTCGAGTCCCTTCCGCACCGCGTCTGGGTCGTCCTCGAACTGCCGCGGGAGCGCGTCCTTGCCCACGACCTGGCCGGCAAACATGAGCGGCGAGTAGAGCGTCACGATGACGATCGCCTCCTTGCCCACCTCCTTCACGATTCCCTCGACGACGTCGAGCTGGTCGGAGTAGAAGTCTTCGTCGTAGCACGGCACGTTCGTCCAGTCGTGCGAGCGGCGAATGCTGTCGAGCAGCGGGTACTTGTGCTCGTACTGGATTTTCATGATGTCGTTGCCGGTCGCACGGAAGTACTCGATGTGCTTGTCCACCGCGGCCCGCCCGGCGTGGAACTCCTCGGGGAAGTGCAGAAAGAACGCCGCCGGTACGTAGTCGTCGGCGAGCGCACCTTCGTGCGCGAGGTGGAGCAGTCGATCTCTCTTGATCATGGTCCCTCCACCTCCATGATACCGTGAAGCGGCGCACGAAGCGAACCCGGTGTGGTACCTTGAGGGCAATGGTTCGCAGGTTCCTGCGCGCGCTCGCAGCGCGTATCGCGCTCTGGCTGCTCGTCCCCGTCGCCGTGGCGCTGCTCGGCGTTGCGGCGGCGGTGGCGTACGTGAACGCCCGGGTTCTCCCGCCCGCCGTCGACGCGCTCGTCGCGCGCGTGCAAGCGCGCGTCGGGGTCGAGCTCGCCGTCGGAGGCGTACGCTACGGCCCGCTGCGCGGGCTTCTGCTCGAGGACGTCGCCGCCCGCCACGCGTCGAGCGGTGCGGAGGCGACGGTGGAACGTGTTCGTCTGCGGTACGCGGTGCGCTCGCTCGTGCGCCTGCGTCGCGAGGGAGTACCGCCTCTCGAGGATGCCGATGGTCCGTGGTCGGCGCTGCGGGAGGCGGCTGGAGCGGGCGTCGTACCCGCGCGCGCGTCCCTCGAGTCCGTCCGGCTCCTCGTATCCGCGAACGGGCGTCGGGTGACGCTCCTCTTCGACGAGGCACGGCTGCGACACGACGCGCGAGCGGCCTCGATCACCGCCACCGCGAGCGCCCCGGGATCGCCCGGCGCGGAGCTCGCGGTCAACGCGGCCTACGAGGCGCGACGGGCGACGATCGAGTCGCGCATCCGCGACCTCAACCTCCGCGCGCTCGGCCTCGATCGGGGTACGGCGAGCGGCGAGCTCGTCGTCCGGATCGACGGAGACGACCACGTCGACGTCGCCGGCGCGCTCGCCGCCCGCGACGCGGTCGTGGATATCCACAGCCTCGCCGAGCGACCGGTCGAGCTCGCCTCGATCGACTACCGGTTCGCCGCAACCGTGGAGCCGCGTCTACCGGTCCATCCGGCGCCGGGCGCGTACCCGCCGTTCCCCCTGACGACCCACCCCGCCGGCAGGATCCGGGTTTCTACCGGCGACCTGGTCGTCAACGGCGTCGCGCTCGAGGTGCGGCCGCAGCTGATCGGCATGGGATTCGAGGCGGGACGGCCGCTGCTCGAGCAGATCGACAGCCGACGGCGGGTTCTCGAGCTCGCCGTGCGGCTGCCGCCTGTTTCGGCCGAACGGATCCGCGAGGCGATCCCGACGGTTATCGCGGGGGAGCTTGCCGCGATCGCGGTCGATGGTACGCTCGACTGGGCGCTCGACGTCTCGGTCCCGCTCCACCGCATCGGCGAGATGACCTGGCGGTCGCGGATCGACCTGAACGGGTTCAGGGTGCGCCGCATCCCGCGCGAGTTCAGCCCGTTCGGCCTGAACGGCTCGTTCGTGCACACGATCCGCGACGATTCGGTCGGCTACGAGCGCACGGTGCGCATCCCCGCCACGGTCGCGCCACCGCTCTCGTGGACCGTCGGGCACAGCGAGCACCCTCCGCGCTCCGTACTCGGCTGGCGAGCGGAACACGCGAGCGTCGCTGCCCGGGTAGCCGCCGATCCGCCGGAGGAGACGCCGGCGGCGAGCCCGTCGAGCGCGCCGCCTCCGGACCCAACCTACCGCTACGTGCGCCTGACCGACATGTCGCCCTGGGTCGTGCGCGCGGTGCTGACGGCCGAGGACGGCGACTTCTTCTTCCACGAGGGCGTGAACTTCTACACGCTTCCGCGCGCGCTCGAGCGTAACGTGCGCGCGGGCGAGATCCAGTTCGGCGCGAGCACGCTGAGCATGCAGCTGGTGAAGATGCTCTTCCTCGACCAGCAGCGACTCGTTTCCCGGAAGCTCCAGGAAGTCTTCCTCGTCTACCTCATGGAGCACGAGGTGCCGGTCTCCAAGGAGCGCATCCTCGAGCTCTATCTCAACATCGTCGAGTTCGGCCCGGGTATCTTCGGCGTGGCCGACGCCGCGCGCGCGTACTTCGACACGGACGCTGCCGACCTCACCGCGGGCGAGGCGACCTGGCTGGCGAGTATCCTGCCGTCCCCCAAGCGCTACTACGGCTACTACCGCGAGAGCGGAATCAGCGCAGGCTGGTTCGAGCGAATGAAGGGCTACTTCGACATCATGCTCGAGCGGGGACGGATGACCGAAGACGAGCACGCGCGCGCGTCGTTGCGGCCGCCGCGCTTCGCGTCGCCCGCGGCGGACGAGCCGGGCTGAGCCATATGCGCTGGCCCTGCCGTGCCGGTGGTATTGACGCGTTTGGTTCTCCTGATATGGTCGTCGTGGAGGATTCATGAGTTCCGGACACACTACGGAGGGGGCTCGCGAGCTCGTCGTCGAGCGCGGCGGCGCGCGTATACGTCTCCAGGCGCTCGGCGAGGCGACTGTGCGCGTCGAGATCGCGAGGACCGACGGGTCGTTCTGCAACGACCCGAGCTTCACCGTGCAGGACCGCGCCTTCGGTTCGTGCCGATTTGATTCGCCGGCGCGCGACGCCGTGGACGCGCTGCCCGGTACGCACGAGGCGGTCGCCTCGTTTCGCGGCCTCACGCTCGCGATGCCGGTTTCGAGCGACGACCCGGCGCGCTCGATTACCGATCTCATCGTCTACGCCGACGAGCACCAGGTGTACGCGGCGCGCTCGGATCGAGGGCTGATCGCCACCCCGCCGCAGCCGGATGCGCTCCCTCGTCCCGCGGAGGTGGGACGCGTCTGGGCGCTCCACGACCGGCCGCGGGTGCTTCCGCCGTCGTTCGGGGCGACCGCGCCGCCACCGGGCGTCGAGCGGTCCACGGACGCGTGGACGGTCGAGGAGCACGCGCTCGACCTCTACCTCGTCGCGTGCGACCACGACTACGATCTCCTCGTGCGCGAGGTGCTCGCGCTCACCGGTCGGGCTCCGCTGCCTCCGCGCTGGACGTTCGGCCTGTGGCACAGCCACTACTACCCGTACACCGAGGAGTCGGCCCTCGAGCTCATCGACGAGTACGAAGCGCGCGATATTCCGCTCGACGTCTTCGTCGTCGATACCGACTGGCGCGTCGGCGCGAGCCGCGGGTACGAGATCAGCACCGAACACTTCCCCGACATGGAGCGCTTCCTGCGCCGCTGTACCGATCGGGGGATCCGAACGCTCTTCAACGATCACCCCGAACCGCGCGGCCTCGAACCGCTCGACGCCGAGCTCTTCTCGTACCGTCAGCAGAATCTCACCCGTATCCTCGACATGGGGCTGACGACCTGGTGGTTCGACCGGAACTGGGGCGACATCATCCGCGGTCCCGCCGACGGGTTGGAGACCGCGGTGTGGGGGCAGAAGCTCTACTACGACATCATGACCGCCCGGCCCGGGGACAGTCGGGTGGTGCTCCTCAGTATGGTCTCCCCGCATCCGGCGGCGCACCGGTATCCGCTCCACTGGACCGGCGACATCCGGTCCGACTGGCAGACGCTCGCCACCGCCGTGCGCGACTCGGTCGGAGAGGGTTACCAGCTTCGTGCGTACACCGGACAGGACCTGGGCGGCCACTGCGGTTTCCCGTCTGCCGAGCAGTACGTTCGCTGGTTGCAGTGGGGCGCGGTGAGCCCGACGATGCGCCTGCACTGCGGGCCGCGAAACCGCTTCCGCGAACCGTGGCGGTTCGGCGAGCGCGCCTCCGCGATCGCCGCCGAGTACATCCGGTTTCGCTACCGGCTTCTGCCGTTGCTCTATACGCTCGCGTACGAGAACCACCGCGAGGGACGGCCGCTGCTGCGCGGCATGGAGCTCGCCGACGCGAACCCGCCGTCGTGGACGTACGAGACCGAGTTCCTCCTCGGCGAGGACCTGCTCTTCGCTCCGGTGACCGCGCCGGCGGCGATCGACGCCCGCGAGCGTCTTCCGTTCCATTTCGCCGACCCGCTGCGGCGGCGCGTGTGGCGCCGGGCGCAGGACGGGTGGGTCGGACGCCGCGGACACGAGGTCCCGGATCGGCAGGCGGACGAGATCGGCTTCGAACACGAAGTCCGCTTTGACGCGCTCAACGCCTCCGAGCTGCGCAAACGGTGGGGCGACGGCTTCTACGCGGTGTGGGACGGGTCGTTCGCGGTCGAGCAGCCGGGATGGTACCGGATCTCGCTGCGCGGCAACGGCCGCAAGGGTCTGACGATCGACGGCGACGAGTACCCGCACCTGCTCCGGCTCTTCGACGGCGGCTACCAGGAGGCAAACCTGTGGCTGTCGGCGGGCGTGCACGACCTGCTGTGCAGCTACGAGCACGACGAGGGGGTGATCACCGAGATCGCGCTGTCGATCGCGCCGGTCGTTCCCCTCGACGAGCTGCCGCCGGTGAGATCGAGCGTCTGGCTTCCCCCGGGACGATGGCGCGACCTCTGGGACGGCACGGTCTACGACGGTCCGGCCGTCGTAGCGGTCGAGGCGGGCGCGCACCAGTTGCCCGCCTTCGTCCGCCTCGGGGCGATCGTACCGGTTGCGCCGGTCCGTCCGCGGACCGCCGGCCTCGAGAGGATCGTCTGCGACGTATTCGCCGACTCGCTCGACTTCACCGCAACCACGGCGATCTACGACGACGACGGCGAGACGAACGCGTATCTGCGCGGCGACTTCTCGCTGGTCACCGTCCGTGTCGAGCGGGCCGGCACGAGGATCTCCGTGGAGATCGACGCGGACGCGGCGCGGCTCCCCGTGAGGTTCCGCGTGCACCTGCCGCCCGGCGAGCGCGTTGCCGGCGGGTCGGGCAGGCGGCTCGACGCGGCGAGCGCGGGGGCACGGGCGGTGCCTCTCGCGCTCTCTGACGAAGTCGCGCATTTTCGCGAGAGGGAGGCGGTGGTCGTGGAGCTCGCCGCCGGCGAGCGGCGGGCGGAGGTGGTCGTGGAGGCCGGCGCGTAGCGGGCACCGGCCCGGCGTTGACCCCGTGTGCGCGCCTACTGCGAGCGGAAACGGATACGGAAGGCGTTGTGCGGTTCGCGCTCGATCGTGAGCTCGGCGTCGAGCTGGCGCACGAGGCCGCGGACGAGCACGAGGCCGGATCCTTTCGCGTTCTCGAGGACCTCGTCCGGCGGGAGCGGAACCCCGTCGAACTCGACGGCGAGCTCGTGCGCGCCGGCCTCGTCGAGGTCACGCAGGGTCACGCGGATCCAGTGGTCGTCGGCGTCGACGAACGAGTGCTTCTGCGCGTTCGTCGCGAGCTCGGCGGCGATGAGCCCGAGCGGCAGGGCGATCCGACCCGATAGCACGCGGGCGCATTCCGGGAAAGCGGTCTCCAGGCGAGTCTCGCGGTCCGCGCGGAGCGACGAGCGGGCGATGTCCTCCAGGTACTCGGCGATATCCACCTCCCGATGGCGCTGCGAGGCGTGGAGGCGCTCGTGGAGCACCCGGACGGCGTGCACCTGCGCGCGCACGGCGCGCAGCGTCTCCGGCTCGTGCAGGCGCTGCTGCGCCATATCGATGAGCGCGTCCACGACGGCGAGGTTGTTCTTCACGCGGTGATGGACGTCGCGCAGGAGCGCCTTCGCGGCATCCGCCTCGTGCTCGACGCGCCGCACCTGCTCGCAGAGCCACGTGACGTCGTAGTGCACCACGAACGTCCGTCCGTCCTCCACGCCCCGCGTTGCGACGAGCCAGTGGCGCCCTCGCGACCGATCGACCAACGGACCGGTGATCGTCCAAGCCGCTCCGGAAGCGCGGTCGGTCGCCGTCGGGTGCTCGCCGGCTACGAGCCATGCGTCCCGCGTGAAGAGCTCGTCGTACTCGTCGAGGGATGCCGCACCCACGAGACCCGCAGCCGCGTCGTTCGCGAACAGTTGCGACCCGGTTGATCGGTCGAAGACGCAGACCGGCACGGGCATTCCCTGGAGGATCTCGTGGTAGGTGTCCAACCTGCGGACCGTCTCGCGCTCCCTGCGGCCGCGTTGGATCGCCGCTTCGACCGAGGCGAGCAGAATCTCCGCGTCGTCGGGCGCCTTGACGACGATTCCGCACGAGTCGGTGTCGCGCGTGAGCCCGATTGTCTCACGATCGGTGTGGGCGGTGTAGAAGACAACCGGAACCCCGTACCGGTCGCGGATCTCCGCGGCGATCTCCCCGCCGTGGGGTTCCTCTTCCCCGAACCCGATGTCGAGGATGACCGCGTCGAAGCCGATGCCGGAGCCGAGCTCGGCCATGCATTCGCCGGGAGAAAGCGCGCAATCGGCATCGTAGCCGCTGAGCTCCAGAAGCTCGGCGATGCGCTTCGTGGCGAGGTACTCGTCGTCGACGATGAGAATGCGCGGACGCGTCCCCACGGTTGGTATCTGTGTCGTATCCATAGGTTCCTTCCTTGTTATGTGGTCTCTTTCGAGATTACCCGTAGGCATGCGATTTGTAAATCGATTTTATCAATAAACACCCACGAGTTGAAAAACTCTAAAAACGATGCTACCATGACCGCATGGACCAGAGAGAAGCGCAGCGCTCGCCCCTCCGAATCCGCTCTCGCGGTGCCCCGCCCTGGGGCCGTCTCGCCGTCGTCGGCGCGGCTCTGCTCGTCTACGCCGGGCTCTTGTACGCCGGCTACGGCTACTTCGGTCGGATCGTGGGCATGACCGCGATGATCCCCATCCTCGTCGCCGCGCACTTCTTCGGGGTCGCAGGCGGGCTCGGCGCCGGGCTCGCGAGCGTGCCCGTCAGCACGCTCGTGCTCGCGCTCCTCGGTGCCGAAGATCTCTTCTCTCCTTCTCGCGTCGTCGTCATGGTGGTGCTCGTCGTCTTCGGGCTTGCGTCGGGCGTCATCCGCGACGTCGGCGCGCGCGGGCGGCGCAGCGAGGACCTTCTCAACGTCGCGTTCCAGGCCGCCCGCGACGGCGTCTGGGACATCCGGGTCGACACCGGCGAGGTCTACCTGAGCCCGCGCTGGTTCACGATGCTCGGCTACGAGCCGGACGCGTTCCCGCACAGCCTCGAGACCTGGGACCGGCTCTTGCACCCGGACGACCGCGAGCGGGTGATGTCCGTCTTCCGTACCGTCTCCGAGCACGGACACGACGGCTTCAGCGTGAGCTTCCGGTTCCGCGAGAACGGCGGTGGATGGCGCTGGATCCTCGCGCGGGCAACGCCGGTCGAGTTCGACGCCGACGGACGACCGCGTCGGGTCGTCGGCGTTCACTCGGACATCTCCGAGCTCAAGGAAGCGGAGTCGCGACTGGCGGATCTCGCCTATCGCGATCAGCTCACGGGGCTGCTGAACCGCAGGGCGTTCTACGAGCGGGCCGAAGAGCTCATCGCGCAGGCGCAACGGTCGTCACCCGACCGTCTCAGCGCTTTTCTGTTGATCGATCTGGATAACTTCAAAGACGTGAACAACAGCTTCGGTCACGACATGGGCGACGAGTTGCTCCGCCGCGTTTCCGAACGCCTGTCGGGGCACCTCAGGAAGACCGACTACCTCTTCCGACTCGGCGGCGACGAGTTCACGGTGATTCTGACGCAGCTCGGGCAGGCGACCGACGCCGCGCTGGTCGCGAGCAATCTGATCCGGGCGTTCTCCGAACCGCTTCTGCTCGACGGTCACACCGTCTTCACCGCGCTGAGCATCGGCATCGCGGTCCAGCCGCGCGACGGCTCGAACGCGTCGGAGCTGATGCGCAAGTCGGATACGGCGCTCCACCGGGCCAAGCGGGAGCGGAACACCTACCGCTTCTACACGATGCAGATGCAGAGCGAGGCGATTCACAAGATGGAGGTGATCAACAGCCTCCGTACGGCGCTCGACGAGGGGCAGCTGCGGCTGCACTATCAGCCCATCGTCGACGCCCGCGGCCGGATCGTCGGCGCGGAGGCGCTCATCCGGTGGGAGGACCCGAAACGGGGCTTGAGGATGCCCGGCGAGTTCATCGACATCGCCGAGGAGACCGGGCTGATCCTGCGGATCGGCCGCTGGGTTCTCGGTCAGGCCGCGGCCGACGCGGCGCGCTGGCACGACTCGGGGCTCGGGCTGATCCGCGTGAGCGTAAACGTCTCGCCGCGGCAGCTGCGCCATCGGTCCATCTCCGACGACGTCGAGCTGTCGCTCGCCGCTTCGGGCCTCCCGCCGGAACTGCTGTCGCTCGAGCTGACCGAAGGATCGTTCGTCGACCCCGACGACCAGAGCGCCGAGCGGCTGCGTGAGCTCCGTCGCCGCGGCATCAAGGTATCGATCGATGACTTCGGCACCGGCTACTCGTCGATGAGCTATCTCAAGCGTTTGCCGGTGGACACGCTCAAGATCGACCGCTCGTTCGTAATCGGCCTGCCGACCAACGAGCAGGACGTGTCGATCGTGAAGGCGATCATGACGATGGCCCGTGGCAACGGGCTTTCGGTCGTGGCCGAAGGGGTGGACTCCCGCGAGCAGACCGATTTCCTGTCGGGCCTCTCGTGCGACTACTTCCAGGGCTACTACTTCTCGCGTCCGGTGCCGGCCGAGTCCTTCGAGGCGATGCTCGCCGAGGGTGTCGTGTCTTCCGGCGTTCGCACCATGCCTGTGTAAGGGCTTCCGGGGTGGAACGCGGCCGCTCGCCGCGGTTGCATCCTGAGCGTTTCGGTCAGTAGCTTATGAGCGATGAACGAGACGCTCTTTCGAGGTGGGACCGTTGTGACGGTCGACCCGCTGCTGCCGCGCGCGGAGGCGGTGCTGGTTCGAGGCTCGAGGATCGTCGCCGTGGGCGACGAGGGGGAGATCGTCGCGGCCGCGTCGCCGAGCGCTCGCATTGTCGATCTGGACGGGCGCGCGCTCCTGCCCGGTTTCAACGACGCGCACATCCACCTCGCCAACCTGGGGATGCGCGAGACGCAGGTCGATCTCGCTGGGCTCACGAAGGCGGAGATCCTCGATCGGCTCGTCGATCACGACCGCGCACAGCCGGACTCCAGCCCGCTCCTCGGCTTCGCGTGGGACTATCCCTCCTGCCCGGACCCGCACCGCAGCGACCTCGACGCGGTCTTCCCCGACCGCCCGGTGATCCTCATCCAGTTCTCGGGGCACGGCGCCTGGCTGAACACCGCCGCGCTCGGCCTCCTGAAGCTGACGCGCACCGCTCCTGACTGGGGAATCGGAGGACCCGAGCGCGACGAGTCGGGCGAGCTCACCGGCATCCTGCGCGAGCCGGGCGACAATCCGCGCCTCAAACGCCTCTGGTTCGGCCGGATGCGCGACCGGCGCGCCGTTCGCGAGGGACTCGGCGTCGCCATGCAACGCCTCGCCGAGCACGGGATCACGAGCGTTCAGGACAATACGTGGTGGCCGGTGACGCTGAGCGAGATTCGCACGCTGCACCGTCGCGGCGGTCTCACGTGCCGCGTCCAGTCCTGGTCGCTCGGCAAGGCGCCGCTCGTCGACCTCTGGTTTTCGGCGCATCGATTCAACGATGACTGGTACGCGCGCGGGCCGCGGAAGTACTTCTGGGACGGCGCCTTCTCGTCGCATTCGGCGTGGTTGCTCGAACCATACGCGGACCGTCCGGACACCCGGGGACACGGGATGGACGTCGACGCGATCGAGCGGCGGCTACGCCGCGCCGTGCGCGGCAAGCGGCAGGTCGCCGCCCACGCGATCGGCGACGCGGCGGTCGCCGCGTACGTGGAAGCAGCTTCCCGCCTGCGCGCGCGGGATCGCGTCCGCCGGCTCCGGTTCCGTGTAGAGCACGGGCAGATCATCGCGCCGGGGGACATCGAGCGGATTCGCGAGCTCGGCATGATCGTCAGCGCGCAGCCGCACGCGGCGGTCGAGCCGGAGAAGGACCGGCGGCTGCTCGGCGCCGAGCGCGCCGGGCGCGCCTACCCGTACCGCTCGCTCCTCGATGCCGGGGTGCCGCTCGCGTTCGGCTCGGACTACCCCGGCGAGGCGACCTACGATCCGCTGTTCGGCGTTCATCTCGCGGTCAATCGTGACGGCGACGAGGCGATCAGCGTCGACGAGGCGATCGCGAGCTACACCGCAGGCGGCGCCTACGCCGAGTGGAAGGAAAACGAAAAGGGGCGCATCCGCCCCGGCTTCCTCGCCGATCTCGTGGTTCTCTCCGCCGACCCCGCAGCCGTCGATCCTGCGACGATCCGCGACATCGCGGTGGATCTCACCGTCGTAGACGGGGCGACCGTCTTCGCGCGCGCGCCCGGAGGGGGACGCACATCACGACGGGCTGCGCTCAACCCAATCGGAGGAACCGGCGCACCGCGCGGAGGTTGAGGCCGACGAGC
>CAYWJH010000038.1:0-27502 GCA_964458555.1 uncultured Spirochaetaceae bacterium | reverse complement strand
GGCCTCGCCGAGCCCTGCGAGGGTGTGGGCGGGGGCTGCGACCGGTCGACGGCGGACGTCTCGGCAGCGCGCGTTTCGGCTGGCCTCGGCGGCGTCTCGGCGGGCTTCGCATCCGTAGCGGCGCGATCGTTCGAACCGGCATCGAGGGCAGCCGACGCGTCGCCCGACTCGCGCAGGACAGGCTCGGCGAGGAGCGTGACCGAAGGTCGGCCGGGTGCAGCCGCCTCGCGCGTTGGCTGGCGGTCGGACGCGGCGACCCCCCCCTCGTCGGCAACGGGGGTCTGCGCGGTCGCGGGCGTATCGGCGGCGCTCAGCTCGGCCGGACGCGGCACCCGCGGCGATGCGACCTCCTGCACCCCCGGGAGCGCCCCGGCCGCGAGGGCCTCGCGACGGGCGATCGAGTCGTCGATGTAGATGTCCGGCTCGTCGAGCGACGGGACGTCGCGCTCGATCGGTCGCTCCGCGGGGGCGGCCGGCGGGTCGCGGCGTTCGAGCGCGGTCTCGGGACGAGCCGGGGAGGCCGGTGCCGACGACTGCTCGGCGATATCGGCGTCCCCATCCCGATCGCCGCCTGTGGCGGGAACACTCGGAAGGGCGCTCGTGGTCCGGACCGTCTCGTCCGGGGCGGTGGCGCACCCGGCGGCGAGAAGCAGCGCGAGCGTCGAAATCGCGAGTGCGTGTACGATCGTCGATCGGCAGGCTCGATTCATATCCCCTCCCAGAGAATCGAATCCGACGCTACGGGACCTCCTCAAACAGGCGCCGCATCTGCTCTTCAACGCGCCGGTCGAGCACGTCGAGCCCGATTGCCTCCGGGTCGAGCCAGTACTCGTCGAGCTGCTCGTCCGTCCACGCCTCGCGGCGCGGCCGGTACGGCGTCCACTCGAGCTCCCCGGCGTCGGCGAAGTCGTCCGGCAGTACGAGCCGGTCGAACGTCGCCCACCCCTCCGCTTCCGGAGGCGATGGCTCGTCTAGAGTATCGGCAGACCGGCCGGGGAGCATCACCGCGACGACGATGAGGACCGCGAGGAGCGAGATGGCGAGCGTGGCGACGACGACGTGGATCGGCGTGATCTCAATGGGGCCGATCCTAAGACGCATGCACCTCTTCCCGGCCGCCGATCCGGATCGCGACGACCTTGGAGACGCCGTTTTCCTCCATGGTCACGCCGAGCAGCGTCGAGGCCGACGCCACGGTCTTCTTGTTGTGCGTGATCACGATGAACTGGCTCGATCTCCCGAACTCCATGAGCATGTTCGTGAACCGGCCTACGTTGCTCTCGTCGAGCGCCGCGTCGATTTCGTCGAGCAGGCAGAACGGAGAGGGACGCACCATGTAGGTCGCGAACAGCAGCCCCACGGCGGTCAGGCTGCGCTCGCCGCCGGAGAGCAACGCGATGTTTTCGAGCTTCTTGCCCGGCGGCTGCGCGAGGATTTCGATCCCGCTCTCGAGCACGTCGTCGGGCTCGGTCAGCCGAAGCTCCGCCCGCCCGCCGCCGAAGAGCCGGCGGAACATCACGTGGAAGTTCTTCTTCACCGCCTCGTAGGTCTCGGTGAACAGCGTCGTGCTCTCGCTCTGGATCTCGCGGGTCACGCGCTCGAGGTCTTCGCGCGCCTCGCGCAGGTCGCCGAGCTGCGAGGAGAGGAACTCGTAGCGCTCCTTGACCTCCTCGAACTCCTCGGGCGCGGCGAGGTTCACCGCGCCGAGCGAGCGTTCCTCCTCGCGAAGCCGTGCGAGCTCGGAGCGCATATCCGCGGCCGAACCGGTGATCTCGAGCATCCGCGACTCGTGCTCGGTGAGCTCCTGGCTGAAGCGCTCGCGGAAATTGTCGTAGAGGTTACGAATCTCCGCGCTTATCTCCGCGGAGCTCATCTGCAGCTTCTCGAGCTGATTCTGCGTCTTGCCGAGCTCCTCCATCCGCCGCTTGAGCCCGCGTTCCTTCTCGACGAGCTGCTTGTTGCGCTCCGAGATGGACGATTCGAGCTTCTTCTGCTCGGCCTGCATCTTCTGCTCGCGCTTCTCGAGCTCCTCGAGCTCGGAGGAGAGCGAGGTGATACGCGCGCCCGTCTCCGCGAGCCGCTTACGGCTCGTCTCGAGTTCGCTTCGGTGCTGCTCGAGCTGTCGTTCCTGATCGCCGATCGAGCCCCGCCGCTCGGCGAGGCTCTCCTCCATCGCGGTCACCTGCGTGGTCATTCTCACGCGGTTCATCCGCAATTCCTCGAGCGTCGCCCGGTACTCCTGGATCTTCGTGCCGAGCTCGGTGTTCTCGCCCGTCAGCCGGCCGATCTCGGCCCGCGCGGTTCGGACGGCCTCGCGCGAGGCGGCCATCGCGGCGTCGACCTCGCGCTTGCGGGTGATGATGCCTTCGGGGGCGAGGAACTCGTCGAGGAAGGCGGGGACGCTCGTCGCGAAGGCGTCGACCGCCTGCGCCACGGCATCGGCCTGTTCGGCGACCTCTTCGATGAGCCCGGCGGCCGCCAAAACGGCCCGCTCCCCGGCGCCGGCGGCGCGGGCGTCGCTGAACTGCGCGCCCCGAGAAGCGATCCGCCGCCGCAGCTCTTCGAGCTGCGCGCGAACCTGCGCCTCGTGCTGCTTGCGGGCGCCCTGCGAGTACCCGGACTTCGCGAGCCCCTCGTCGAGTTGCTGGACGATGTGGTCGGTAAGCTCGCGGAGACGGTTTTCGAGGTCGACCTGCTCGGTCTCCTGATTCGCGATTTCCTGCTCGTTGCCTCCGATCGCCGTGCGGTTCTCCGCGATGCGGCCCTCCGCGTGGGTGATGTGCCCCTGAAAGGAGGCGATGTTCGCATCGACGTCGGCGATTCGATCGGTATGCTCGCGGATCGACCCTTCGAGCGATGCGATCTCCTTGCGCAACGCCTCGATCTTGCCGGTGAGCGCCTGCTGCCGGTCCTCGTCTCCGCGGATCTTCTCCTCGAGCTCGCCGACGCGCTCGGAGTGGATGTGGATCTGGTTGGCGCGATCGTTCTTCTCGAGCTCGACGCCGTAGAGGCGCTTCTGGTGCTCGATGAGCTCGGACTCCATCGTGTTGACCACGTCGAGGTTCTCTTCGAGCTGCTCGTTCACCGCGTCGATTTCGGCCTTCAGCCGGTCGCGCTGCGCGGTTTTCGTCTCGAGCTGTTCGGCCCGGCGATCGCGCTCCTCGACCTGCGTCTTGAGCTTCAGAAGCGTGAGGTCGAGCTCGGTCTCGAAGGTACGGCCGCGCAGCTCGCGGTAGGCGAGCGTCTTTTCGGCCTGCTTCCGCAGGCTCTCGTAGCTCCGCGAGACCTCGCCGAGGATCCCCTCGACCTGACGCATGTTCTCTTCGGTGCGCTCGAGCTTCCGCTCGGCCTCGCGGCCGCGCATCTTGTACTTCGTGATCCCGGCGGCCTCTTCGAAGATCAGTCGCCGCTCTTCGGGCTTGTTGGAGAGGACTTGATCGATCTTGCCCTGCTCCATGATGCTGTACGCGGTCTTGCCTATACCGGTGTCGTAGAAGAGCTCGCGCAGCTCCTTCAGCTTCACCGGCGTGCCGTTGAGGTAGTACTCGCTCTCGCCGCTGCGGAACAGCCGGCGACGCACCGAGATCTCCGCGGTGTCGATGGGGAGGATCCCGTCCTCGTTCACCATCGTGAGGGTCACTTCGGCGACGTTGAGCGCCTTGCGGTCCTCGGTGCCGTTGAAGATCACGTCTTCCATGCGCTCGGCGCGCAGGCTCTTCGTCGCCTGCTCGCCGAGCACCCACTTGATCGCGTCTACGACGTTGCTCTTGCCGCACCCGTTGGGACCGAGCAGCGCGGAGATTCCGTCGGTGAACTCGATCCTCGCCCGCTCGGCGAACGACTTGAATCCAAATAGCTCAATGCTCTTGAGGAACACGCCCACTCCCAGTTCGTGATGGTCTGTACTCTAGTTCAAGGGATGGCAAAGGTCAACAAAGATCGCCGGGTAGGGCGCAACTCCTGCGCGCGCACTCAGGCGTACGCGGCGATGATCCGCTCGTACTCCCCGGCGGCCCAGTCGACGATGTCCTCCCAGCTGCGGTAGATCGAGTCCGCAGCGCCCCTTCCCGCGCGCTCGACGAGCTCCCGGTTCCTCATCAGCCGCGCGAGCGCGGCGGCCATCGCATCCGGATCGTTCGCCACGACGAACCCGGTCTCGCCGTCGCAGACGACCTCGGCCGCGCTCGAGCCCTCGGCGACGACCGTCGGCACCCCGAACGCGGCGGCTTCGCGCATCACCAGCGGGGCGTTGTCGTAAACGCTCGGAAAGAGAAAGAGGTCCGCGCGCGCGTAGAGCGCCTTCATCGTCTCGCGGTCGACGACCCTGCCCAGAAAACGCGTCTCCTCGCCGATTCCGACCTCGCGGGCCATCGAGGCCATGTCGTCGGCCGCGTACCCCTCTCCCGCGAAGGCGAGGAGAAACGGTGCCGGAGGGTCGCCCCGTCCGGCGAGCCGCCCGATGCCACGGATGATGAGCTCGACGTTCTTCTCCCACCGATGCTGCCCGACGAAGAGAAACACGAACGCGTCCTCGTTTGCGCCGATCAACTCGCCCCCGTCGCTGCGATAGCGGCGGCGTTCGGCGTCCGTTGGACGTCCCAGGTCGCTGCCGTTGGGCGCGATCGTGATCTCGCCCTCGTAGCCGTACTCCCAGAGCGTCTTGCGGGTAGCCTCGCTCGGCGTCCAGACCGCGTCGCAGCCGTCGTAGAAGCGCACGATGCGCTTTACGATGATCTCGGTGAGCCGTTCCCACGGCGAGAAGCGCGCGATGTCGTCTCGGTACTTCGTGTGGAAGGTGGTCACGTGGGGAATACCGTGCTCTTCGGCGGTGCGGCGGGCCATCCGTCCGGCGACGAAGGGACTGTGACTGTGCACGAGGTCGAATCCGGTCCACGCGAGCAGCTTACCTACTTCCGGGCTCGCCCACGGGACACCCAGCCGATAGGGCGGCATGACCGGGATAGGCAGCGACGGGTAACGGACGACGGTAAACGGGTCGTCGTCCTCGTAGCGCGGCACGTGCGGCACGATCGCGTACGCGGTACCGTACTCGGCGTCGAGCCACCTCGTGTAATTCTCCACGCAGAGTCCGACACCGTCCATGATCGGCTTGAACGAGTCGTTGAACTGCCCGACGATCATGCCGGATGCCATTGCCTGTCGCGCTCCCTTTCCGCTACGCCCACGCTACCGTTGCACCTGCGCGGGCGGGGCGACCAGTCGACGTTTGTCGATGACGCCGGCCAGCGTCCGGGGCAACCGGGCGTGAAACGCGTATTCGGTCGGTTGCTGGGGTTCTTCGAGCGTCTGCAGCGACTCGCGCAGATGCCGCTCCAGCCACGACGGGTCACGGTCCGGGTCGGACGGCGCGACGTGCGCGGTGATGCGGGGCCCCGCGGCGCACTCGTCCACGGTGACGCACGTCTCGAGGACCTCGGCGTGCTCGCTGAGAACGAGCTCGGTCAGCCCCGGGTGGATCTCCTCGCCGCCGACCACGCAGACGCGCTCGGCACGCTCGACGAAGTAGAAAAAGCCGTCTTTGTCCATGCGTCCGAGGTCGCCGGTTCTCAGCCAGACCCGCCCCTCTTCGTCCGGGTGCAGCGAGCGTCTGGTCGCCTCCTCTTCGCGCCAGTACCCGTCCATCACCGTTGGCCCCGAGACGAGGATCTCCCCGATACGATCGGGTTCGAGCCACAGCGGCGGCTCGCTCTCCGGGTCGAACGGATGGTGCGCCGGTACCGCTATGGCGATGAAGGTGTCTGGATAGGGAACGCCGACGCTCCCCGGACGTTCCTCGCTGTCGGGCATCGTCGCGCACGCGGTGACCGTTTCGGTGAGCCCGTAGCCCTCGCGAATCGAGATCGCGCCGCCACGGCGACGCACGATCGTCGCAAAGCGCTCGCGAACCCACCTTGGCAGCCGATCGCCGCCGCAGAAGGCACCCATGAGCGAGCGCTGACGCGTGCGTCGGAAGACGCGATCCCGCACGAGTCCGACGTAGGTCGCCGGGACGCCGATGATGTACTCCGGGTGGGTGCGCCTGATCGTCCGCGCAAGCGACCGAGGCGTGCTGTGAGGAACGAGAACGCTCGTGGCGCCGGCGGAGACCGAGGCGTGAACCGCCACCGCAACGCCGAACCCGTGCGCGAACGGCACCGCGCAGAGCAGCGTCTGCCCGGCGAGTAAGGGGCCCTGCACCTGCATCTGAAGCGCGACCGCGGTCAGCTGCCGGTCCGAATGCATGACCCCGCGCGGGATCGCCGTGGTCCCGCCGGTGTAGAGAACGATCGCGAGATCGTCGGGCGTATGCAGCTCGCGGTGCGGCGGGAGATCCACGCCCTCGCCGCGGCGCAGCAGATCCTCCCAGGTCATCACCCGGGGCGTCTCGGGATCGGTCGAGCGCTCGGCGGGAAGTACGGGCGCGCTGCGCAGCCCGCCCGTGTCGACGTTGAAGCGCTGGCGCATGAGCTCCAGCGCGCGCAACCGCGGGCGCCGACCGAACTCGTCGAGCGAACACACGACCACGTCGCGCGCCGAGCGACCTGCGTTCAGCGCCTGGAGGCCGTCCAGGTGTTCCCGGCTCACGACGATACACGCCGGCTCGAGGTCGTCGAGCAGCGACGCGACCTCGGCGGCCGGAGACTCCGGGTGGACGAGCGAAACGGGCGCACCGAGCCGGTTCGCCGCGTAGAGCACGATGGGAACGTGCGGGGTGTTCGGCATGATCGCCGCGACCGGTTCGCCGGCTCGCAGCCCGACCGAGCGCAGACCCCGCGCGACGGCCGCTACGAGCCTGTGGAGATCGCCGTACGAGAGGCGCTCACCGAGGTACTCGAACGCTTCGTAGTCGCGGTACTCGCGCACCGACTCCTCGAAGAGCTCGAAGAGCGTCGCATTGGGGTACTGAATGGTGGCGGGTGTGTCGCCGTAGAACGGCAACCACGGTTGATCGGGCATGTACCTCCGTGCGACGACTATACTACCGGCCGTAGGCGGTGTAAAGAATCGCGCGCCTGACGAACCCCGGGGCGCGTGCTACGATGCGACGATGCTCATATGCGGTGTTGACGAGGCAGGCCGAGGTCCGCTCGCGGGGCCGGTGACTGCCGCGGCGGTCATCCTGCCGCGCGGTTACCCCGTCGACGAGCTGCGCGACTCCAAGCGGCTGACCGCCGGCCGGCGGGCGCGTCTTTTCGAGGCTATCACCGCGCACGCGCTCGCGTGGGGCATCGGCTGGGCGAGTCACGTGGAAATCGACACGATCAACATCCTTCGCGCCTCGCACCTCGCGATGCGACGCGCGGTCGCCGCGCTCACCGTCCGGCCCGAGCGCGCGATCGTGGACGGATCGGTGCTGCCGGAGCTGGGCGTCCCCGCCGAGGCGATCGTCAAGGCCGACGCGACCGTACCGGCGGTCATGGCGGCGAGCATCCTCGCGAAGGTCGCCCGCGACCGCTGGATGGAGGCGTACGCGCGCATCGATCCGCGCTACGAGTTCGACGCGCACAAAGGCTACCCGACGCCCCGCCACCGTGAAATCGTCGCCGCACTCGGCCCGTCGGCGATCCACCGCCGGAGCTTCAACGCGGCCGGCTCGCGCGACGAGACGACTCACCGCCCCGCTCGCGATTGCGCTCGTCGATGAAATCGAAAACCCGCTGCATTCCCCGGCGAAGCTCGCCGAGGTCCTCCTCGAAGAACATCACCTGGCGCCGCTCGAAGTCGTTCTCCCCATGCTTCTTACTCTCTACGATCGTAAGGTAGAGGTCCCCGAGCCGGTTTTCCTTCAGATTGAGGAAGTAGGTCCGTTCTTCGTTTTCGCTCGGCACGCGCCACGAGAACACTTCACCGCGTTGTCCCATCACAGGAACCTACCAGAGAAACCGGGTCCGGTCAAAAGCGCTGGTACGCCGCGCCCGGGCCGCTCGGCGCTCGGGTCGCGGCGCCTCGGGCGCGCGGCTTCCATTGACAACGCGGTCGCGAATTGATATCTCTACCTTCATGCGACCGTCGTATAATGGCTATTACCTCAGCCTTCCAAGCTGATGATGCCGGTTCGATTCCGGTCGGTCGCTTGCTCGGGGTCCTATGAGTGGTGATCAGCTTCCCACAGATTCATCCGGCACCCCGCTGCCCGCCTCCCTCGAAGGCTACCTGCTCGTGTCGGAAACCGAGCTCATCGACCCGAACTTCCACCGGACCGTCGTGCTGCTCGTCAACCACAACAATGAAGGCGCGTTCGGTCTCGTCGTGAACCGCCCCGCCGACATCACGCTCGGCGACATCATCGAGGAGTTCGAGGATCAACCGCTCGGCGAGCTCGCCGCCTTCGTGGGAGGACCGGTCGAGCAGCACTACCTGTTCACGCTTCACTCGGGCCTCCCGGAGCGTGCGGAGAGCCAGTACGCGCTGCGCCCTGCCGACGGCATCGTCTTCGAGCCGGTCTTTCACGCGATGGAGGGGTACCTGCGCAGCGAGTGGGCGGAGCTCGACGAGCCCGATCGGCCCTCGATCAATTTCTACCTCGGATACGCCGGATGGGGCCCGGGGCAGCTGGAGAGCGAGCTCGAGCAGAACGCGTGGCTCGTCATCCCGGCCACCCCACAGATCGTCTTCCACCCGGATCCGGCTGAAGGATGGAACGCCGCGCTGACGCGCAAGGGCGGCCTCTACCACATCATCGCCCAGACCGGTTTCAAGCCGTCGATGAACTGATTCGGCCGGCCCGCTATCGTCGCCGCGCGGCGCGTCAGAACGACGGCTCACCGACCTGGAGCCGGTAGTGCTTGGCGATCGGCTCCCTGATATCCCAGACGCAGTCGAGTCCCGCGGGGAGCGTCACCAGATCGCCCGCCTCGACTTCTACGTTGCCGTCCTCGGTCTCGATACGGGCGAGCCCCGACACGAGATAGCACGTTTCGGTCGTGTCGTAGTGCCACGCATAGCGCGAGACCCCGCGCCGGGAAACCGGCCAGGCGAGGATTCCGCGCTCGTTTGCTTCGTCGGGGGACAGGGTTTCGACTACGATTTGCATGCTTGCCTCAGCATAGTAGCACGGGACCTCGAGCCTAGGGGAGGATCACCGGTTCGCCGAGGAAGCGAGGCCGGGTACCGAGTACCTGCACGTCGAGCACCGCGAGCGTCCGTGCGAGCTGCTCGCGAAGGTGCATGCGGGCACCGGTGTACCCTGCAACCTCCGCGGCGGCGAACGCCACCGCGTCGATCGAGAACTCGTGCGCGATGTAGAGCGCCCGCCGTGTATGAAACTCCTGCGAGATCACGGTGAGTCGGTTTTGCCCGAACACTTCGGCGGCGCGAACGACCGAATCGAGCGTGCGAAAGCCCGCGAAGTCGAGCACGATCGCCGACTCGGGCACGCCGGCGGCGAGAAGGGCCCGCTTCATCTGCGCCGGCTCGTTGTAGCTACGGTGCTCGTTGTCGCCGCTGGCGAGAATGTACTCGATCCGCCCGGCGCGCAGCAGGTCGACAGCGGCACGAATTCTGTGCTCGAAGAACGGGTTGAGACGTCCGTTCGTCGTGTACGGCGAGGTTCCGAGAAGCAGCCCCACGCGATTCGCCGGTACGGTCTCAACGGTTCGATACACGTTTCCTTCGCTGGCAAGGGCGACACGCACGTTCGCGAAGAGCACGAGCACGAGCACCGCGAGGGTGCCGTGGATGATGAGAAAGGGAATGAAGCGTAGTGATCGCATGGTCACAACCGACCGCCTCGTTGGCGGTCGATTGGCGATTCTACTCGCTCTCGGCCGTCCCGCTGAGGCGAGCGAGCACGTCGCGCGCACGGTCACGCACGATCGAGATGTAGCGATAGTTGGTGCTGATGTCGATGATGAGCCCGACCGTGTCCTGCAGCTGATCGGGATCCTCGAACTCCATCCCCTCCTCGAAAAGCCTCTCCAGCGCGAGCAGCGTCGCGAGCGCGAGGTTGTTGTCGGGAGAGATCTTCGCGTTCTCGCGCGTGAGCGTGTACACGATGTGATCGCCGACCATGTCCGCGTTCTCCTGCGGCCCGATCTTGCCGAGCGCGTAAATCGCCTCGGCGAGGACCATGGGCTCCGGATCCTCGCGCACCATCGTCAACAGGACGTTCTGGGCCTGCGGACCGCCGACGTCGCCGAGGAGCGCCGCAGCCTCCTTGCGGACGACCGGATAGTTGTTGATGACGCGCCCCGCCTGGCGTACCTGGTTACTCGTCCCCTCGGTGGCGAGCAGCGTGATGATGTCGAACGTCTCCGGGGCGGCCTGAAGGTCTCCCGACTCGTACATCTTGCGCACCGTCTCGAGCGCGGTGAGCTTGCTCGCGCGATCGGACGACCTGGCCTGGCTGGCGAGGATCTGCATCTCGATCTGCTGACGAAGGAAAACGTCCTCGATGGTAGAAGGCCTGTCCGCATCGGCAGCCTGCTGAGCAAACGCCGCTGCGCCGAACAGGACGAGCAGCGCCAAACCGGTTGCAAAGCTCTTCTTCATCTCATACTCCTCTTCGCTCGTACGTCCCGAGCGTTTCAGCCGCCCTCGGCCGAATCAGCCGCCCCGTCGCTTTGCGACGGAGGTGTGTCCAAGGTATCAATCTTCCACTCGTCGTCGATCTTTCGCAGGAGGTAGAGAATGACCCGTTCCCCCCGGTACTCGGTGACCGCCTCTACTAAAGTATCGGAATAAAAGATCAAATCATCGAGTCGCGCACGCGCGCGGGACGGAACGACGACCGCCTCGAAATAGTCCCGCAGGCTGCGCAGTCGGGTGTTGCTCTGCGCGAGAATCGGCTGGCGGGAAAGCTCCGCGAGTACCTGCGGATGCGAATGATAGTCGATGTACCGCTCGGTGAGGTGGGTTTTCCACCGCTCGAACTCGCCGCGATAGACGATCTGGTTGAGCTCGGTGATGAGCGCTTCCACTTCCGCGAAGGCCTCGTTGTAGAGGTCTTCGGTCACTTCGATGGGAGTGGTCGCCGACGGCTCCTCGGCGGCTGGGGGTTCCGGTTCGGGTTCGGGTGCCGGCTCGACCGGTTCGGGTTCCGGCTCGGGCTCCGGTGCAGGCTCGACCGGTGGCTCGATGGCGACGGACTGTTCGGGCGCTGTCGCGCAACCGGCGAGAACGATGAACCCTGTGAGGAGCACGAGTAACGTGCGGCGACCGGTCATGGTGGCGCTATTGTATCGACGTGCGAGCGCTCGTGTCAAACAAAGAAATCCACGAACACGGGAATAGCCCAATTTCAGCCGCGCGGGGTATACTATGGGGGCATGTCATCGAGCGCGGATGCACTCAAGATTCTCCAGTCGCTGGTGAAACGGACCCGCAACGCGCGCGTGAGCTTCGATTCGCTCATCTCGTACGCGGAGAAGTACCTCGCGCGGGCGGCGGACGACGACCCGTCGCTCGAGGACTTTGCCGACAATCCCGCGAACCTCATGACCGCCTATCTCGTCGAGCTCGAGAAGGACGGTACCGTCTCGTTGCGCTACGACGAAGGACAGATCGCGAGCGTCTCCTACCCGCGCTACTACTCGGTCGTGCTGCGGACCGTCTACGAGCGCGTGGAGGAGAATCCCGACCGCCCCTTCCCCACCGAGGATACCCTCCCGCTTCCCGTACCGCCGGATCTGATCCAGCCCGTCGACGTAAGGAACGACTTCGTCCGCTGGGTCTCTCGTGCCGAGTCATCCGACACACCGCAGATCCTGCGATTGATGTACCCGGAGGGCATTCACTCGATGCTCGTGAGCACCGATCAGCTCGTCCACGCGCTGCCCAAGCTCGCGGTACAGAAGCTGCGCAGCTACCTGCGCAGCGAACGCAACGCAGGCTACATGCGCAGCAAGCTCGCCTCGATCTTCCGACAGCGCGAGATGGCGATGAAAGACATGCTCTCGAGCATCCTGACCACGCCCGACCAAGCGCTGAAGACGATCTTCAACCCGACGGACTTCACCTTTCATTTCTGGACGCAACTCTCGAGCACGATCATCAAGGAGTACGCCCCGAAGAAGGACAAGCTCGCCGAGGAACACGGCTACTGCCAGGCGGCGTACCTCCTCGGCTACTACAACGTCCATCGCCGCGGCGTCCAGCAGCGCACCCGAGAGCGTGAGACCGCGCTCCGCCAGCTCGAGAACAACCTGCGCAAGCCGCCCTACGCGTATACCATCAGCGACATTCACGCTTTCAGCGATCCACGAGGCATTCCGCTCACGAAGAAATACACGCTCGACGACGTCAACACCTACATCGCGGGGCAGATTAAGCCGCCGGACGGCCAGTCGTTGCCCCGCATGATCCGTGTTCGCTCCCACGACGGCAAAGAGTACTACCTCTACCGCGACTACGTCCCAAACGTGACCGTGGAGCGCGTGTTTTCGGCCCGCAAGGAGATGCGCGATCACTACGTCGACACGTGGAAGGCCTCGCTTCAGGCGAATCGTCGGCTCCCGGAGATGACCGACGACGACGCGTTCGAACAGAGCGTGGAGACGAGGCTGAGCGAGGAGTATCCGCTGCTGCACACGCTGCTGAACTACAATCTCCTCTACCTCTCGCGGCAGGAGGTGAACATCCCACCGGACCTCGCGGCGGAGCTCGACGAGCTCTTTCACCCGAAGGAACCACGGCTGCGCCCGCTCCCCCAGATCCTCAACCTCGACCGGAAGAGGCTCCTCACCGACGCAAAGCTCCTGCTCCCGTTCTGGCAGGCGGTCCCGATTATCAGCTCCCTCGTCGCCTTCCTCAAGCGCGTATTCCTCGGGACGCCGGAGGAGGAGAAGACCGAACGACGCACCCGCCGCGGAGCACGCCGGTCCCGCTCGACGCCGAACGAGCCACCCGGAACGACGACCGTTACCTACGGCGCTCAGGCCGCCGGCCCCTCGGAGGCAGCGACAGCCGCGGGATCGACGGAACCGCAGACCGCCGCGTCGAGCGCCTCACGGCGGGCACAGGTGGCGCGCTTCAAGGACGCGGTACGCGAGCTGCAGAAACACTACGTCCATCCCGGCTCGACCCCCGAGCGCACGCTCGAAGAGCTCGCCGAGCGCTGGAACCCGCTGCTCGATCCGGTCGCCCAGCAAAACCTCGTAGAAGACGTCAACAGCCTCGCCCGCGACTTCCTCCGCCGCATGAAGGTAAGCTTCCGTCTCATCCCACCCACCGCCGAACGCGTGGAGGAATGGGCCGACCGGCTCTGCGCGAACGAGGCGTTCAACCAGATCCGTCGACGGCAGGACCTGAAAGAGTATATAAAACTGTACATGTTGATAGTTCTTGGGAAGTAAGCTTGGGGGCGCCGGGCCGCGCGCCTACTGCCCGCCGGTGAGCACCTCGCCGAGCTCGAGCTCTCCCATGAAGCTCAGCTCATCGACGCAGCGGTTGAACAACCGCATGCACATGATCGCGTCGTCGCACGCGCGGTGCGCCCGGTTCGGCGGCAGACCGAGCTCCACAGCGAGGTTCTGCAGCCCGTAGCTCTTCCGCCGCGGGAACGCCTTCATCGCGAGCACCTGCGTGTCGATGATCGTGTTTCCTATATCCGCCTGTCCGAGTCGCTGCACGGCTGCGCGGAGGAACCCCAGGTCGAACGGCGCGTTATGCGCCATGAGGACCGCGTCCTCGAGAAAGCCGACGAACTCCGGGAGCACATCGGCGACCGGTGCCTCGCCCGCGACGTCCGCGTCCGAGATGCCGCTTACCGCCGCCGCATCGGCGCCGATGGGGATGCCCGGATTCGCGAGCCGCTCGAACCGGTCTATCTCCTCGCCTGCCCGGAACTTCACCGCGCCAAACTCGACGATCCGGTCGCTCGCCGGATACAGCCCCGTCGTCTCGAAATCGAATGCGACGAAGGTCACCGAGGCGACCGGTGTCGTGGGATCTGCTGTCATCTCGCCTCCTACCGTTTGACACGCCGCGTCGGACGTTTCAGCATGCCGTTATGGCTGTGTCTGTCACCCTCATCCAGGACGAGTACGACCTCTCGCTGGACGACGTTCGCTGGTACCTCTCGACGCTCATCACCGAGAGTCTGCTCTCGCAGCGCGAGAGCCCGCAGGAGATCACGCGCCGGATCTGGTCGGGCGCGCTCGAATCGCAGCTCTACAATATGGAGGAACGGTTCCTCCGTGACCTGCAGGACGAGCTCGACCGGGGACTCATCGACGAGCAGAAGGTGCGCGAGCATTTCGAGCTTGCCCGCGCGCTCTCCTACCGGCGCCGGTCGGAATCGTGACCGGAGGCGTCGCGGCGCCGGTCCGGCTCAACCGCCTGCCGCGGCGATCTGCTGCTCGACCCACCCTTCGATCTTCTCGAGCTGCGCGCGAACCGCGGCGCGCGCCTCGTCGAGCGGCGTCGAAGGTTTCGAGGAGACCGACGCGTAGAACTTGATCTTCGGCTCGGTACCCGAGGGGCGTGCGCTCACGACCGTCTCGTCCTCGAGCACGAACTGCAGCACGTTCGACACGGGGAGGTCGATGTCGGTGCGCACCTCCCCGGTCCGACGATCGGTCGTCGTGCGCTCCTGGTAGTCACGGACCTCCACCACCGGGACCTCGGCGATCGACTCCGACGGCGAGGCGCGCAGCCGGCGCATCAGCCCGGCCATCGTCTCGTTTCCGCTCTGCCCGCGGAAGTAGCGCGAAATCTGGATCTCCTCGTAGTAGCCGAAACGGTCGTAGAGCTCGTGCATGCGCTCGAGCACGGTCTTCCCGTTGGCGACGTGGTGAAGCGCCATCTCCGCGGTCAGTACCGCCGCGGTAACCGCATCCTTGTCGCGAACCTCGGTCCCGATGAGATAGCCGTAGCTCTCCTCGTCGCCCATCACGTACGTCCCCTCCTCAGGGTGCGCGTCGAGATGGCGCATGATCGTCGCGATGTGCTTGAACCCGGTCAACGTGTCGTAGACCTTCGCCCCGTAGTGCTCGGCCACCTTGCGCTGCATCTCGGTCGTGACGACCGTCTTCACGAACACGGGCTTCTCGGGCAACGTCCCCTGCTCCCGTCTGGTACCGAAGATGAAGTCCACGAGCAGCACGCCGAGCTGGTTGCCCGTCAGCAGCTCGTAGCCGTTCGGACCCGGCACGGCGATGCCGAGCCGGTCGGTGTCGGGGTCGGTGCCCATCACGATGTCCGCCTGCTCGCGTCGGCCCAAGTCGAGCGCGAGCTCGAGCGCCGCCGCCTCTTCCGGGTTCGGGAACTTCACCGTAGGGAACTCGCCGTCGGGCTCGCGCTGCTCGGGGACCGTCACGACGTTCACGCCGAGCTCGCCGAGCACGCGCTCGATCATCATCGCTCCGGTACCGTGCAGCGGCGTGTAGACGACGTTCAGCGTCGATCCCCGCTCCGCGAGCAGCTTCGGTCGCACGCTCTGTCGCTTCACCATCGCGACGAAGGCGTCGTCCATGCCCTCGTCGAGGTACTCGAGCAGCCCCTGCTCCATCGCCTGCTCGCGCTCCATGCGCCTTGGCGCCCCGGAGACCGCTCGGACTTCCTCGATGATCGCCTTGTCGTGCGGAGCGACGACCTGCGCGCCGTCGCTCCAGTAGACCTTGTAGCCGTTGTACTCCGCCGGGTTGTGGCTCGCCGTCACCACCACCCCCACGCTCGCGCCGAGCTCGCGGACGGCGAAGGAGAGCTCGGGGGTCGCACGCAGCGACGGGAAGAGGTAGGCCTTGATCCCGTGCGCGGCGAATACGAGCGCGACCTGGAGCGCGAAGGTATCGGAGAAGCGCCTCGAATCGTGCGCGATCACCGCGCGCAAGCCGCCGTCTCCGGCGCGGTCGCCGTGAGCCTCCACGTAGCGCGCGAGACCCTCCGTAGCGCGCCCGACGACGAGCGGGTTCATCCGGTTGAAGCCGCCTCCGATGATCCCGCGCAGACCGCCGGTGCCGAACTCGAGGTCGGTGTAGAAGCGCTCTGCGAGCTCATCGTTGTCGCTTTCCTCGAGCAAGCGCTCGACCTCGCCACGGAAGCGGTCGTCCTGCTCGTGCTCGACGTACTCTCGTGCGCGCGCCTCGAGCTCGTCTCTGCTCATCGTCGATCCGCCCATCGTCACCTCCTCGCCCTCGAATCGATGACCCCGACCAGCTCGCCCGGCGCGTCGATGACGATCTCCGCGCCGGCGTCCCGCAGCTCGGTCTCACCGCGAAAACCCCAGCCGGCGCCCACCGCAATCATCCCCGCGTTTCGCGCCGTGTGCATGTCAATGTCCGAGTCGCCGAGGTAGACGACCTCGCCCGGCTCGACGCCCATCCTCGACGCGATCGCACGCGCGCTCGTCGGATCGGGCTTTGGCGGCACATCGTCGCGCATCCCCTGCACCACTACGAACAGGTCCGGAGGGAAGAATCCAGCGACGACCTCCTGAACGAGCTCGTCCGCCTTGTTCGACAGCACCGCCATGGGGATCCCCCGCGCGCGAACGTCTTCGAGCAGAATGGGAATCCCCTCGTAGGGACGCGTTCGCGCCACCGGCTCGCGAGCGTAGGCTTCGCGCAGATCTTCGGTCAGCTTGGCGACGACGCTCCGACTGCGTGCAACCTCGTCCGGCACCGCTCGTCTCACGAGCATCTCGAGCCCCGAACCCACCATGCGCCGGTACGCGTTCACCGGGTGTTGCGGCAGTCCCCGTTCGCCGAGCACCCCGTTCATCGCGTGCGCGATATCTGATAGAGTGTCGAGCAGGGTGCCGTCCAGGTCAAACATCGCCGCTCGTATCACCTGGGTCATCGTCAATCACTGTACTGTGGGGTTTAGAGGTCCGTCAACAAATGCGCCTGCTCTTCCTCGAGTCGTTCTACGGGGGTTCTCACCGTGACGTGGCGGACGCGATCGTCGAGCATTCGCGCCATGAGGTCGACCTGCGCACGCTGCCGGCGCGATTCTGGAAGTGGCGGATGCGGGGCGCGGCGCTCGGCTTCGCGCGCGAGGTGGCCGAACCCGCCCGATACGACCTTATTGTCTGTACCGGGCTCGTGAGCGTGGCCGACTTTCTCGCGCTCGCGCGGCCAGGCGTCGTACGCGCCGGCGCGTGGCGGCGACCGCTCCCGCCGGTCCTCCTCTACGCGCACGAGACGCAGATCGTCTACCCCGCTCCCTCGGCGCGGGAGGCCGACCTCCACTTCGCCTTCACCGACCTCGCGAACATGCTCGCCGCCGACCACGTCGCGTTCAACTCGCGGACGCACCGCGACGCCTTCCTCGCGGCGCTACCGGGCTTCCTGCGCAAGCTCCCCGAGCATCGCCCCATGTGGGCTGTCGACGAGGTCACCGCGAAGAGCTCGGTATGCCATCCAGGGGTACGATGGCAGGCGGGACGCGGCGAACGCGAGCAGGGCGCGGCGAACGGCCCGAGCGGTTGCCCGGGAGCTGCGACCACCGCGCCGCTCGTGGTGTGGAACCACCGGTGGGAGTTCGACAAAGACCCGCACGCGTTTTTCGCCGCGCTCGATGAGATCAAGCGACGGGGCATCGCGTTCCGCCTTGCGCTCCTGGGCGAGAACTTCCAGGTGGTTCCCAAGCCCTTTCTCGAGGCGCGCGAGCGCTTCGCCCGCGAGATCGTTCATTACGGCTACGTCGCCGACCGGGGCGAGTACGAGCGCTGGCTCGCCGCCGCGCACGTCGTCGTGAGCACATCGATCCAGGAGAACTTCGGAATTTCGGTCGTCGAGGCGATCGCCCACGGGGCACGCCCGATCCTGCCCCGGCGCCTTTCCTACCCCGAGATCATCCCGCACGAGTTCCACGACGCGCTCTACGACTCGCCCGCAGAGCTCGTCACGAAGCTCGCCGCCGCGCTCGAAACGCCGACCCCGCCGCCGGAGGCGCTCGTGGAGCACGCCCGCTCGTTCTCGTGGGAGCTGCGGATCGAGGCATTCGACGCGCTTTTCGAGCGCGTCGCGAGGGGGGCCGATGGCGAAGCGGGGAGCTGAGGCGTTCGACGCGTTTTACGCCGATCTCTTCGGCCGGCGGTGGCCGGGGCTCCGCGAAGCGCTCCTGGCCGCCGGCGCTCCCGTGGCGTTCGAGCATGGCCTCGTGAAGCCCTACTACCTCGACGCGGCGAGCGTCGTGGCCGCGGCGGCTCTTGACGTGACGCCGGGCGACCGGGTGCTCGACCTGTGCGCGGCGCCGGGCGGCAAGAGCCTCGTGCTCGCCGCCGCGCTCGCGGGCGGCGACGGGGGCCCGCGCGGCGAGCTCGTCTGCAACGAGCGCTCCTCGGCGAGACGCGCCCGACTGCACCGCGTGCTCGACGAGCACCTTCCACCCGAGACGCGCGCGCTCGTGCGCGTCACACCGCACGACGCGGGCCGCTGGGCGCTCTACGAGCCGGCGAGCTACGACCGCGTCCTCGCCGACGTCCCCTGCTCGAGCGAGCAGCACGTCCTCCAGTCCGCCGGTGCGCTCGCCGAGTGGAGCCCGTCGAGGACGAAACGGCTCGCAAAGGGCGCGTACGCGATCGCCTGCGCCGCGGTGGACAGCGTCCGGTCGGGCGGTCGCGTCGTCTACTCTACGTGCGCGCTCTCCCCCGGCGAGAACGACGGCGTGATCGCACGGCTCATCGACCGAGGCGACGGAACGGTCGCGGCTGCAGACCCGCGGGAAGCGGTCGGCGCGGCGATCGGCCGGTACGCGTCGCTGCACCCGGCGTTCGCCGCGGTGGCGAGCGGGGCCTCGGGGCGCTCGAGGAGCGCGCCCGAGGCCCCGCGCTCCCTTCCCGGGTCTGAAACCGAGCACGGCTGGACCTTTCTGCCCGACGAGGAGACCGGGCTCGGGCCGATCTACCTCGCTGTCCTCGAGCGCGCGCGGTAGGCGCGGGGGTCGCGGGCGGCCGACGTTGCGGCCGCCCGCGAAAATCGGCCCACGATCCCTTGCCTTTCACCGCACGCTTCGTATCATTGCCTGCGATGCCCCACGACATTACCTCCGGTCTCAACCCCCAGCAGCACGAGGCGGTCACCACGGCCGAGGGGCCGCTGCTCATCATCGCCGGCGCAGGGTCGGGCAAGACCCGGGTGATCACGATGCGCATCGCCGCGATGCTCGACTCCGGAATCCCGCAGCGGTCGATCCTCGCGCTCACCTTCACGAACAAGGCCGCGCGCGAGATGGCCGAGCGGGTACGGATGCTCGTCGGGCGTAAGCTCCGCGATCTCACGGTGAGCACCTTCCACAGCTTTGGCGTCGGCGTGCTCAAGCGCCACGCGCATCGGCTCGGCTACCGCGACAACTTCAGCATCTACGACACGCAGGACCAGATCGCGCTGTTGCGCGAATCGGCACGGGAGATCAAGATGGAGCTCGAGCCCGGCGAGGCGGCCAAGGTGCTCCAGCAGTTCTCCGCGGCGAAGACCGGCCGCACGCGCTGGGACGACGTTCCGAGCGCGTACCGCGAGCTCTACGCCGACTACGGCGAGCACATGAAGCTCTACAACGCGGTCGACTTCGACGACCTCATCATCCTCCCGGTGAAGCTTTTCTCCGAGCACCCGGAGGTGCTCGCCGAGTACCACGACCGCTACCGCTACGTCATGGTCGACGAGTTCCAGGACACATCGGCCGACCAGTACCGGTTTATGAAGCTGCTCGCCGACGGGCACCGCAACGTCGCCGTCGTGGGCGATGACGACCAGTCGATCTACTCGTGGCGCGGTGCGAACTACGACAACTTCATCCTCTTCGAGCGCGACTTCCCCGAGCTGCGCGAGATCAAGCTCGAGCAGAACTACCGGTCGACCGATACGATCCTCGCGGCGGCCAACGGCGTCATCGCGAACAACGAGAACCGCAAGGCGAAGGCGCTGTGGACCGGCACGAAGAGCGGTCGGCCCATCGAACTCTCGTTTCCCGAAGACGAATCGAGCGAGGGGCTGTTCATCGCCGAGATGATCAAGACGCTCGCGATGCGCGAAGGCCTGCGCTACGGCGACGTGGGCGTGCTCGTGCGCACGAACGGCCTGACGCGCAATCTCGAAGTATCGTTCCTGAGCGAGAACATCCCCTACCGCGTCTCCGGCGGGCAGAGCTTCTTCCAGCGCAAGGAAATCAAGGACGTCATCAGCTACCTGCGCCTCCTCGCGAACCCGGACGACGACGTGAGCCTGCTGCGCGTGCTGAACACCCCGAGGCGCGGGATCGGAAGGAAGACGCTCGAGGCGCTCATCGAGACGTCGCAGCGACAGGGAGGCAGCCTCTACTCGGCGATCGCGGCGCAGATGCACGCCGGCGACGCGACGCTCGGCAAGCGCGCGCTCGCCGACCTCGCCGGGTTTCGCGACCTCGTCGAAGAGTACCGCCCGCGGATCTTCCGCGGGCGCGAGATGGCCGACGCCGTGCGCGCGCTCGTCGAGGAGATCGATTACTTCGCGCACCTCGTGGGCGAACACCCGACGAACGAGAAGGTCGCGAAGTGGAAGCACCGCAACATAGGCCTGTTCATCGAGTTCATGGAGAGCTACGAGAAGGATCCGGACAACCTCTCGCCCTCGCCGTTCGAGTTCCTCACGCGGATCACGCTCGACCCCCGCGACGACGTCGACGACGCGAACGACCCGGGCAAGGTCAACGTCATGACGATCCACGCGGCGAAGGGGCTCGAGCACGACGTCGTGTTCATCGCCGGGTGCGAGAACGGGATCATCCCGCACGCGCGCGCGCTCGAGGAGGACCCGAAGAACATCGAGGAGGAGCGACGCCTCTTCTACGTCGCGCTCACGCGGGCGAAACAGAAGCTCTACATCACGAGCTGCCGCCGCCGGAAGGTGATGCGCGAGGTCCAGGAGTGCTCGCCGAGCCCCTTCCTCGAAGAGATCCCCGACTCGCTCGTCGAGGTGCGCGAGACGCCGGAGACCGCCGGTGAGGAGGAAGTCCTCGACTATTTCGCCGCGATCAAGGCGAAGCTCGGTGGCGCGTGAGACCCCACAGGCGAGGCGCGCTGTTGCAGGCGCGCGTGCCCGCCGCTAAGATGCCCGTATGAGCGACGCACGAGCAGAGGCAGCGGGCGGCGGTCGGCCCACGCAGCTTTCGGCCATCGTCTTTACCGACATCGCCGGGTACTCCCGGATGATGGAGGAGGACGAGGAGCGCACGATCCGCGTGCTGCGGCGGCACAACACCATCGTTCTCCCGCTCATCGAACGCTCCGGCGGCGAGGTGATCGACGCGATCGGCGACGGGCTGTTCATCCTCTTCCCGAGCGTCCGCGACGCGGTCGTCTGCTCGGTCGCGATCCAGGAGGCGATCGGCGCGTACAACAACGGTGCGGCGAGCGACGAGCGGTTCCGGGTCCGCATCGGCATCCACCTCGGAGAGGTCTGGCGCGAGGGCGACCGGGTCTTCGGCAACGGCGTCAACGTCGCCGCGCGGGTCCAGCCGCTCGCACCTCCGGGCGGGGTATGCATCACCGAGGACGTCTACCGCCAGGTCTCGAACAAGCTCTCGCACGAGATGCGTTCGATCGGCAGACGCGACCTCAAGAACATCTCGCGGCGGATCGAGCTCTACCAGGTGATCACCGGCCGGGAGGAGCCGGAGGCCGAGGGCGAGGCCGAGCCGGAGCGCGGCGAGCTCGACGAGATCAAGCAGCGCATCCTGCAGGAGCGCGAGAAGCTCTCGCGTCGTCACCCCGGCGGCGGGTCGTCTGCCGAGCAGTCGTTCGAGCACCGGATCGAGAGCAAGGTGTACAACCTCGTCGAGAAGGTCATGGACACCGCGGTCAGCTCGTGGGACAAGCTACCCGACGAGAAAAAGTCGAGGGCGGTGGCCGAGATTCAGAAGGAGCTCGCGAAGGAGCGCGGGTCGAAGGCGGAAATCCGGCTGGTTTCCGACGACGACGACGTCGAGGTGACGCACAAGGACGACGATTCGGAGCTCGGCTCGGCGCTCGGCGTCGGACTCGTAGCCGGCGTGGGATTCGGGTTGGGCTACTTCACCTTCGGAATCGGCTGGATGATCTGGCCGTTCATCCTGATCGGGGTGCTCCCCTTCCTGTCGGGCGTCTTCAAGGCGCTCAAGCTCCTCGCCCGGCACGAGCGCCGACGCCGCGAGCGCCCGGCCGAGCTCGAGCGAACGCTCCTGCGCGTCGCCGGGCGGTTGGGCGGTACCGTGACGGTCGTGCAGGCGGCGAGCGAGGCGGAGCTTTCGCTCGACGAGGTACAGCAGACGCTCGACCGGCTGACGGCGAAGGGATACGTCGCGCAGAACGTCCGTGAGTCCGGTATCATCGAGTACGAGTTCCCGTCGCTCGGCGGCTCGAGCGGAGAGGACGCAGGCCGCGAGCGGTAGCCGCGCGCGATCAGCCCGTCCGCGCGATTCGCACCGATCGCACGCGATGGCGCGCAACCCGCGTGACGGTGAAGCGGAAGCCACGCCAGTCGACGTCCTCGCCGCCTTCGGGAATCCGCCCCAGTTGGTCCATCATGAACCCGGCGAGCGTCCCGTAGCTCTTCGCCGCTCCCTCGCGCATACCCTCCGCGTCGATGAGCGCCTCCACCTCCTCCACGGGCATCTTGCCCGAGACAGACCACGACCCGTCGGCGAGCCGGCGGGCGTCGGGCTGGCCCAGGTCGCCGAGCACGGCTTCTGCGAGGTCGTGCGTCGTCACGATCCCGTCGACGCCTCCGTGCTCGCTCACGACGACGAGGAAGCGCCTGCCGCTGCGCTCGACGTGGCGGACGAGCTCGGCGGCGTTCGAGCTCTCCGGGACGAGCTCCGCCGGCTCGGCGAGCTCGCGCAGGTCGAGCGAGCCGGTTGCCAGGCACGTCTGCGCGATCGCGGTGGTGTCGACGACGCCGAGGACGCGGTCGATTCCACCGTCGCACACCGGGTAGTGCGAGTGCCCAGATCGCTCGACCGTGTCGCGGACCTCCTCGGACGAGGCGTCCGCGTCGAGCCAGTCGACGTCGACCCGGGGCGTCATGACCGCGTCCGCCCGGATGTCGTCGAGCCGGAAGACGCCGGCGATCATCTGCGCCTCGGCGCGCCGGAATACCCCGCTCTCCTGCCCCTCGCGGAGCATGAGCTTCACCTCCTCCTCGGACACCTCTTCCTTCGCCTCCCCGTGCTGCCCGAGGAGCCGCATCACGAGCGAGGTGGATGCGCTCAGGAAGACGACGAGCGGATAGGCTATCGTCGCGAACGCGCGCATGGGCGGCGCGATGAGCGCGGCGATGCGCTCGGGGTGGCGGATCGCGAGCCGCTTGGGCACGAGCTCTCCGATCACGAGCGTCAGGTAGGTCGTGATGCCGGTGACGATCAGGACCGCGACGGAGAACGCGTGGTCGGCGACGAGCGGCCACCCGCGCAGCGCCACGGCGAGGTCGTCGGCGATCGTCGCCCCGCCGAAGGTACCCACGAGGATGCCCACGAGCGTGATGCCCACCTGAACGGTCGAAAGGAAGCGATTCGGCTCGTCGACGAGGCCGACCGCCGTCCGCGCGCCGGAGCGACCGTCCTCCGCCATGCGCACGAGGCGCGTGCGCGTGGAGGAGACGACGGCGAATTCGCTCATGGAGAGCAGCCCGTTACACAGGATGAGCGCCGCGACGATCGCTATCTGCATACCGCATCCTCCCACCGGTCGTGGCGCCTGAACGCGTCGAGCATGACCCTCTTGGCCCGGTCCGCGACGCCGATCGCCCGGCCGTCGCCGTAGTCGGAGAGGATGAACCCGCCCTCGTCGGTCGCCCACCGGGCGACGAGCTCGCGCGCCTCCGCCTCGATCTCCTCGTCGGAGGCGAACGGCAGCGTGTGCTGGATGTCGCAGAGCGAGCTGAACGCGACCCGCCCGGCGAAGGCGGAGCCGATCTCTTCGATTCCTGTCGTCCGGGGCTGCTGGAGGTTGAGCACGTCGCAGCCAATCTCGATCAGCGAGGGGATGTACTGGTTCACCCGCCCGCACGAGTGCATCCAGACGTCCCAGCCGGCCGCGTGCGCGGCGTCGAAGATCCGCGCGTAGCGCGGCCGGAAGAACTCGTCCCAGAGCTCGGTAGCGATAAGGCCGGAGAGCTCGGTGCCCCAGTCGTCGGTGAATGTGAAGCCGTGGATGTCGTTCGGGAAACGAGCGGCGATCTGGCCGATCGTGCGCACGTCGTACTCGACGATCCGGTCGGCGAGCGTCTCGAGGCGCTCGCGCTCGAGGTAGAGGTCGGTGAGCGTGTTCTCGAACCCGCGCAGCGCGTGCAGGCGCTCGAAGAGGAGCATGAAGATCGATGTCTTTCGGTAGAGCCCATCGGTCCCCTCGAGCTTCTCCTCCATCCCCTCGTAGCGCGCCGGGTCGTCCGGGTCGGGCCAGGCGAAGCGGTCGAGCGCGCTCCAGTCCGAGAGCGGATGGCCCTTCACCTGCCCCATATTCGTCTGCTCCGAACGCTCCCACACGCAGCCCCACTCATCGACGGAGCGACGCTGCGTCTTGTCTCCCGTGCCGATCTGGTTCCAGCCGATCGTGACCGTGTCCGAGATCCCGAGCGAATCGAACTCGAGCGGCAGGCGGTCGGGCTTCTCGAAATGGACCGCGCGTCTGACAACCTCGTACGAGCTCTGCATGGCTCCTCCTCCTCACCAGCCTATCGCCGTCCGCCATCGGGGCGCAAGCAAACGCGAGGAGGAAGCCCCACGAGGACCTACCTGGTCATGCCGACGAGGCCGACGCTCCAGATCCAGCTGTCGTGGATCGGCGGAACGTCGATCGTCCAGAGAAACCCGTCGACGAGCCCCCACTGCAGGCGACCTTCTACGGCGAGGCCGAATCCGTCGCTGAGCCAGACGCCGACGCGGCCGATGGCCTGAGCGCCAAACGGTACGTAGAACGGTAGAAACGTCGCGTCGAGGTCCGAAGGCGCGATCAAGCGATACCCGACGAACGGCCCGACGCCGGCGAACGCGCTGATCGCGCCCTCGTCGCCGGTATCGAAGCCCGCTGTGAGCCCGGCCTGCACCACGAGCGGCGGCAAGAGAAAGTCCCCCAACACGTAATCGCTGATCTCCTTCGAGACGAGCGAGCCCGATTCGTACGCGCTGAATCGATACGCGGCGTTGAGCGGGACCGACTGCGACGCGGTCACGTGCACTCCGAACAGATCGCCGCCCGTGAGACGAGTCCCCACAAGCAAGGTCACGAGGTCGTACCCAATCTCGGTGACATAGGTACGGCCCAGGGATTCCTCGTTCAGCGTGACATCGTGCCGCTGGTATCCCGCGCCTATCGTCATCTGGGCAAAGCCGATCGCGGCGACGCCTGCGGCCAAGAGAGGTAGTAGCAACGTTCGCTTCACCATTTTCCCCCTTCTCGATTAGATAGGATCGCTCGCGTGCGACGGTATCACACGCACGATTCGCTGTAAACCCGAATGCCGGCGACTCCGGCGGTTGCGATACCCCCGGACGAAGCCTATGCCCGATACTGACCGCCACGGAGATCCACCATGAACGATCAGCTGATCATCCGCTTCCCCTCGCTCACCGGGGCGCCGACCATTCCCACGGTGATGTACACGATCGCCACGAGCAAACCGCAGGTGGAGGCGATCACGTGGTGGAACCTGAGCGACCGGCGCACGTTCTGGCCGCACGGCGGTCTGCTCGACGTCGACGAGCAACCAAAGCTGGCCTACCATCGGCTCCTCGCCTTCATCCGGGGGCTGAGCGCGCGGTGAGCGTCGGGTGTCTCTACCGCGCGCCGCCTCCTTCGGAGTGTCGACGCGATGTGCTATGGTGTACCCCTCTGCGTCGGCCGCTCGCAAATCGGCCTCTGCGGGAAAGGAGCCGGCTATCAACGAATACCGTGCGCGCGTCGGACTGGCGCGCGAGAATAGCCGTCGCGCGAACGTGTTCACCGCGCTCGATCTCGTGCGCGACGACGTGATCGCGAAACTGGGCGACCGTGTACTGCTCAAGCCGAACTTCTTCTCGAGCACGAGCCAGGTCACCTCGACCCACGTCGACGCAGCGTGGGGCGCGATCGACTTCCTGCAGACCGTTCCGAATCCGCCGTCGGAGGTCATCATCGCCGAGGGCGGAAACGAGGGGTACTCCGGAGAGGCGTTCGATGAGTACGGGTATCGATCGCTCGCGAGCGACGCGCCGTTCCCGGTAACCCTCGTCGATCTGAACGCCGAAGAGCGCTGGAAGGAGGCCGAAATCGTCCTGGCCGACGGGAGGCCGTACACCGTTCGTATGCCTGGCACCGTCCTCGAGTGCGCGTGCACGATTTCGCTCGCGGTCGCGAAGACGCACGACGTGTGCGGGGCGACGCTCGCGTTCAAGAACATGGTCATGGGGACCTTGCACCGACGCGACCGCGTCATGATGCACGGGTTCCACGATCACAAGACGCGCGAGCTGCCGCGCGAGGCGCAGGTTCTCAACGTCAACCTGATGCGCGTCGCCCGCCACCTCACCCCGGATATCGGCGTGATCGACGGAACCGTGGGGCTCGAAGGGAACGGCCCCGGCGGTACCGAATCCGTGCCCTGGGGTGTCGCCGCCGCGAGCGCCGACACCTTTGCCGCCGACGCCGTCGTGGCGAAGGCGATGGGCTTCGAGCCGCTGGAGCTCGGCTGGCTCGCGTACGCGCATCAACTGGGCTACGGCGTTGCCGACCCCGACGAGATCGAGGTCCGGGGAACGAGCGTCGCTGCCGTCGCGACCCGGTTCAAGCGGCACGAGACGACCGACCTTCAGCTGCAGTGGCGCTCGCCGGAGCTCGCGGCGCGTCTTCCGGCGTAGGGTCGGACCGACAGTACACATGTCCGAGGATCCCCGTGATCCTCTCAAACATGGAGGCGAGACGATCGATAGCGGGGTCAGCTTCGTCCCTTTGACAAGAGCGCGTTCCGGGGGTTACTGCTGCGAGGGAGAGCCAGAGCGGCTCTCAGAGTACGACGAGGTTACCGAGCCGCTTTAAGGAGGAGTTCGTCATCGCCATCAGGCGCGCCGTCGCCTGGTATCGCTTCAACTACGCAGCGACAGGATTGGCTGCATTCGTTCAAGCGCTTGGATCTGAGCTTGGGAAGAATCGCATGCACCGCCTTTGCTGTCAATCGCTACATACGGCCCCAATCTGCCTGGAGACTTTGGTAGACGTACCGGCATCGAAATAGCATGCGCAACATGCTTTTTTCCGTGTGATTCAGTCATTCCGAGACGACGCGAGTGAAGACCTGTTCAATGGACGGAACACCAAACGAGCTCGCACAACGTGTCCGGAATCTCTGCGAAGAGTTCTATCGAGGAAGCTGGATGCGCTCGATTCCGCCGAACGTCTGGAGGATCTCCGCATTCCACCGGGTAATCGCCTCGAGCCACTCTCAGGAAAGCGAGCCGGTCAACACAGCATCCGGGTGAATGAACAGTATCGGGTCTGTTTTACCTGGGCCGAGGGTGGACCCGAGAACGTTGAAGTGACTGATTATCACGATGAGTGAGGTGGAGAATGGTTAGGGTACCCACAGATAGAGAACCAACCCATCCTGGGGAAATCCTCCGGGAAGAGTTTCTTGAG
>CAYWJH010000037.1:23663-28292 GCA_964458555.1 uncultured Spirochaetaceae bacterium | reverse complement strand
GGGGCCGTGCCCCTCCCCCCGGTGGAGGAGGGCGGCCGCCCCGCCGGTCTCGAGCGTGACGATCTCCTCGTAGTCGCTGTCGAGACCGTTCGGGCGGAACATCGCGACGTCCGGCGGGTCGACGTCCCAGTCGGTCCCCAGCGCGGCGATCGTGGGAACGATCACCGCGGGCGTGCCGTACCTCGGGTCGTCCTGATCCAAGAGCGGGTTAAAGGTAAAGTCCTCGGTGGGCAGCCGCGCCGGTTGGGACGGTACGGTGATCGTCTGGCCCACCGGGTCGGTCGCCGTGTCGATGTACCCGAGCCACTCGCGGTGCGTACCGGTGATCTGACTCATGCCCTTGAGGACGATCGCGAGGCCGTGGTCGCCGTAGACGTTCATGGCCTCACCGCCGTCGTCGGCGGCCTTCCGTACGACTGCGGACGTAGCCACGTCCGCGTCGATGGAGCCGCCGGTCAGCGTGCCCGGATACTCGAAGTAGCCGGTGACGTTCACGGTGCCGGTGCCGTTGACATAGCCGCCAATGTCGCCGGCAGCGATCGTGTCGTCGGCGCGACGCGCGGCGTTCTCGTCGCCCAATGCCTCGGTCGCGTCGTCGAGCAGCGTGCTCGATCCGGAACCGTCCAGGTCGACCGCCTCGGAGTAGCGCAGGAGGAAGTAGTTGTGCCCGTCGAAGGGGTCGTAGCCGTCGCGGGCGGTCTCGGTTTCGTCGTGATCGCGCCGGCCGGCCTCGACGCTGATGAGCACGGGCCGCGTTTCATCGCTTGGCTCGAACGCCGCGATCCCGTCGCGCCCGTAGTTCGCGGCGAAATTGCGGCTCAGGCCGTCGTGGAAGAGCCCCTTGGGCATCGTGATGTCAGGGACGACGGCGGGCGGGTTGGGAGCCGTGCCGAGCTGCCTGCCCTGCTGGTCGGTGCTGGTCGCGGCGCCGACCCCTGCCCCGGTCGCGTCGGTCGTCCACGTCGACGGCGAGTTCAGATAGATCGACTGGCTCGCGCCTATGTCGGTGGGCGTATCGACGTTCTGCAGGTCGAGCGGGTAGAGGTCGTCGCCGTCGGCGTCGTAGGAGGCGCCCCACGCGAGCAGCGCCGACGGACCGTAGGCAATCGTATTGGCGTCGAGTTGCAGGTGGTTGAGCGCGATGCTCGTGTTGATCTCGTCGTTCGCGTTCTCGAGATCCTCGCTGAAAGTCACGCGGACGACGTCGTCGTAGACGGTTTCCGCGCTCGTGATGACCGGGGCTGTGAAGTCCCATAACGCGTTCACGTTGCCGGTGCCGTCGCTCGTGTTGTTGAAGTCCCACACGCCCGCCGGTTCGGCAGCAGCGACATACCCGCCGACTGCGTCACTATTGTCGACCGTGGCGTTGAAGGCGACGGCGTACGGGTGTCCCATAGCGGTGATGGGGGCGCCGTCTGCTCCGTCCGCGTAGGTCGGTGAAACGGCGGCCTGGCTGGGAAGGTTCAGCGTCCACCGATTTCCGAGCGAGACGACGTTCATGTCTGCGCCGTTGAGGTAGAAGTCGTCGCCGTTCGTGAGGTCAAAGACGGTCGAGTCAAGGTCGGTGAAGGTTACGTCGTACGATCCTGGGTCGGCGTATACCCAGTCGGCGAAGTCGGGATAGCCAAACCGCGTATCGCCACCGCTCCAGTCGAGGTCGTCCGGGCTGTAGGCGGAGCCGAAGATCACGAGGTCGTCGACGGTCGTACCGGCAGGCGCGTTGTCGCCAATCGTGATCGTGCGGTCCGCCAGGTTGAACGTCCCGTTGAAGAAGACCAGGTGTCCTGCCACCGTGAGATCGGTCAAAAGCGTGATCTCGGCCGCGGGGGTGAGGTCCAGGTAGAGGTTCCACGGCCAGTCGAAGCCCCCGCCACCGGCGACCATCGTACCGTCGTTGTCGAGCGTCATCACCACGCCGTTGACCGCTCCCGTGATGTCCAGCTCGTTGCCGACCCGGATGTCGTCAGTGCCGCCGGTTGCGGCGCCGCTGAAGAGCACGCGCGCGGCGTTCACGTCAATGTCTTCCGGCGGGGTGTTCGGCGAGCCGACGAGGCCGATCGCGCCTCCGAACTCAGCGGTCCCGGTGCCGGCATCGACGGTCAGCGTATTGTTGCCCAGGTCGCCGATATCCGCGTTGATCGTCACGTTCGCGCCGACGGCACCGGGAGCCGAATCGATCGCAACGCCCGCATCCAGCTCCAGCTCGCCACCGCTCGGCACCGTCACGGTGATCGCGCTGTTCGTCGAGCCGATCGACTGCGTCATGGTGATGTCGCCGGAAGCCGTCGCGAGGTCTATGGGCGCAGTCCCGTCCGCGGTGGTGGTGACGCCGCTCGTCGCCTCGACGCTTCCGATCGTGTAGCCATCGGTGTCGTTGAAGGCAAGCGCGTTCGTCACGTCGCCGGCGAGGGTATCCACGTCGTTCCCACCCAGGCCGAGCGCGTAGTCACCAGTACCGAGCAGCTGCAGACCCGTCGCCGTGATCGTCGCCGTCTGGCTCGTCGCGCCCCCGGCGTTCAGCGTCACGTTTGCGCTTCCGGTGTCTATCACGTCGATCGTCTCGCTGATCGTAAGCCCCGTTCCCGTCTGCAGCGTCAGGTCGCCATCGGTGGTCGTGATTCCGGTCGTCGTGCCGCTCGCTGTGGTCACCGAGCCCACAATGAGGTCGTCGGTGTCGGCATAGGTGATCGCATCGCCGGTATTTGCGGCGATGCGGTCCACGTCGTTCCCGCCGTCATCGAGCGTGTACGGACCAGCACCGAGCAGCTTCAGTCCCCCGGCGGCGATCGTGTCACCGGCCACCTGCGTCGTCCCGGCCCCCGTGTTCAGCTCCAGGTCCCCGGTACCCAGGCTCACGTCGTCGTCGATGGAGAGCGTCGTCCCGGTGCGGATGATCGTGTCATCGTCGGTAGTCGTGATCCCCGTCGTCATGCCCTTCGAAGTCGTGATCGTCCCCACGGCAACGTCGTTGGCGTCCCGGAACGAGATGGGCTCATCGACATCTGCCGCGATGATGTCCACGTCGTTACCGCCGTCGTCGAGCGTGTACGGGCCGGTACCGACGAGCCGCAGCCCTCCGGCGGTGACCGTGTCGCCGGCCACCTGCGTCGTCGCATCGGCGGTATTGAGCTCCAGATTCGCCGCGCCCACGTTCACGTCGTCGTCGATCGTGAGCGTGCCGCCGGTCTGGATAACCGCCTCGGTACTGTTCGTGTCGAGGCCGGTCGTCACGCCGGCGAACGTGGTGACCAAGCCGATCGCCAGATCGTCGGCGTCCACGAACGATAGGGCGTTGTCGGTGTCCACGGCGAGCGTGTCCACGTCGTTGTTCTCTTCGAGCGTGTACGGACCGGTACCGAGGAGCTCGAGTCCACCGGCGGTGATCGTGTCGCCGGCACCCTGCGTAACCGCCCCGCCGGCGTCGAGCTCGACATCCGCGGTTCCCACGTCGATCACGTCGATCGGGCCGTTTATGGTGAGCGTATCCAACGGAGCGAGTCTGAGATTGGAGTCCAGGCTCGTCATGCCGTCCACTCCCAGGACCGTTCCGACCGTGAGGTCGTCCTGGTCGACGAAGTTGACGTAGCCGTCAGCGTCCGAGGCCATCTGCACGCGCACGTCGTTTAAGGCGTTGGTGAGCTCGTAGTTTCCGGTGCCCCGCAGGAGGAGGTTATCGGCGCGGATGTACCCGCTCTGAGTCATCGTCCCGTCGGTCCTCAAGATGAGCGTTCCGGAGACGTCGATGTTGCCCACATCCGGGTCCACGCCGTCCCAGATAATGATCAGATTGATCAGACCGGCCGGGATTACCGGGTACGGCGCGGCGCCGGCACCCTTCCACGCGTACAGATTCGTGATGTTGCCGTTGTCGGCGAAGGTAACGTCTCCTTCAAAGGTGTTCGCGACCGTGTCGATGTCGACGTCTCCTGCGGCGGTGAGCGTAAAATCGGTCGTCCCGCCCACGTTGAGCGTACCGGTGGCCGCCTGGCTGATCGTGTCTCCGGCGGCCAGGTCTACGTTGCCGGTTCCGGAGACGATGGGCTGGTTGATCGCGAGCGTGTCGCCGGTCTCTAAAGTGAAATCGGCACCAGACGTCGCTACGCCGTCGACGCCGTTCACGGACGATATGGTAAGGCCGGTGCTGTCCAGGTACTGGACGCTGCCGGACGCATCGGAGGCGAAGGTGGTCGCGTTGTTGCCCGGGTCGATAAGATTGTAGTCGCCCGTGCCGCGGAGCAGCAGCGAGACCGCCTGGAGGGGTCCGGCCTGTCCCACAGCGCCGCCTGCGGTGATGCTCAGGTACCCGTTTATGACAGGATCCGCGAGGTTCCACCCGCCCCCGGACGAGATCGTCGCGTTGCCGCTCGTGGTTGCGAGGTCGATTGTCGTGCCTACGGTCGTCGTGCCCAGGTCGATGTTGCCGGCGGCGGTAGCAGAGAAACTCGCCGAGTTCGTCACCGACACCGCCCCCGAGTCGACAATGCCGCCGGCGCTCGAGACCGTCAAGTCGCCCACGCTCGCTCCGGCGATGTCGGTGGCGCTGTCATCGTTCACCGACACCGTGCTCCCGGTCACGTCAATCGACCCAAAGTCCGCCGTCGACGCGTCGCCGAGCGTGATCGTCGGCGT
>CAYWJH010000037.1:22493-23563 GCA_964458555.1 uncultured Spirochaetaceae bacterium | reverse complement strand
CCCGCCCCCGGCGGTGAACGTCGCCTGGTTCGTCACCGTAATGTCGCCGCTGTCGCTTATCGCCCCGCCGCTGGTCACCGAGAGCGTATCGCTCACGCTCGCCCCCGCGATGTCGGTGGCGCTGTCATCGTTCACCGATACCGTGCTCCCGGTCACGTCGATCGTCCCGAAGTCCGCCGTCGACGCGTCGCCGAGCGTGATCGTCGGCGTCCCGCCCCCGGCGGTGAACGTCGCCTGGTTCGTCACCGTAATGTCGCCGCTGTCGGTGATCGCCCCCCCTCCGGCTATCGCCGTCAGATCGCCGTTCACCGTCATCGCAGTCAGCTCGATCCCCGCGTTGTCGAACTCGATGTACAGGTCGCGCCCCACCGTCGTCGTGATCGTACCGACCGTCGCCCCCGAGTTCACGTTGCGAATCGAGAAGTCACGCACGCTGCCACTCGCCGCTGCAAGACTCACCGACCCGCCAAAGTCGTTCCCCAGCGTGCCCATCAGCACGTCCTGGTTCGCCGTGTTCTTCACCCGGAACGTCGTATCCCCGAGCACCGTGATCGCCGCGCTCTGGCTGATCGCCGTGCTCGGATCCGCTCCCCCGTCGGCGGTCACGTCCAGGTTCCCGCTCACCGTCGACGCGCCGAACTGCAGCGGCCCGTCCTCCTCGAGCTCAACGGTGTTCCCGCTCGTGATCACCACGTCCCCGTCGAACGTGTTGTTCACCCGGCCTAGCGTGATGTCGTTCCCCGCTCCAGCCGCGAGCGTAATCCCGCCTCCGGTCGTGTCGATGTCTCCGGTCTGCGTGATCGGCCCGTTCGCCGTCAGCGACAGCGCTCCGGTCGTCGCCCCGGCCACCTCCATCGCGCTCGACTCGTCCACCGTCACCGTGCCGCCGATCAGGCTCACGCTCCCGAAGTCCGCGCTGTTATTGATCGTGATGTCAGCCGCACCACCGTCCGCCGTCAACGTCGCCTGCCCGCTCACGCTGATCGCTCCGCTGTCGGTGATCGCTCCCCCGCTCGTGACCGAGAGCGTGTTCCCCACGCTCGCTCCGGCGATGTCGGTGGCGTTCGTCT
>CAYWJH010000037.1:11454-22393 GCA_964458555.1 uncultured Spirochaetaceae bacterium | reverse complement strand
GTCACCGCTACCGTGTTGCCGGTCACGTCGATCGACCCGAAGTCCGCGCTGTTGTCGATCGTGATGTCAGCCGCACCACCGTCCGCCGTCATCGTCGCCTGCCCCGTCACGCTGATCGCTCCGGTGTCCGTGATCGCTCCGCCGCTGGTGACCGAGAGCGTGTTCCCCACGCTCGCTCCGGCGATGTCGGTGGCGTTCGTCTCCGTCACCGCTACCGTGTTGCCGGTCACGTCGATCGACCCGAAGTCCGCGCTGTTGTTGATCGTGATGTTGCCCGCGCCGCCGTCCGCGATCAGCTCCGCGAGCGTGCCGACCGTGATCGCCCCGAAGTCGACGATATCCCCGCCGCTGTCGATCCGCAGCGAGCCCACGTTCGCGAAGAGGATATCCGTCCCGTCTGCCTCCTGGATATCGGCCGACCCGGTTGCGGTGAGGTGGAGCTGGTTGAACTGGCTACCCGTCTCGTTGAGGAGGATGCTTCCCACGTCGAACGTCGCAGTGCCGGTTATGACGTCGATGGGCCCCGAGTCGTTGAAGGCCGCGCCGCTCGTGTCTACGTCCAGGTTCCCGCTGATCGTGCTTGCATTGAACCGAGTACCGTTCGTGTCCACGATGGTGAGGTTGTTGACGCTGTTCACGGTGAAGCCGCCAGTCCCGTTCGTGTCGTCAAAATCGTTGGCCGCGTTCGTGAGGCTCAGGTCGTTGCCGGTTCCAACGTTGATCGTGGTGATTCCGCCGACGCTCAACCCGACGTCGGCGGCGACGGTGACGGCGCCCCCGGCGCCCAGGAAAAGGTCCGTACCTACGGTCAAGGTCGCGGCACCGCCCGAGTTCGCGATCGCAGCACCATCCTGCAACGTCAGGTCACCCGCGACCGTGATGCCGTCCGTCACGCCGTTCACGTCAAGCGTCGCGCCGGCTTCGAGAACGACATTGCCCGCCACAGCCAGTACGACGTTCGGGTCAAGCGCAAACGTCCCGCCGGTGGCAACGGTGAAGTCACCGGCTATGTTTATCGTGACGGTCGAGCCGCTGGTGATGGAAGCTGCGTCTTCGACCCGAACGCCTCCGGCACCCAATTCACCCGACCCGGGAACCGTGCCGAAGTCGCTGATACTGAACGTGTTGTTGTTCATGTCGAGCGTCAGGCCGGATCGTACGATCAAACTGTTGAAATCGTTCTGTCCGGCGGGCAGCGGATTGTTGATGACGGGTTGGTTGATGTCGAACGCGAGGATAATGTCGTCGCCGTCCGACGGAATGGTGAGGTCATACGGCAGCCAGTTCTGGTCGCTCCCCCAGGCATCGTCGGGGTCCGCGTTGCCAGACCACGTTCGTTCGGCTCCGTACGCGGTTCCGGCAAACAGGATACAGGCGAAGGCGAGGAGGATTCTGTAGGATCGTCGCGCGCTCGTCATTTCGTAGTGCAGTCTACTCGACCTGCCCTTCTGCACAAGAGTATCACCTGAGACAACAAATACAAGCAGTTTCGCGGGTGCAGATCCTCGCCGGACAGGAGCCACCTGGGGAATAACCGCTAACCGTCCACGAAGACCGCGACCGCCTGGCTCTCGCTCGAGCCGTGCAGTTCGACGACGTCTGTGCCGTCGTAGACGAATGCACGCCGTTCCATACCGTTCGTGACTGCGATCCCGACGGCGTGCACCGTCGAACCGGTCGCGTCCACGTCCATCGCTTTCCCCTCCGCCGGGATATCATGGAGAACCCCGTCTCTCCAGTAGCACGGGTTTTCCATAGCGGTCTCGTAGTAGCCGGCGACGTAGACCACCCCGTCTTCCGGGTCGACACCAAGCGCGTTCGTCCAGTTCCCCGTCTCTCGGTAAAGCTCCGACACCGTGACCGAGCCGCCCGTTGTGATCGTCCAGACCGACGATCCGGGCTCGTACCCGGATCCGACGGACTCAAAGACAATCCCCAACGCGTAGGCGGTACCGTCCGGTGCAACGTCTACGGCGTAGACCTCGCAGATTTCCCCCAGGGCCAGATCTTCCTCAGTAGCATCGCTTCCCACGGCGTCGCGCCAGAGCTTCGCTTCGGGTGTGGTCGCAGGCTCGTAGTAGCCGACCACCAGTGCCTCGCTCCCCCGGAGATTCACGCCGGCTGCGGCGGCCCCCGCAGCCGCCGCCCGAAGCGGCTGCCGCAAATCCTCCGCCGGCGAGGTAGGTGCAGGCACGCGCCAGTACACCGGTGTGTTCTGCGTGTCGTAGAGCGTGCCGGGGATCACCATCTCGTCGGAAGACGCGGCGATGCCGGTCGCCGTCGCATCGACTCCTGCAGACGTCAGGTCGACCCGGCTTCCGTCCGCCCAGTACGCGGCGGTACGCTCCGCACTCGACAGGCTGGCCTCGTAGTAGCCGCTAACGTAAACCGTGCCGTCCTGCACCCGGATGTCCGTTGCCCGGCCGTCGCCAGCACCAATCGGAAGCTCCTGCGGGAACTCCTCATCGTTGACCCAGTAGCACGGTACGTCATAGGTACCTTCCGAGTAGAAACCCGCGACGTACACTTCCGCGGTCGGATCGCCGTTAACGGGCTCGTTCTGCGAGGGACCATCCTGAGTAGGACACGCAAGGAGTAGGAGAGCCAAGATGGCCACAGGCAGAGAAACGATCACGCGTCGCATATCGCCTCCCTTGGACCTGTCGGCCCTCCTTCTACTCTATCGCGTTCTGAAACGAATCTCCGGAAAACGAAGAAGGCCGCCCAAGAGGGCGGCCGCTAGACTGTTCTGCTAATTGTGGACTTAGCGGGTGACCGCAAAGGCGCCGCGCGCCTCTGCACTGACGGCGTTCGCGTCCGAAAGCAACGTATCCTCGGAGTCGATCCAAAGAACCGCGCGTCGCACACCCGAATCCACGTAGAATCCTCCGACATACACCGTGCCGCCCGCGGCGTCGATCGCCAGCGCACGACCGATCGAGCCTCCCGAAAGAGCAGTACGGGACGCACCCGTCCAGTAGCCCGGCCTGTCGCCGCCGTCCGGGTAATATCCCGCCGCATACACGGTTCCCGATTCCTCGTCGATCCCGAAGGCCTTGCTCCAGCTGTTCACCGTGTCTGCGCTGGCGAGGGTCTGCGGAGCACCGGCAACACCCGACGCGTCGACGACCCAGGACACCGACGTGAAGTTGGTTCCGTTGAACAGGCTGCCGGATACGTAGTAATTCCGGTCGCTACCAAGATCTATAGCGAGGGCCTCTCCGTTCTCCCCAGGTGAGAGCGTGACGAGCTCTTCAACGGATCCCCCTGCGGATACCTGCCAGAGCGTCGCCGTGTACGGGGTCGTGCCGTTGTCGTAGGTTCCCGCGACAACCGCAGCATCGCCGCTGACAACGACTCCGGTGGCCGCACCGTTGTCGGCCGGGCTGCCGAGAAGCGGGAAGGCTCCACCATCACGCCAGAGAATCGGGGTGCCGCTCTGACCGTCCAGCAGCGTCCCGGCCGCGTAGACCACACCGTCGGCCACTTGCACGCTCGTCGCTTCGGCGTTCTGTCCGATAGCGGAAAGCGTAGTCGGTACTCCGTTTCGCCAGACGGTCGCGCGCTTCGCACCGCGATCTCCGTAGAAACCGGCCACGTAGACATCGGTCCCGTCGACGAAGACGTCGTTCGCACGCGCATCGGTACCGGTGGAAACACCCGCCGGAAGGCTCAGCTCAGTAGGCACAGGCATGGTCACACCGGGCTCGAGAACCCACAGCACCGCGCGGTCTTGCGTCCCGTTGTTGTAGTACCCCGCCACGTACACCGTCGCGTCCCCGCCACCCCCCGGCTCGTACGGATCCTGATAATGGTCGTACCAGTCCTGGTGTTCCGTCCCGCCGCTTTCGCGCCAGAGCGTAAACCGCGGGTAATCGACCTCGATCCGCACGCCCTCGTCTGGGTGGACCCAGTTCCGCGGAACGAGCAGCGCCCACGGGAAGCCCTTCTCGTCGACGAACGGATCGTCCGGGTTCTTCGAAACGGTGTTGGGTTCTCGTCCAACGAGGTGGATGTCGTGTCCCGTGTTGTAGACGAAGAGATACGGGTTGTACGGCGCTTTCGGAAGCGCGCCTTCGCGGCCGTCGCGGACCTGAGGCTCGTCGAAGGTGACCGTGAACTCCGCCGTTTTGTCCTTCGCGTAACGCGAATTCACGAAGAGGTCGATTTCGGCGGTGTCGACGAGGGGCCGGAATGAATAGTCGCGCGAAGTGCCCTTGAGGTCGATGAAGGAACCGCTCACGCTCGCCGTGCCTTCGAACGAGTCGAGCCGGATGCCGAACCGGTGGTCGTATCCGGCGAGCTTCTGCACCGCTTCCGCGGCGACGTAGATCTCCGTCACGTTGCCCGCCGCGTTCAGTCCTTCGCGGATCGTGTAGCTCGCGATGAAGTCGTTGTAATCCGCGTCGCCGGCATCCTCGCGTCCGAACAGGTCCTCGTACGCCACCGTGATCGCCTCGCGACTCGGCACGTAGGCGTAGAAGGCGATTGTCGGGTCGTCCGGCTCGGCGTCCTCGGAGTCGGGAACGCCGTCGCCGTCTGCGTCGCCGGAACCCGCTACCGACCGGGAGGCCGGCCCATCGGGATCGGACACGACGCGTGCCAGCGACAGAATACGATCGATGAGCTCGAAGGTTACCATGTCGTCGATTTCGATCGTCCGTGTCTCGAACCCATCGGCCCGAATCGTGAGCTTCATATCCTCTGCGGCCGACGGTAGTTGAACGCTCGCCTCGAGCGTGCCGTCGTCCCCGGTCATGCCGGCAAAGACCCGGTTGCCCTCGCTGTCGTCGAGCGTCACGAAGACGTCTGCTGCGTCGGGCGCGAGCGGGTCGCCTACGACGCGACCAGCCTCGTCCGTCTCGTAGAGGTCGACCGAAAGGCGCACGTCGACCGAGAGCAGCGTTTCAAAGGTAAACGGTCCGCTGACCGACCGGCTCACATCGCGAATCTCGTCCGGCGGAAGACTCGCGGCTCCGGTGGCGAGCGCCTCGCCCTGCTGAACCGGCGACAGCGGCACCCCGCACCCGGCGAGCACCAGGGCGGCAACGATGGCCGTGACGACCAATCTTGTGTACGTCTTCATATCAGCTCCCTCGCGCAGACTGCGCCTACGTAGACAATATACCACACCAGCGCCTGCCTCACAGTGTTCCGGTCAGAAATCACCGCTCGGCGCCCCCGTCGCCGCCCTCCTGAGCCCGCAACCTCATCCGCACCCCGATCCACCCCGCCGGGTCGGCCATGCGCTGGTCTATCTGGCCCAACGCGACGTCGGCGGTGAGCTCGGCGACGAGCCACCCGCGGCCCTCGAAGGGGAAGCGGGCGCCGCCGCCGTGCGCGTCTACGGCGGCGAGCGCGTGGGCGTGGACGTTGCTCGCCATCATGATCGCGTCGAAGCCGAGGTGGTGGAGGATGATGACGTAGGTCATCGCGAGGCTGTCGCAGTCGCCGCTCGCGTTCGCGAGGCAGGAGACCGGCGGCTGGAAGTCGGAGAGGCCGCCGGTGCGCTCGTAGTCGAAGCCCTGGAGCCAGGCGAGGATCTCGTGCGGGTAGTCGACGCGGGGGGCGCGCTCGGCCTCGAGGATCGCCTCCACCTCCTCGGCGACCGGCGCGAGGCGCATGTAGTTGTCGCGGTAGATCTGGCGGAAGTAGCGGCGCCAGGCGTCGTGGGCCACCTCCTCGTCGAGCGCGCCGTAGGGCTCGAGAATGCGCGACTCGCGGTCGACTACGACCTTCGCCGACTCCTCGGCGCCGGGGTCGACGGCGAAGGGTAGCGACCGGCCGAGGAAGGGGACCGATGTCGCTCGCTCGTCGGGCGCCGGGAAGGGGTAGAAGAACTGGCTCACAGGCCCCGGATAGACGCGGCTCTCCTCGCCTACGGAGAAGCTGTCGATCGCGCTCAGCAGGTGGTCGTGCGCGACCTCGTAACTCTCCATCGCGGCGAAGGCGAGGATCGCGTAGTCGGCCGACCGATCGTTGATCGTGACCATGTACCCCTGCACGTCGAGCCCGCCGGTGGTGAAGGCGATCTCCGACAGCGCGGCCGAGCGACCCTGGTACTCGAACGCCTCCGGCTCGCCGGCGCCGTCGACCTCGCCGAACATGAACACCGCGATCTCGAGCCCGTCCGAACCGGTTCCCGGGTCGAGCGCGACGATCTGGATCATCGCGTCGGCATTGGGGGAGAGAAAGCCGATGTGCTCGGGGTCGGATCCATCGGCCTCCACCCAGCCGACGGGCAGGTCGACGCTGTAGCCGAAGACCGGGTTGACCGCGGCGATCGCAAACACGGGGGCGGCGGTCGCTATCAGCACGAGCGCGACCGCGAGGCCGCGCGAGAATCGCTTCATCATCATTAATCGCTTCATCATCACGATTGTCGATTGTATCGCAGTCGAACCTTAATCGGCGCGATCGGGCTATCCCGCAAGGCGCTTCTCTGGTACGATCGGCTGGTGAACGTTACGGTCCATCCCGGCGAGCTCCGCGGAAGCCTCCCCATGCCCGGCAGCAAGTCGCACACGATCCGAGCGCTCCTCGTCGCCGCGCTCGCCGGCGGCGGGAGCCGCGTCACCGGCGCGCTCGACTCGCAGGACACCGCCGCGTGTATTCGCATCCTTCGCAAGCTGGGAGTGGAGATCGATGTGGAGCGGGCCGATGGGACCGCCGGCGGTCTCACGCTCCGCGTGACCGGCCGCGACGGCCGCTTCGCGCAGCCCGACGGCCCGCTCGACTGCGGCAACTCCGGCACGACGCTCTACCTCGCGCTCTCCGCCGCGGCGCTCCAGGGCTTCCCGGTGACCTTCACCGGCGACGAGCAGCTCCAGCGCCGGTCGGCAGGACCGCTGCTCGCCGCGCTCGAGTCGATGGGCGCGCGCGTCGAGCGGCAAGGCTCGCGCGACTGCGTACCGTTCACGGTGACCGGTCCCATCGAGGGCGGCGCGGTGGCGATCGAGTGTCCCACGAGCCAGTACCTCTCGAGCCTGCTCCTCGCCGCGCCGCTCACTCCGCGGGGCATGGAGATCGACGTGCCGCTTCTCAACGAACGCCCCTACGTCGAGCTCACGCTGAGCTGGCTCGCCGGCCAGGGCGTAGCGTACGAGCGCGACGGCTGGAGACGGTTCGGCGTTCCCGGCGGTGCAAGCTACCTCGGGTTCGAGCGGCGCGTGCCGGCCGACTTCTCGTCCGCCACCTTCTTCCTCGCCGCCGCGGCGGTGACCGGATCGCGGCTCGCGCTCGGGGGGCTCGACATGGACGACAGCCAGGGCGACCGCGAGGTCGTGCGCATCCTCGAGCGGCTCGGGTGCTCGGTGGAGACGGCGGACCAGCGCGTGACGATCGCAGGCCCCGGGGCGCCCACCGGCCTCGCCGGCGGCGAGATCGACCTGAACGCGATTCCGGACTCGCTTCCCGCGCTCGCGGTGGTGGGAACGACCTGCACCGAGCCGCTTCGCCTCACCAATGTCCCGCAGGCGCGCGAGAAGGAGACCGACCGGATCGCGGTGATGGCGCGCGTGATCGGCGATCTGGGCGGCCACGCCGAAGAGCTGCCCGACGGGCTCGTCGTCCACCCCCGCCGCCTGCGCGGCGGCACCGTAGACAGCGCCGGCGACCACCGCGTCGCGATGGCCGCCGCGGTCGCCGGGCTCTGCGCGGAGGGCCCGGTCACGGTGACCAACGCCGGTGTGGCCGGAATCACCTTCCCGGGATTCTTCGATCTGCTCGCCTCAGCCGGCGCGCGCGTGGAGACGAGCTAACCGTGCCGCGCCTCGCCGTGTTCGACGTCGACCACACGATCACGCGTCACTCCACCGGCCGGCGGCTCATCCAGTGCGGGCGACGCGCCGGGCTCTTCTCGGTCGCGAGCCTCGCGAGCGTCCCGTACCACTACCTTCGCTACCGCGCGGGCACGATCAACATGGAGGCGGCGACCGCGGCGCTCGGGCGACTCGAGGGCAGGCGCCGGGTGGAGCTCGAGGCGATCGCCGCGCAGTGCTTCGAGCAGCGGATCCGCGACGACATCTTCGGCGACGCGCGCGAGTGCGCGGAGGCGCACGTCCGCGCGGGCGACGTCGTCGTGCTCGCCACCTCGAGCCTGCGGTTGATCGTGAAGCCGCTCGCCGACGCGCTGGGGGTGGGCACGATCCTCTCCACCGAGCTCGAGTACGCCGACGGGGTGGCGACCGGCGGGCTCGCCACCCCGCCGTGCTTCGGGGAGGAGAAGCGCGACCGCGTGATCGCCTTCGCGACGGCGATGCGCATCGACCTCGCGCACACGACCTTCTACTCGGACAGCCACCTCGACCTCCCGCTGCTGAGCATCGTGGGCGCGCCGGTTGCGGTCAACCCGGATAGCAAGCTGCGCAAGGAAGCGCTCGAGCGCCACTGGGAGATCGTGCGCTTTCGTTAGAAGACGAGCCGCGAGGCGATGAGGAAGAGCGGGATGAGCACGATGCTCGCCGCGTAGGTCACGACGATCGCGCTTCCGGCGTACTCGACCTGCTCGTCGGTACCGTACGCCTTCGTGATCACGAGGATATTGGTCGCCGGGGGCACGACGGCCTGGAGCACCATCGCGAGCTTGATCCCGGAGGCGACCCGCGGGTCGAGCCCGTGGAGCGGAACGAGCGCCATGAGGCCGAGGACCGCGGCAGGGTAGAGCACCATCTTCACGACTACGAGCCCGGCGAACTCGCGCCGCATGCGGATCGCTCGCCCGGGGATAGAGGCGAGCACCGCGCCGAGCACGCCCATGATCGCGTCGAGCGCGATGATCGACGAGAACCGGAACGGCGCCTTCACCCAGCCGGGCAGGACGTCGTAGAGGCCGGTCACCGCGAACAGGAGTCCGGCGAGAATACCGACGACCGGCGCGTTCAGCTTGAACGTTGGGCGGGGCGGGGCCGCCGGCTCCTCGGGCGCCGTGCCGCGCCCCTCCGCGCGAGCGACATCGGCCTGAGACGAACCACCGCTTCGGATGTGCGCCGCGCCCTGGATGATCCACACCGCCACGGTAAAGAAGCTCAGCACGAAGGCCATCATGTAGAACGACATGTAGACCGATACCGCCGGCGGGGTGAGCGCCGCGATGATGGGGATGGGGATGTAGCCGGCGTTGTGCATCGCGAAGAGCACGAGCAGCTCCTGCGGATGCTCGCTGCGGAACGGGCGCACGCGGTCGATGAGCGCGCGCGCGAGCCCGTACTGGAGCGCGAAGAAGACGAGATAGGCGACGAAGAAGACGACCATCCAGCCCCACCCCGCGGCGAGCCCATCGGCCCACTGGCTGGGCATCGTGTGCACGAAGTAGAGCGGGAAGACGATGTTCACGATGAGGAAGACGAACGGCCGCAGCGCATAACGACGGACGAGGTCAATCTTGAAGATGAGAAAACCGGCGAGCGTCGCGCCGATGAGCCGGCCTACCGGCAGCAGGATGTCGAGAACCACCCGTGCACGCTACCGGCGCCGGGGGCGCGTGTCAAAGGGCGCGCGGTTGTGAAGCGACGACGCGTTTTCACGCGTACTGTATACTGAAGGAGATGCGCCGCATGGCCGACCCCGTTCGAAAGACCGATCACCGTTACACGTACCGGGAGTACGCTTCGTGGCCCGAAGAGGAACGTTGGGAGCTGATCGAGGGGGTCGCGTGGAGCATGTGCGCCGCGCCCTCGCCCTCGCACCAGCGGGTCCTCGGCGACCTCTACGAGGTGTTCCGGACAGCGGCCCGGGGCTCGGGATGCGAGCCCCTGTTCGCGCCGCTCGACGTCTTTCTGTTCGCGAACAGCGAGGCGGACGTCGACGACGCCGACACGGTCGTCCAGCCCGACCTCATCGTCGTGTGCGACGACTCGCGCGTCACCAGACGCGGCTACGCAGGCGCGCCGGCGATCGTGATCGAGATCCTGTCGCCGTATACGCTTACCAAGGACATCACCGTCAAGCGCGACCTCTACGAGCGCTCCGGCGTGGCCGAGTACTGGCTCGTCGACCCCGGCAACCAGTCGGTGATCATCTACAACGCCGGCGATGACGGGTCTTTTCCCGAACAGCCGCGGATCGTGGCAGAACCCGAAGCCGCGCGCTCGCGGGTACTTCCGAGCGCGATAGTCACGCTTCCGTTCCGGCTGTAGGGCGTCCGGGCTGCGCCGGACGGCCGGACCCGGACGTCGGAAGCGGCGCTGCTGTCACGCGGGGCGACATCTGCTACGATGCGCGAGGGCTCGATGCCCGGGAGGTGGCATGAGAGGACGTGTGTTCGCAATGGTCGTCGCGCTCGTCGTCGCGGCTGTGGCGCCGGTCGCGGCGCAGAGCGTGGGCGGGGGCGTATCGGTCTTCGTGCCGGAGGCGCTCTATCTCGCCGACGACGGAAGCGTGGGCGTGGAAACGGCGATCGGCTCGAGCCTGGGCCTGGGCGGGATCCTGAGCATCCCCTTCGGCCTGGTCTACAACAAGGTCTACGCGCTCCTTCCCGAGACCGGGGGGCAGGCGGGTGGCTCACCGTGGTTCTTCGCCGACACGCTGACCGGGTTCGTCAACGCGAAGGCACGGTTGCCCATCGGGCCGGTCTATGTCGATGTCTTCGGCGGGGTGGGCGGCTTCTGGAACATGAAGCTCGTGCCGCTCGTGAAGAACATCGAACGAGATCGCGCTGCCACGGATTCGCTCCACACCTTCGAAGAACCGCTTCAGGTCGACGACGGCCGGCTGGGCTGGGGATGGCAGGCCGGCGGCGGGGTGGGCGTGCGCGTCGACCGGATTAGCGTGGACCTCAACGTCACCTACCGGCTCTACCGCGCCGACGCGACGCTTTCCGGGACCTACTCCGAGGTGAACGGAAAGACCGGCGAGAGCTGGGAGCAGGCGCTGAAGATCAGGCTGGGCGGGTTCTCCGTGGGGATCGACGGGAGCCTTGCGCTCTGAGCGCGCGCGGGCG
>CAYWJH010000037.1:0-11354 GCA_964458555.1 uncultured Spirochaetaceae bacterium | reverse complement strand
CGCGGGCGGTTTGGGGATCGTCTTCCTCGCGACGTCGACGATCAGCTTCTGCCCGCTCTACGCTCCGTTCAAGCTGAGCACGCGCAAGAAGCCACAGGCGTAGCGGCCGCCGCCGCGCTTGCGCGGCGGGCTTGCGCCGCGGGCGCGGGCGGAGTACGCTTCCCCCGTGACCGCTCGCGAGATCCTCTCGGCCAACGGCGACCTCGGACCCAACGCGCCCATCATGGCGACGCTCCGACGGCTGCACGAGATCCTCGCTCGGAGAGGGATCGCGTACTGCGTCGTCGGAGGCGTCGCGGTCGTGAGAAACGGCGCGCCGCGCACGACCCACGACATAGACATCCTGGTCGACCGGCGAGGGTGGCGCTCGCTCGCCGGCGCCGAGGCCTCGCTGAAGGTCGGTGCCGAATCGGCACGTGACGAGGAGACGGGCATACCGATTGACGCGCTCTTCCCGGGCGACGAGTGGGAGATGCCAATCGAGCGCCCCCCGCCGGAGTCGATCGCCGAGTTCGACGCGGATCTGGGAGCGTGGTTCGCGAGCCTCGCTGCGCTCCTCGCGATCAAGACCGCCGTGTACCTGAAGAAGCGCGCCGAGGAAGGCGAGGAGCTCGCCGCGAAGGACCTCGCCGACATCGTGAGCCTCGTGCAGGCGAACGACCCGGAACGGATTCGCTCGACGATCGCGTCGGCGCCGCACCCGGTGCGGGCCGAGCTGACGCGCATCGCCGAGCGCGTCATGCGCTCCGGCGGGAGCCGAGGGTCGCACCCGCGCGGGTAGCGGCGCGCGGCAGCCCCCGCGCGTGCTACACTGGCCGCATGGACACTCTCCAAGCAATCCGAGAACGAGCGAGCTACCGCGGTGCCTTCACCGCCGACCCGATCCCGCGCGAGCACCTCGAGCGCATCGTCGAGGCCGGGCTCGTCGCGCCGAGCGGGCACAACGGCCAGTCGACGTCGTTCGTCGTGGTGACCGATCGCGACCTGCTCGAGCGCCTCGTCGCGCTGACCTCCGGTAAGGAGTGCCTCGTGACCGCGCAGGCGATCGTCGTGGTCGTCATGGATCCGCACGCTACCGACGACAAGGAGTTCGCCTTCGGGGTGGAGGACTACGCGGCGGCGACGGAGAACACGCTGCTCGCGATCACCTCGCTCGGCTACGCCTCGGTCTGGCTCGACGGCGAGCTCCGGCGTAACGACGTCGCCGCGCGAATCGGGGAGTTGCTCGGCGTGCCGAAGGAGCGCGAGGTGCGGGTAATTCTCCCCGTCGGCGTTCCCGCCGAGCAGCCGCGCCAGCGCCCGAAGCGGGGATTCGGCGAGCGGGCGTGGTTCGAGCGGTTCGGCGGCGCGAGCTGAGGCGCCGCGGCCCGTGCGAGGCCGATCAGGCCGGGCTCGCCGCCGGCGCACCCGCAGACGAGCTCGCGCGCTCGAACGTCTCGATCCCGACCGGCACGCGAATGCGCACGGCCGTGCCCGAGCCGGGTTGGGATTCGATCGTCATCGTCGCGCCTATCCGCGTCACGAGCGTCCGGACGAGCGAGAGTCCGAGTCCGGATCCCCGCTCGCCCCCGGTGCCGCTTCGCTGCGGCTGATCGTCGCCTGTTTCCATCCCTATCCCGTCGTCTTCGACCGCGATGAGCGCTGAGCCGTTCTCCAGCCGGCATGATACGCTGACCCGCCCTCCCGGTTTGGTGAACTTCAACGCGTTATCGACGAGGTTTCGAACGATCGCTCTCAGCAGCCCCGCGTCGCTTCGCACCGGCAGGACGCTCGGCGCGTCGGTCACGAGGTCGATGTCCTTGAGATGCGCGTGCGCGGCGACGCTCTCGGCGATCGATCGGACGAGGTCCGGAACGTCCACCACGCCGTCGTCGACCTCCAGCCGACCTTCCCCCGCGTGCCCCCACAGCAGCACGTTGTCGAGCTGCGAGCGAACGCCGCGAGCGGTGCTCTCGAGCACGTCGAGCTCGGTCGTCAGGTCGCCGCCGGGGTCGGCGTCGTGCTTGTAACGGATGAGCGAGGCGAAGTCGGGCAGCGCGCCGATGGGGTTGCGCAGGTCGTGCGCGAGGATGCGCACGAACTCGTCGCGCTCGACGACGGCGTCCTCGGCTCGCAGCCGGCTCGCGAACATCGACCTGATTCGCCGGAAGTTCAGGTGCGCCATCGCGACGGCGATCAACGCGGCGGTCGCGACGATCGCGGCGCGCAGCAGGGGCGTCCCGCCCGGCCCGACAAGCAGAACCATCCCGATCGCCCCGGCGACGCCGGGAACCGCGACCGCGATGAAGCGCGCGGGAGGCAGCGGCAGGAGCCCCGCGAACGCGAGCAGCATCATGACGAAGTAGACCTCCGGCATGCTGACCGCGGTGTCCTGCCCAATGACGTCCACCGCGATGGCCAGCGAGGCGGCAAAGAGCGCGGTCGCGAGGCAGAGCGAGGCGATCGGCCGGCGCGAACCGCGGCGACGCAGCCGCCACGCCCACAGCCCGAGCCCGCCGGCGGCGAGCGCGTAGCCGAGCGCGACGAGATCCTGCGATCCGAGGGAGGGCGAGCCGGTCGTGACCCGGGCGCACGCGTGCTCGATGCCCACGAGCAGCACGACCGCGGCGAGAGCGACGAAGCCCACCACCATCGTCCGGTCGCGGTAGAGCTTCAGAAAGCGCTCGGCGACGCGCATGTCTCCGCCGGACCACCTGCGCAGCGGTCGCGGCACGGAAGACGAGCGAGCATCGGCGGACCTGGGACCCTCCATACGCGCAAGTGTAGCGCAGGAGCCAGACGTTGTCAAATTACTCCACAAACGGTGATACGTGCTCCCAAGGCAGAGCCGACGGTTCTCGCGCGCTACAGCGCGCGCGAGAGAACCCTGTTGAGCCGCTTCACGAAGTCAGCGGGCTCCTTGACCTGAGCCCCCTCGACGAGCAGCGCCTGGTCGAGGAGCAGGAACGCCACGTCCTCGACGAACGCGTCGTCGGATGCCGACTCGAGGCTCGCGACGATCTGGTGCTTCGGGTTGATCTCGAGGATCGGCTTGACCTCCGGGATCTCCTGCTGGCCCATCGCCTTGAGGAGCTGCTGCATCTGCATGGTCGGGTCGGCGTCGTCGACGACGATACAGCTGGGGCTGTCGGCGAGCCGGACGGAGAATCGCACGTCCTTCACGCGCTCGCCGAGCGCGGCCTTGATCTTGTCGATCACCGGCTCGAGCTTCTTCTCCTGCTCCTTGTCGCCCTCGTCCTTGAGATCCTCGCCGGCATCGGCCCGGTTGACCGGTTTGAGCTCGGTCTCCTTGTAGGTGCCGATGGACGGGACGACGATCTCGTCGAAGTCGTCGTCCATGATGAGGACTTCGATGTCCTTCTTCCGGTACGCCTCGAGCAGCGGCGAGTTCCGCAGCGTCTGCTCGTCGCCGCCGGTGATGTAGTAGATCGCCTTCTGATCGGCGAGCATGCGCTGCTTGTACTCCTCGAGGCTCGTCCACCCCTCCTCGCGCGTGCTCTTGAATCGGACCAGCTCCATGAGGGTCTCCCGGTTCGCGAAGTCCTGGTAGAGCCCCTCCTTGAGCGGTCGATTGTACTGCTCGATGAACCTCTTGTAGAGCTCCTTGTCCTCGAGCGCGATCCGCTGCAGCTCGCCGAGGAGCTTCTTCACGCTCGCGCTCCTGATGCTCGCCATGACCTTGTTCTGCTGGAGAATCTCGCGGCTGACGTTCAGCGGCAGATCCTCGCTGTCGATGACTCCGCGCAGGAAGCGTAGGTAGGTGGGCATGAGCTCTTTCTCGTCGTCGGTAATGAACACGCGCTGGACGTAGAGCTTCACGCCGGGCCGATAGTCGACCTGATACATGTCAAACGGCGCGGTCGCCGGGACGTAGAAGAGCGTGGTGTACTCCATCGTCCCCTCCGCCTTCGTGTGCAACCAGAAGAGCGGATCCTCGGTCTCGTGCGAGATCGTCTTGTAGAAGTTCTTGTAGTCGTCGTCGGAGAGCTCGCTCTTCGGCTGCTTCCAGAGCGCGCTCGCCTCGTTGACCTGCTCGAGCTTCTCCTCCTTCCCCTTCTCCTTGCCCTTGTCGTCGTACTCGGTCTTCGTGTAGCGCAGATAGATGGGGAAGGCGATGTGGTCCGAGTACTTCTTGACGATCTCCTGGATCTGCCAGCGGTTGGCGTACTCCTTGCCATCATCGTTGAGGTGGAGAACCACCTTCGTCCCGTTGGTATCGAGCTCACTCTCCGTGATCTCGAACTCGCCGCGACCGTCGCTCGTCCACTTCCACGCCTTCTCGTCGCCGGCCTTACGGCTGGTCACGTCCACGCTGTCGGCGACCATGAAGACGCTGTAGAAGCCGACGCCGAACTGGCCTATGAGGTTCGAGTCCTTCTTCGCGTCGCCGGTGAGCTGCGAGAGGAACCCCTTGGTCCCGCTCTTCGCGATCGTACCGAGGTTCTCGACGAGGTCTTCTTCGTTCATGCCGACCCCGGTATCCGTGACGGCGATCCACGAGCGGTCCTGCTCGTCGAACTCGATGTCCACGCGCGGGTCGAAGGGGAACTCCTTGAACGCGTCCTCGGTCATGGTCAGATACTTGAGCTTGTCGAGCGCGTCGGACGCGTTGGAGACGAGCTCGCGGAGGAAGATCTCCTTGTGGCTGTAGAGACTGTGAACGATGAGATCGAGTAGTTGCGATACTTCGGTCTGGAATTCGTGCTTTGACATGAGTCTGCTCCCTCAATGCGATGGGTTCGAGGGGAAGGTACCAACAGCCCGGTGAGCGGGCAACCGGATGGTGGCCGGGTCACGCCGTCGGGGCGTCCTCGCCCGTGAGGTCGTAGAGCAGGATGCGCGAATTGCGGGTGTAGTCGTACCGATCGCGCTTCGCCGTCGGGATGTCGCCCACCGCCCCCTGCCGGAACCCGAGCTGTTCGAACCAGTCGGACGCCTGCGTCGTGAGCACGAAGACTTCGCTCAGGCCGATCTGCCTCGCTCGATCGATGAGAAAGCGCACGACCCGCTGCCCGATGCCGAAGTGCTCGTAGTTGTCGTCCACGGCGAGACCGGCGACCTCGGCCTGCCGCTCGTCGTACACGTGGAGCGCGCCGCAGCCGTGCACCATCCCGTCGGTCTCGAAGACAACGTAGTCGTCGATCGACTCGTGCAGATCGGCCTCCGAACGCGCGACGAGCAAGCCGCGATCGACGAGCGGCTGCATCAACCGGTAGACGTCGGGGACGTCGGACCGGCGCATGCCGCGGATCGCCTGGTACTGGTTCGCGTGGACCATCGTGCCCACGCCGAGGTTCGAGAAGATCTCCTGCAGCACGACACCTTCGGACCGACCGTCGACGATGTGCACGCGCTCGACACCGCGTTCGGCGGCGCGCACGCCGAGCGAGACGAGCTCGCGCCCGGTGTCCTCGGCGAGCGATGTATTCAGCTCCAGGAACCTCGTCGCCTGCTCGACGGTCAGCCGCGAGACCCGCCCCCCGGGCGTCGCGTCCATATCCCCGTCCACGGCGTAGCGCGCGGTGGTCAGCGGATCGACCTCGGCGAGGAAGAAGAGCTTGCTCGCTTCGAGCGAGGCGGCGAGCTCGGTCGCGAGCGCGCGCGAAGAGATGTTGTACGGTTTACCCGCGGCGCTCCACCCGATGCACGGCAGGATAGGTATCGAGCCCTGGTCGATCACGCCGCGCAGCAGGTCGACGCGGATGCGGTCCACGGTGCCGGCGTCCTGGAAATCGACTCCGTCGAGCACGCCCAGGCTCCTCGCGCGCACCCAGTTGCCGATCACCGCGTTGACGCCGTGTCCGGCGAGCGAGGTCATCACGCGGTTGGCCGCGTCGAAGGCGGCCATCTTGATGAAGGGAATCGCCTCGGGCGTGGAGATGCGCACGCCGTGGTGTTTCTCGCTTCTGACGTTGTAGCGCTCGAGGATGTCGTCGATGCGCCGGCGCGCGCCGGCGACGAGCACGATGCGGATGCCGGTACGATGCAGCAGGACGAGGTCGCGCACGAGCGAGGCGACCGCTGGCCGCAGCAGGATCCCGTCGTCGAGCTGCAGGACGAAGGTCTTGCCCTGGAACGCCTGCGTGTAGCGGAAGACTTCGCGGATGAGCTCGACGTGGTCGCTTGCGTCAATCATCTACTGGTACTGAATATAGACCGGCACCGGGTCGAGTTGCATCACCTCTTCCGGAGTCATGAGCGGAACGTCGTACCCTCCGCTTCGCCAGCTCTTGGGGTAGAAGAGCTTGAAGCCCTTCAACGGCATGTTCGAGGCGATGACGTTGAACCGCCAGCTGTCGCGCTTCTGCGCGGGAGACCCGAATCCGTCGGCGTGGTGAATCAGCTGCACGAGCGGGAAGTCGGCCCGGACGTCCTCGCGGTTCTCGATCATCCGGTAGTTGAACTGGTGCACGACGAGCATCCGCGGCCCGGGCAGACCGGTGCGTTCGAGATGGTCCTGAATCAGCTGCTGGGCGAGGTTGATGTCGGCCGCCGTCACACCGCCTATCACCTTTCCCGGCGCATCGGTTGCCCACTCCGGGTCGAAGGCGAGGTGGACGTTCTCGAACGCGAGGTAGGGAAGCATGGAACGGACCGCCTCCTCCACGGTGCCGTTGCCAATCTGGTGGTCGAGGAAGACGAGCAGGTCGTGCTCGCGCGCGAACTCGATGTACTCGAGCAGCTTGTGCTCGCGGAGGATGCCGATGCTCGCGTCTTCGTAGACGGTTCCGTAGATGACATGGAAGGCGGGCGCCACGCCGATGTCGCCGTTGATCGCGTCGTATTCGGCGGCCCTCGCCTTCAGCTGATCCGCCATGATGTCGATGGCGTTCTCACCGAGGATCCCCATGAAGCGGCTCATCGGGTGGCCGTAGTACGCGATCACCTGCCGGTCGGCGACCACGCCGTCCGAGGATCGCGCCACCGTCGGCCACCGGGCGTCTACATCGAGATCCTCCGGCCGAATCCGACGCTCGGGATCCGGGTCGATGGACGGTGCACGCGGCGTAGCGGCATCCGGGCGCGCGGTGGCCTGTGCACCGGGAGCCGTGCGCACCGACGCCCCGACGCGCCCGATCGGGCCGGCGGTTATCTGCTCGAGGATCTCGCCGTCGACCGCGGCCGCGCCGGGCACCGCCGGGGCGGCGAGCGGCCCTACCGAGCGACCATCGACCTCCCCGACCGCGTCCCTCGTGGAGGCGATCCGGTCGTCCCCGCGCGTGCCGGGCTCGGTCGCTCGATGGGACGTCGAGCTCGCCGCGTCACCGGGCGGTTCGGGTAGCTCGGGCTCCGGGAGATCGACCGCCATCTCGGGGTGGTCCGGGCGCTCGCCGGGCTCGTCGAAGCTCGTATCGGCCTCGTTCTCCGCGAGGAGCGAGAACGCCGGGAGCACGAAGAGTACCAGGGCGAGCAATGCGGGTGCGGGGACGCGTATCTGCCTCATAGTCTAACTTTCGGCCCGACGGACGGGCTTCTCCAGCCGATTGGAACTCTATCGCGCACGCGCGCGTCGGTCTACACCGCGGCTGCACCGTGACCGCTGCGGGTTGCGGCGCGCACGCGCCTTCATAGTATAGTGAGGACATGCAGCGCCGCTCAACGTCAGCGCCCCTGCTCGCCGTGCTCATCCTCGCCTCGCTGGTCGGCGTAAGCGGCTGCGCGCCGGTATCTCGCTCCGAGCTCGTGCGCTTGGAGGACCGGATCGAATCGCTGCTCGAGCTCTCCACCTACGAGCACATCTACCGCGACCTCGTCTACTTCGGCGAGGAGCGCAGCTTCCTGTTCATCAAGACCGTCGACCGTGCCGTGCTCTTCTCCGTCGACATCCGCGTTCGCGCGGGCGTCGACCTCGCGCGCGGGGTCACCGTGACCCCCGATCGACGCGACCCGAACCGCATCTACGTCCGTCTGCCCGAGCCGGAGATCCTCGCGGTCGACGCCGACGAGTCGTCCATCGAGGAGTACTTCATCCGGGAGCAGGGCGGGCGGATCGGCCTGCTCGAGCTGACCGATCAGCTCGACGAGGCAAAGGGGCGGATCGCTCGGGAGGCGGTCGAGCGGGGAATCCTCGACCGCGCGGACGAGAACGCGCGCCGCTTGATCACCGGTTTCCTCGCCATGGCCGGCTTCACCGAGGTCGTCTTCGCCACCGGTGACGAAACAGCGAACGAGGAGCTGCGCGGATGATTCGGAGGCCCGGGTGAAGCTGCGTACCAGGCTGGGCCTGATCCTCACGGCGGCGCTCGTCGTCGTGAGCGTGCTCGCGCTTTTCACGAATGCCTTCGGGCGCCAGCTCATCCCGGGCCTGCCGATGATCCGACTGCAGCGCGTCGAGCGATTCGCGACCTCGTCGATCACGCTCGAGTCGGTCCGCGAGCTCTACGAGTTTACGACGGTCCGCTATGTGCACCGTGCGGTCTTCCCGTACGACTACCTGCCGTCCGGGGTGTCGCTGAACGAGATCCTGCGGAAGCTGCGCGCGTCCGACCGCACGGTGCGCGACACCCTGAGCGAGGAGGAGTACCTCTATTTCCGGACGTGGAGCCTCGCGAGCGACATCGACCTGAGCACGACCGGCGGGACGTTCGACTTCGTCGTCGTCACGCTGCTCATCACCGCCGGGTTCGACGTCGGCGCCGGCGAGGAGGAGATCGTCGTGGAGCGATACGTCGCCCCCGACGGGACGAGCGCGCGGCGAGCGACGGTCACGCTCGCGCCGCCGCAGATCATCGACGTGGCGATCGAGGACATCGAACGAGACGACTACCCCTATCCGGACACGTCGCTCGGCGCCGACGCGTGGCGCCGGATCGCCGACTTCGTCCGCGAGCGCTCCGTGCCGCCGCCGGTGATCGAGGAGATCCTCGAGACCGCGAAACGCAACGGCGAAGCGTTCATCCGCGGGGTCCTCGAGCAGGCGGGGTTCGCGGAAGTCCGGTTCACCGGGACTTGACCGCCGATGGTCGGGGCGATACGGTGAATCCGGTCGGGCTTTACGGAACGAGTTCTGCTCAGTATACTCTGCATCTGGAAGATCATATATATCAAGGAAGGAATACATGACCGAACACATCACGACCGATGAGTTCAAGCAGAAGGTTTTCAACTGGGACGACAACAGCGAGTGGAAGTACGAGGGCGATCTACCCGCGATCATAGACTTCTACGCAGACTGGTGCGGTCCCTGCAAGATGGTAGCCCCTATCCTCGAGGAGTTGAGCGAGCAGTACGACGGGAGGCTCCGCATCTACAAGGTGGACACGGACAAGGAGCAGGAGCTCGCCATGGCGTTCGGCATTCAGAGCATCCCCTCGATCCTGTTCATCCCCATGGACGAGAAGCCACAGATGGCAGCCGGTGCGCTGCCCAAAGAGACGCTCGAGCAGGTCATCAAGGACGTGCTCAAGGTCGAGGCCGCGTAGCCGCCCCCGATGCGCCGGCGGACGCACTCGTGTCCGCCGAGACACGCCCGCGTCCGCCGCTTCGCGCGACTTTCGCTTGAATCCCGGGTACGCTTCGCGTATAGTACCCGAGGATGGATGATCCAGACCCTCTGACACCTGACCGCCCTCCCTCGCAGCCAGACCTCCTCTCCGGCTCCAGGAGCGCCCCCTCGCGATGACCGGCTCGTTCATCCTGCTCGGCGTGCTCCTCGTACTCTCCGGGTTCTTCTCGGGCACCGAGACCGCGTTCACCTCGCTCACCCCCGCTCAGGTCCACGACATGAAGCGCGGCCACCCGTACCGCGGACGAACCGTCGCCGCGCTGATGGAACGGCCGGCCAGGCTCCTTACGACCGTGCTGATCGGCAACAACCTCGTGAACGTGGGCGCTGCGGCGGTCGCGACCGTCCTCACGATCACGCTCTTCGGTTCAGGGTACGAGTGGCTGACCACCGCGGTGCTCACCTTGGTGTTGCTGATCTTCGGAGAGGTAACGCCCAAGCAGCTTGCCATCGCGCACAACGAGTTCTGGGTCCTGCATACGTGCCGCCTGATCAGCGTCCTCGCGGTGGTCTTCGCGCCGGTGATCTGGTTCGTGACCCGAATGAGCAACGCCGTCTCGCGCCTCGCCGGCGGAGACCGCCGCAGCGAGGTCACCCCTCGGGGCCTGCTCAGCATCGTCGACCACGCCGAGACGGTCGGCGTCATCAAGGCCGATCAGGGCAAGATGGTTCGCGGCGTCCTCCGTTTCCGGGAGGTCACCGTCAACGCCGTTATGACCCACCGGACGCGGGTGTACAGCCTGGACAAGAACCTCCGCCTCGCCGACGCGGTTTCCCAGATCATCGACAGCGGCTACTCGCGCATCCCTGTCTATGAGGACGACCCGGAACGCATCGTCGGCGTACTGCTCGTCCGGGACGCGATGAAGGAGTACGCGACCGGGGATCCGTCGGCGACGTTGCGCCAGCTCATGATGGAGCCCATCTACGTTCCGGAGAATCGGAGCATAGACCAGATGCTCGCGCACTTCCGGCGCTCAAAGCTGAACATGGCGGTCGTCCTCGACGAATACGGCGGTCTCGCCGGCATCGTGACGGTCGAGGACATCGTCGAGGAAATCCTCGGCGAGATCTACGACGAGAACGAGCAGAAGGAACGCGAGAAGATCACGCGGGAAGACCACAACACATTCCTCATCATCGCCGACATCCCGCTCTACGTGCTCAACGATTCGCTCGACATCGAGTTGCCCCAAAGCAGGAACGTGCAGAGCCTCGGCGGCTACCTCGCCGATCTCGCCGGACACATTCCGGCGCCCGGCGAGACCTTCGAAACGCTGTCGGGCCGATTCGAGATCGTCACGACGTCGCGACGCCACATCGTGTCGGTGCGGTTCCACCGTCGTCCCCGCGAGAACGAAAGCGAAGAAAACACAGATCGGTCTTGATCCTGCCGAACGAATTGGATACGTTTCGCACTGATTCCATCACCCGGCTGTAACCCTGCCGGAACCGAGTGGTTTTGTGAGTGGAAAGGGACCGGGCAGCTGTCGTTGACATGCCTGCTCGCCGGCGGCCGGCCGAACGACTGGTCGTGGGGGTGCGCGAGGGAGGACCGGTTTGGAAGGACCGTCCCCCGCGGAACGGATCGGTGCTGCGTTGCAGAGGAGATCCGGAGCCGAGGGGGTGGAACGACGAATCCGGGCAAGCTCGAGTATCCCTTCTGTTGCCCCTCCAGTCCCGGGGAGGAGGACAGATAGAATAGGGCGGCTCCGTTTGGGAGCGTCCCGCACTTTCATTCTCACGTAACCCCCCAGGTTTTATTACCTCCTTTCCTGGGGGGTTCTTTTTTTGGACTGGTGCTGAAATTGTTGATGATTCGGTACGCAGAGATCCCTGCAAACGCAAG
>CAYWJH010000036.1:17795-28329 GCA_964458555.1 uncultured Spirochaetaceae bacterium | reverse complement strand
GCCCCCGCTTTCGCTACCGGCGGTGGTGCCCCCGCGCGCCGCCCTGCTCCCCGCGCCCACCCGCCAGTATCTCTTCGCGAGCTTCTACCGCGCGGCGGCGCAGAGCCTGTCGAGCGAAAACGCAGCTCGCCTGTCGTCCATGCAATCGGCCGAAAGCAACATAGACGAACGGCTCAGCGAGCTGCGAGGGGCGTACAACCAGCAACGACAGCAGGAGATCACGTCGGAGCTGCTCGATATCGTGGGAGGGTACACCGCGCTCGAGGAATCGCCGCGGTAGGACCGTCTCTAGTGCGGCACGAGGTCGTTCTGCACCTCGACCTCGTCGTGGGTGTTCGCCTCGACGATCCGCGCGGCCCGAGCGGCTTCCACTACCGTGCCGACGGTGCCCGTGAGCCGTATCCGCGTGACCTCGTTGCCTTCGGTCGCGAGCTCGAGGTCGATGCCTGATGCGTCGGCAATGTGCTCGTCCCGGGAGATTTCCTTGAGAAGCTCGGTCTTCAGCTGCTCGAGGCTGTTCTCGTTCCATCGGTTTACCTTGAAGTGTGCTCCCACCTGGGGTTCGTGTCGCTTTTCCATAACGCCTCCACCAGTAATGTGCAAGATCGATGCCACCGGATCGTTTGGCACGCCGATTGCATCACTATCAGGGGAGGTCACATCGTGTTTGTCGACATCGTCGTAGCCCTTGTGTTCGCTGTTCTGTTCGCGGCGCTGTTCGGAGCGCTCTTCCGGGGCAGAACCGGCGCGCCGAGCTTCGTGTTCGTGTTCCTGCTCCTCTTCCTCTTCGCGTGGGCCGCGGGTCTCTGGATCGGCCCTGTCGGACCGGCGCTCCTCGGTGTGTACTGGTTACCCGGGCTCGTGGTGACCTTACTCATCTTCCTGCTGGTGGCAGCTTTCGCCGAGCGCAGGCCGCCACGGTCCACGCGCGAGGCGAAGGCTGAGATCGAGGCGCGGCAGGAGCTCGAAACGGTCTTCGGGACGATCTTCTGGGTGCTCATTGCAGCTCTCCTCGTCGCGATCGTCATCGCGTACCTCGTGTAGCGTGTCGTGACCCACACGACGATCAACGCGTGCTCGGTCGGCTCGAACAGGAGGCGGGTTCATAGCCCCGATGGGGTATTCGCCGGCGGGGCGGCTCGGCATATACTTCTCACGAACCGGCGCTTTCCCGACGCCCAGCCCGGTGAGGAGTAGGTATGCAGGCACCCGCATTCCATGGAATGGTCGGCGACAGCGTTGCCATGAACAAGGTCTACAAGCGGATCCGAAACGTTTCTCCCTTCGACATACCGATTCTCATCATCGGCGAGAGCGGCAGCGGCAAAGAGCTCGTCGCGCGTGCGATCCACAACGAGAGCGCGCGTCGTTCGGGACCGTTTCACGCGGTGAACACCGGCGCGCTAACGCCGGAGCTGATCGCGAGCGAGCTCTTCGGACACGAGAAGGGAGCGTTCACCGGCGCGACGGCGGCCAAGAAGGGGTTCTTCGAAATCGCGGACGGAGGTACGCTCTTTCTCGACGAGATCGGGACGATGGGGACGGATACCCAGGTCAACCTCCTGCGGATTATCGAGACCTCTACCTTCACCCGAGTGGGCGGCACGACCCCCATCCGATCGAACGTGCGCATCCTCGCGGCGACGAACATCGATCTCCGCGCGAAGGTTCGCGAAAACGGCTTTCGCCGCGACCTGTATTACCGGCTCAGCGTTTTTCCGTTGAGCCTGCCTCCGCTGCGCAAGCGTCGCGACGATATCGCTATGCTCGCCGAGTTCTTCCGCGAGCAGTACACCGCCCAGTTCGGGCGGCCCGTGCGCGGATTCGAGCCGAAAGCGATGAAGCAGTTGCGCTCCTACGGATGGCCGGGAAACGTGCGCGAGCTGTCCAATATGATCATCAGGCTCGTCGTGGGTGCCTCGGCGGATATGATCACAGAGGCCGAAGTCGTGGAGGCGCTCTACCAAACGGCTATGCAGGTCCCCGAAGAGGCTCCGGCGGGGGAGACCGACCCGCTCGCGCTCGAAACCGGGGATCTGTCCGCCGCCACGGCGCCGGCCGACGACGCCCGAGGCGCGCCCGCGGCGGTGGCTGCCCCGCCGGCGGTTGAGACGGCCGTGGCCGGCGAGCAGCCGCCGTTCTCGGACGACGAGGCGGAGACGTCGATCCAGGCCGGCCGGACGATCGAGGACGTCGAGCGGCAGCTGATCGAGGCGACGCTGCGCGAGGCGCGGGGCAACCGGACGAAGGCTGCGAAGCTGCTCGGCATCAGCCGCAAATCGCTCTATAACAAGATCAAGTCGTACGACATCGAGCTGTAGCTCCCGCATCGTCGGAACTTTCTACTCACATCCGCCGGCAGGCACGGTCCTTGCAAATCTTCTGGTGGAGGATCGAATGGGACAAGAAGAGAAGTCCGCTTACGAGAAGGAGATGGAGGCACGCCTGCGCGAGCTCGACGCCGAAATGGAGCTGTTGCAGGCAAAGGCCGAGCAGCTCGAGGCCGACGCGCAACGCCGTAATCGTACGCTGTTCGACGATCTGCGGGAGCAGCGCGATCGGATCGCCGATGATCTGCAGACGTATCGCGAGTCCGCCGGCTCGGCGATCGACGAGATCCGTCGGGGGCTCGAGTCCGCGGTCAACGACTTCTCCGAAGGCATCAAACGAGCGTCGAAGCGGATCGACAAGGAGTAGTCACGATGTATATGCGGCTCGCCCGCCTGCGCCGCTTCGCCGCGCGCGTGAACCGCCGCGACGCGGGGAACGTCGACACGCTCTACCTCGATTCCGACGACTGGGCGATCCGACTCATCCTTCTGGGAGCCGACGATGCGGCGAGCAGGCCCGATGCGCGGCTCGTTTCGCCCATGCACGTCTCCGCCCTGGATCCTGCGCAGGAACGGCTGAAGCTTGCGCTCGGCGATGTCGACGCGTACCCGTGCGCGAACAGCGACCGGCACCTGAATCTCTCCCCGGCGGAGGTCGATGCGGTCGTCTCGCACTACGGCCTACCGGTTTTCTGGGACGGGGCGGGCGTCTGGGGCGATTACGAGACGCCCCGCGCGCTTCGCGCCGCCGCGAACGGACACCGGGCGGTCTCGCTCGGTCCCGAGCTCTTTCCGCACACCACGCTCATGGGCCGCCCGGTATTCGCGCCGGACGGACGGCTCGGTGTGATTTCGGACCTGTTGCTCGACCTCGCCGCATGGCGGGTGCGCTACCTCATCGTCTGGTTGCAGGCCCCGGGTGAAACCGGCGAGATACTCCTGAGTCCGTTCTGGGTCAACGGGCCGCCGGAGAAGCCGCGCGTTACCGTGCCCATGACCACCGAGACGATCGTGAGCGGGCCGAACTTCACACCCGAGGAGCTCGAGCCGCTCGACGAGCAGATCCTCGCCCGCTACTTCGGTTTCCTCAGGGAATGACGCCCGCGGTCTTGGGGTGCGTCGCACCGTGTCGCGAGGATTTTGATATATTAGCTCGCAAGTGAGTGCTCAGATCGAACACGAGGACCGGACGCTGACCGCCCGCGAGCGCGTGCTCGAGGCGGCCGAGGAATGCTTCATGGCGCGAGGCTACGCGGCCGTTACGCTGCGAGACATCGCCGGGGCGGTCGGCATCAAGCATACCTCGCTCTACCATCACGTACCCGGGGGGAAGGAAGAGCTTTTCGTCGAGGTGGTCGAGCGAAGTCTCGAGCGCCATCGCCGTGGGCTGCGCGAGAGCGTGCAGACCGCGCCGGCGAACCTTCGTTCCCGCCTGCACGCCGTGGCGAATTGGTTTCTCGGACAGGGGCCCATGGACTTCGTTCGCATGACCCAGTCCGACCTCCCGTCGCTTTCCGACGAGGCGTCCGAGCGGCTCGTGATGCAGATGTACGAGTCGATTCTCCTGCCCGTCGAAGCGATTCTGCGCGACGCCTATCGCGACGGGGAGACCGAGAACCAGGACTTCGGGCTGATTTCCGGGGGGCTCGTCGGTATGATCCAGAGCCTGTTCGCCGTGCCGGATTCGAAGGTGAGCATGTCGCGCGAGGAGATGGGACGACGTTTGATCGACGCCTTTCTCGACGGAATCGCCGCGACACCGTCTCGTGCGGCTACATCCCGAGCAGAATCGCGAGCGTCACGGTAGCCACCGAACCGACGACCACGAAGAACGGCTGGCGCACGGTCAGCGTCAACGCCACCGCGGCGACGAGGCCCACCGACGAGAGCGCGAGGTCGCCGTCGACCGCGGTGAAGCCCTGCGGTACGAGCAGCGTTCCGACCGCGGTCACCGGCACGAGGCGAAGCGCCCGCCGTTCCCACCCGGACAGCCGGCGCCGACTCGTCGCGAGCAGGGGCAGCAACCGGGGGAGGTAGGTCACCGCGGTCATTCCCGCAATCACGGCTACGAGCTCCACTACGCTTCGCTCCATCGCGAGCTGACCGCGAAGAGCGCCGCCACCGCTGCGATCGCGACGACGAGCGCGATGCCCACCGGGACGCCCGCGATCTGCAGCGCCCAGTTCACGCCGCCTGCGAGCAGCGCCGGAACGAGGTAGCGTGGAAAGCGCACGATCGGTGGAACGATGAGCGCGACGAACATCGCGTAGAGCGCGATTCCCATCGCACGCTCGATCACCACCGGCACCACGCCCCCGATCAGAAAGCCGATGACCGTCCCGCTCACCCAGCCGGAGTAGGCGAGCGCCTCCATGAGCGCGAGCTCGGTGTCAACGACCGGGCCCCGGCGGGTTGCCGCGGCGGTGAACACCTCGTCGGTGACGCCGAAGGCGAGCACCGGGCGAGGCACCCGCGTTCCCTCGATTCGATCGCGGAGCGCCATGGACATGACGATGTGCCGCGCGTTGATCACGAGCGTTGCGACGATGATCGGAACCGCGCCCACGCCCTGCGCGAGAAGCGAGACGGCCATGAATTGACTCGCTCCCGCGAACACGAATACGGAGAACGAGGCGACCGCCACCGCCGGGATCCCCGCCGCGCGCCCGGCAGCGCCGAAGGCGATCGCGATGGAGAGGTAGCCGAAGAGGATCGCCGCGCCCAGTCCGGCGGCGCCTTCGCCTCCCGACCGTCGCGCCTCGCGGCTCACGACGGCGGCCCCGATTCGCGGGCGCGCAGCAGGCGTGCGACGAGCTCGTCGATCGCTTCTTCCGCGTCGTCGCCGGCCACACGGTTCGGCTTGATCACCCCACATCCGGTACACCGGTGGAGGATGCGCAGCTCGTCCCCTTCGGAGGCCCACAGCGCGATCGGCTCCATGGGTGCGCGGCAGAGCGAGGCGCGATCGCCCGGCTTGATGTCCACGTGGACGCTCCAGAGGCAGAACGGGCAGTGGTTGCGCTGCGACGTGCCGTGCGATCGCTCGGGGACGAACCGCCCGCAGTGGGCACACGTGAAACCGCCCGCCTCGCCCGGCCCACCGTCGGTCCACGACGGTCGATCGGCGCCGGTCCCGCGTCCGCGCTTCGGGCGGCTCATGATCCCCGGCTCCTTCGCTTCATCCGCGACTTGCGCGCGGTGCGGCGGTTGTTGAGCCGATTTCGCTTCTCGCGGCGGGCGGCGACCACGCTCTGTTCCTCCTGCAGCGCGAGATAGGCGAGGTACCGGTCGTGCGTTATCTCTCCGGCCTGGACCGCCGCCTGAACCGCGCAACCGGGTTCGCCGCGGTGCCGGCAGTCGGAGAAGCGGCAGTCGGCGGCGTACCGGTCGATCTCTGGAAACGCCGAGCCGAGCTGCTCGGCGGCAGAGTCGTCCGCCCAGAGCTGCACCTCTCGCATGCCCGGTGTGTCGACGAGCAGCCCGCCGCCGTCGATCGCGTAGGTTCTGCGCCCGGTGGTCGTGTGGCGTCCGCGGCCGTCGCTGTCGCGAATCTCGCCGGTGCGCACGTCTTCACCGGTGAGGCGTGCGATCAGCGTGGACTTACCGCTTCCCGACGACCCCACGAGCACCGCGGTCGCGCCGGCGGGCACGAGATCGCGCAGCGCGTCCACCCCGGCTCCGGACAGCGCGGAGACCATGCGGACCTCGGCGCCGGGGATCTCCGCGGCGATCGCGGCCTGGACACGTTCCTGCTCGTCGATGAGGTCGCACTTGTTGATGACGAGGACCGGTCGCACCGAAGGGTCGAGGGTTGCGATGAACCGTTCGACGCGGCGGACGTTGAAGTCGTGCAGCGCAGACCTGTCGGCGTCCTCACGGACCGTCGCCGCCGGAGCGGTGGTGACGATGAGCGCGAGATCAACGTTCGCGCAGATGGCCTGAGCCTGCGAGCGGCCGCCCGCCTCCTTGCGCTCGTAGACGCTTCGCCGCGGCAGCACGCGCCGCACCGGGGACTCGACGCCGTGCTCGAGCTCGACGTAGTCTCCGACGGCGGGGACGGGCTCGGTGCCGAGCTCCATCCGGTAGGCAAGACGCCCGCTCGGCCTCGAGTAGCCGGCTCCGCAGGGCGAGACGACGTAGAGAAGGGGGCCGTCCTGCGCGACGACTCGTCCGAGCGCCGCTGCATCGGCCTGTTTCTGAAGGCGCTTGAGGTAAGGGTCGAGCGCGATTGCGTTCCAGTCTGGTTCCATTGGTGCTCCACGATCCGAGATCGGACCGGACGACGGGCGCGGCCTCACCACTCGGCGACGCTCCCGTCTTCGTATCGAAGCTGGGGGGTCGGCCAGTCGCCGGTGTAGTCGGAGGCCGCAGCGTCCTCCACGAGTCGGTCCCAGTCGACCTCGATTCCAAGTCCCGGCCTGTCGGTGAGGTGGACGTAGCCTTCCTCGATGCGGATCGGCTCGGCGAGGATACCCTCGCCCCGATCGCGTCCGCCGGGACGACCGACGAATTCCTGCATGACGAAGTTGGGCGTGCACGCGGCGAGCTGGATGCCCGCGGCGAACGAGATGGGGCCCAACGGGTTGTGCGGCGCGACGCCCACGCCGTGGGTCTCCGCGGCGGCGGCGATCCTTCGTACTTCCGAGATCCCTCCCGCGTGGCAGAGGTCGGGCTGGATGATCGTCGCCGCGCGACGGTCGAAGAGCTCGCGGAAGCCCCAGCGCGAGAAGATACGCTCGCCCGTGGCTATGGGAACGTGGGTGCTCGCCGCGACGTCGGCCATGACGTCGAGGTGCTCGGAGAGAACCGGTTCCTCGAAGAACATGGGGTTGTACGGCTCGAGCGCCTTCACGAGCAGCTTCACCAGCGGCGGTGAGACCCGTCCGTGGAAGTCGATTCCGATTCCCACATCGTCGCCGACCGCGTCGCGGATCGCAGAGAAACGTTGGGCGATCGCCGAGATCTGCCGGGGGTTCTCCACCATGCCGAGCGGCGCGGGGGCACCCGTCTTCACCGCTCGAAAGCCCTCGTCGACCCGCTGCTTCGCCCCCGCGGCGAGATCTATGAGATCCTGGTCCTTCTGCGCGTCGGGATACGCCGATCCGCTCGGGCGTTGCGTCTGCGCGACCTGCGCGACGTGCGCGTAGCAGAACACCTTGTCGCGCACGCGCCCGCCGAGGAGCTCGTAGACGGGCGCATCGAGCGCCTTGCCCTTGATGTCCCAGAGCGCCTGGTCGACGCCGCTGATCGCGCTCATCAGGACCGGGCCGCCGCGGTAGAAGCCTCCCCGGTACGCCTGTTGCCAGATGTGCTCGATGCGTCGCGGGTCCGCGCCGACGAGGATGGGCTCCAGGTCGCGTACCGCGGCGTCCACGGTCCGTGCCTTGCCCTCGACGATCGGTTCGCCGTACCCGACGATACCCGCGTCGGTCTCGATACGCAGGACGAGCCAGCGCGGCTCGATGTGCAGGAGCTTGAGCTCGGTGATCTTCATGATTGCCTCCGTGGGGCGACTCGCGCACCCGCGCGGTTCGGGCGCGTGCACCTCGGCCGAGTGTAGTCAACCGCGTGCGCTCCGGCAAGGCTCGGCCTTGTCTCGTCCGGCCAACCCCGTCATCATGGCGTATGGCCACGCTCCGCGACATCGCGACCGAAGTGGGAGTCTCAATCCGGACCGTGACCAGGGCGCTCTCGGGTACCGGGTACGTTCGGTCCGATGTCCGCGAGCGAATCCTCGAGGTTGCCGATCGTATCGGCTATCGGCCCGACCCGGTGGCGCAGAGCCTGCGCCTGGGACGCAGCCGGCAGATCGTCGTCGTGTCGTACTCGGTCGACGAGTTGCATATGGCGAAGATCGCGTCGCTGGAGCAGCACGTGAGGCCGATGGGCTACAGCGTGTCGGTCATGATGGCGCGCCGGGACGACCTGGAGTCCGACCTGCTGGTGCCCGAGATCCGGTCGCGGAAGCCGCTGGGCGTCGCTGTCATCGGCCACCTGCAGATTGATCTGACGCCGCTCGCCGCCGCGCTCTACGCGGCCGGCATCCCCTGCGTCCCGGTGGACGCGAAGAGCCGCCTTCCTGCGGTGCTCATCGATCGGCCCGCCGGCGTCGCCGAGGCCGCGCGCCACCTGATCGGGGCCGGGCGTCGGCGCATCGTGTACGCCGGGCCTGCAGACTCGACGAGCCGTATCGACGGCTTCGTGCGCGCGATGCACGAGCACGGCAGCGAGCCGCTGCTGTACGCGCCGGGGATCGAGCACTCGGCGGAGGCTCTGACGGCAGGCATACTCGACGCACATCCCGACGTCGATGCGGTCCAGGCGTATTCCGACGAGTGGGCGCTCGAGCTGCTGGCCGGGCTCCACAGCCGCGGTATCCGGGTTCCCGACGACGTCGCGGTCATCGGGTTCGACGACCGGTGGGCCGCCTCGCACAGCTGGCCACGGCTGACTACCGTCGCGCAGCCGGGTGAGGAGATTGGCGCGGCGGTCGCCGAGCTGCTCGCCGGAGAGCGGCGGCCGTGGCTCGAGGGCTTCCTCGGGCCGGATCGCGAAGCGGCTTCGCGTGTTCACGCGAAGCCGGTCTGGATACCGACCCGGCTCGTGATTCGCGAGACGACGTAGGGGGCTGGGTGTCGACGCTGGACTGTGCGAGCGCGCGGTACGCGCCGTTCTACTGCGAGGAAAACGTCTACTGGCTCGTGCACGATGACCCGGCGGCGCGTTCCGATGCGGTCGGCGACGGCGATCCATGCGTCGTGCTGATCTCCAATCCCCGGCGAACCGTTGCCGTAGGCGCCCAGCGCGCCGGAGCGGGCCCGGCAAAGATCGTGGTGTGGGACTACCACGCAATCTATGTGCGCGACCGGCTCGTCTACGATCTCGACAGCGCGCTCGCGTGCCCGTCGCCGATCGACGAGTACTGCGCGGCGACCTTTCCGGCAGGGATCCGCGGATCGGCCCCCGATTACGCGCCGGTCTTCTCGGTGATCACCGCGCCGGACTACCTCCGCGCGTTCAGCTCCGACCGCGCGCACATGCGCGACGAGAACGGGAGCTATCTCCAGCCGCCTCCCCCCTGGCCACCCATCTTCCGGGCAGAGGACGGAACCACGCTCTTCGCGCTCCTCGACGGCGAGCACGAGGCGGTCGCCTCCTACGGCGCGGACATCTGCGATTGACACCTTCCCGCGTGGGCGCGATACCTGTACGATGAACTCATGAAATACCGGAAACTAGGATCAACTGGTGAAACCGTCTCCGTCGTGGGCATGGGGACGTGGCAGTTCGGCGGCGAGTGGGGCAAGGACTTCGATCAGTCCGAGGTCAACGACATGTTCGTCGCCGCGCGCGAAGAGGGTATCACGCTCATCGACACGGCCGAGTGCTACGGCGACCACCTATCGGAGGAGCTCATCGGGAAGGCGCTCGAGGCGACGTTCCCGGGTGAGCGCGACTCGTGGTTCATCGCCACCAAGTTCGGTCACCACTTCATCGCGCCCTTCGAGCGCGACCAGATCTGGGACGCAGACGGCGTGGCGAAGCAGCTCGAGGACTCGCTCAAGGCGCTTCGAACCGACTACGTCGACCTGCTCCAGTTCCACTCGGGTGGCAACGAGGTCTTCGACAACGATGCGCTCTGGGAACGGCTTGCGAAGCTCAAGGAGCAGGGCAAGGTCCGGCACGTCGGTATCTCGATTGGCGCGAACACGAACGACTACCAGACCGGCAAGGCGCCGGAGGTGGGCGCGGAGGCGATCCAGGTCATCTACAACCGGCTCGACCGGGCGCCGGAGGAGAAGGTCTTCCCGCTCTGCGAGAAGCACAACCTGGGCGTGCTCGCGCGGGTGCCGCTTGCGAGCGGCTACCTGAGCGGCAAGTACAAGCCGGGTGCCACGTTCCCCGAAAGCGACGTGCGCAGCCGCCACGACGCCGAGCAGGTCGCCGAGCGGCTGAAGGAAGTCGAGCGGATCGCGAAGGAAGAGGTGCCGCAGGGAGTTCCCATGGCGCAGTGGGCGCTCGCCTGGTGTCTGAAGCACCCGGCGGTGACGACGGTCATCCCCGGCTGCAAGAACGTCGACCAGGTGCGCAGCAACGCGCGCGCGGCCGACCTCGCGGACCTCGTCCGCGACGATCACCCGCAGGCGACGACGAAGTAATCATCCGGGCAGGGGGCGGCAGGCCGCCGCCTCTGCGCCCGCCAC
>CAYWJH010000036.1:15865-17695 GCA_964458555.1 uncultured Spirochaetaceae bacterium | reverse complement strand
CGCCACCAGACCTTCTTGCCCGACGCTCGGCGCGCTACGTGACGAGCACGACCTTACCCAGGTTCCGGCGCTCTTCGAGCAGCCGATGCGCTTCGGCGGGTTCGTCGAACGCGACCTCCGCGGCGATGACCGGGGCGACCGTACCGTCGCGCCACGAGTCGAGGATCGTCGTTCCCACCTCGCGCAGCCGGTCGATCTCGCTCCACAGGTGTCCCAGGTTGAGGCCGGCGACCGCGTGGTTGTTGTTCAACAGCGACAGGAAATGCGGCCGCGGCATGGACAGGAACGACCGTAGCGTCCGGAGGAACGACCGCTTGCCGTTTCGAACCGGCTCGCTGAACCCGAACGCCACGAGGCGCCCGAGCGGTGCGAGCACGCGGAGGTCGCGCGCGAGGTTCTTCCCGCCGATCGGGTCGATTATGACGTGTACGCCACCGGCTGCCGTCGCCTTCACGATGGCCTGCTCCCAGTCGGTGGATCGATAGTCGATGAGCTCGTCCGCGCCGAGCTCGCGCAGCCGCTCGTGCTTCCAGGACGAGGCAGTCCCGTACACCTTCGCCCCGACCGCGCGCGCGAGCTCGATCGCCGCGATCCCTACGCCGCCGCCGGCGTTGTGGATGAGGATCCGTTCGCCGCGTTGGAGGTTCCCGAAGCGCGAGACAGCGAGGTAGGCGGTGAAGTAGTTCACCGGGATCGCCGCGGCCGTGGCGAACTCCATCTCTGCCGGCATGCGGAAGACCTGGTTCCGCGGGACGCTCACCTTCGTCGCGTAGCCGCCGAAGCGGGTGAGTGCCATCACCCGATCGCCGATCTCGAGTGGCTCGGCGGCCCCCGTCGGCCCGGCGGGACCGACCGCCTCCACGACGCCGGCAACCTCGTAGCCGACGACGCAGGGAATGGGAGGCGCGTCGGGGTACATGCCCATCCGCGCGAGGACGTCGGCGAAGTTGACCCCGGATGCCCGCACGTCGATAACGACCTCGCCGGGCCCCGGGATGGGGTCGGGTGCCTCCCTGATCTCGAGTGCCTCGTATCCGCCCTTCTTTGCTATCCAGATCTGTCTCATGCGCCCAAGATACGCTATATTGCCTGGCTATTGCCATGAACGCGATCACCCGCCATCCACTCGTCGCATCCCTCGTCGGAGCCACGGGCAACCCCCGGGCCGGCATGTACACCGAGCCGCTGTGGGGCATCCCCTTCAACCTCTACGCGCCGTTCGCCTCCGTCTATATGCTCACGCTCGGCGTGACCGAGCAGACCATCGGCCTGATCGCGACGATCGGCCTCGCGCTGCAGATGATCACTTCCATCCTCGGCGGACCCATCACCGACAAGCTCGGCCGAAAGCGTGCGACCTTCATCTTCGACACGATCTCGTGGAGCATTCCCACGCTGCTCTGGGCGCTCGCGCGGGACGCGACGTGGTTCTACCTCGCGGCGATCGTGAACTCGATGCTGCGCATCACGATGACATCGTGGACGTGCCTGTTCATCGAGGACGCACCGGCGGGCAAGGTCGTACACTTCTGGACGTGGGTGCACATCGCCGGGATCGTCGCCGGCTTCGTCACCCCGCTCGCGGGGCTTCTCATCGAGCGGTTCGAGCTCATCCCCACGATGCGCGCGATCTATCTGTTCGCCTTCGCCTCCATGACGGCGAAGTTCATCATTCTCAACGCGGTCGCCAAAGAGACGAAGCAGGGCGAGGTTCGCCTGCGCGAGACGCGCGACACCTCGCTCGCCGCGCTCGTGGTCGAATCGGTGCGCGACATCCCGCGCATCTTCCGGTCGCGCGGGACGCTGCTCGCGGTTGCGCTGCTCGCGATG
>CAYWJH010000036.1:0-15765 GCA_964458555.1 uncultured Spirochaetaceae bacterium | reverse complement strand
CCCGCGCATCTTCCGGTCGCGCGGGACGCTGCTCGCGGTTGCGCTGCTCGCGATGCACGCGATCTACGTGACCATCCGCGGAACGTTCTTCTCCGTCCTGCTCGCCGAAGGCCTCGCGATGACGCCGCGCGAGATCGGCCTCTTTCCCGCGCTGCGCTCGGTGGTCATCCTCGTTGTCTTCTTCGCCGTTCTTCCCCGTCTGCGGCAGGAGCGCCACGTGGGCTATCTCGCCGCGGGAATCCTCGCGACAATCGCCTCGCTCGTCATGCTCGTGCTCGCGCCGGTCCGCGGGATCTTCGTGGTTTCGGTGTCGACGGTCGTGGAGGCGTTCGGGGCCGCGCTACTCGCGCCGTACATCGAGGGATTCGTGACCGCGATCGTCGACCCGCATCATCGGGCGCGCATTCTCGCCGTCGCGAACACCGTCGTGCTTGCCGTCGCCTCGCCGTTCGGTTGGATCGCCGGCGTGCTGAGCGCGCAGGCGAAGGGATTACCCTTCGTGCTCGCGGGGGCGGCGATGGCGGTGACGCTCGTCGTGCTGCTCGTGGGGAACCCGGAGCGGGGCGGCCGGGGCTGATCCCGTCCGATCGCCGCCGGGCAGCCCGGGCCGCTTTTCGCGCGAGCTGAACCGCCGGCGTGGCGGCGCTCCGGCGTGTCCTACCGCTCGGACTCGCTCCACGCGACCATGCGCCGCGACTCCTCCGCGAGCGCCTCGTAGGTGCGCTCGTAGCGGTCCACGAGGAACGCGTAGGCTTCCGCGTTGCCGGCGGTCGGCTCGACTACCCGATGCGCGCGGGCCATGCGGGCCGCGGCCGTACGGACGTCGGGATGCACCCCGGCCGCGACGCTCGCTGCGATCGCGCTGCCGAGCAGCGGCGCCTCCTGCTCGGCGGGGATCGTGATGGGGGTCCCCAGCGCGTCGGCGTGTATCTGCGTCCAGAGCTCGCTGCGCGTCACGCCGCCGCACATGACGGTCTCCTCCAGGTGCAGCCCGGCTTCGGCCATGCGCCGGGCGATGACGGCGCTTCCGCACGCGACCGATTCCATGATCGCACGCGCGACGTGCTCGGCTCCGTGGCCGAGCGTGAGTCCGCGGATCACGCCGCGCGAGGTCGGGTCGGACCACGGAGTGCGGTTGCCCTGGAAGTGATCGAGCACGAGTACCCCGTCCGAGCCGATCGGAACCTCCGCGGCGCGCTCGTCGAGCACCTCGACGAGCGAACGTCCGCGACGCCGGGCGTCCTCGTGGAGCGACGGCGGCACGAATCGGTCCGCGAACCACCGGAGCACGCTGCCGGTCGAAACCTGTCCCCCTTCGAGCAGGTGGAGCCCGCGCACCAGACCGTTCGGGTAGCTGCCGAAGAGGCCGCGCGGACGGACCTCGTGGTCGAGCAGCGCGAAGTGGACGTGCGACGATCCGGTGATGAGCGCGAGTCGTCCCGGCGCGGCTACCCCCATGCCCAGCGCGCCCATGGGCGCGTCGGCGCCGCCTACCGCAACCGGTGTGCCGGGACGCAGGCCCAGCGCCGCGGCTGCCTCCGGGGTGAGCGACCCGCCGAGCGTCCCCGCGTCGGCGTAGGTCGCCGGGATCTTCGCGAGGGCGTCCGCAAGCCCGATTTGCCGGTAGAGCGAAGCCGGGATCCCGCCTCGCGCGTCGTCGTAGAACATGCGCATGGAGGCCGAGCTGATCGCGCCGATCGTGACATCGGTAAGCCGATGCGTGAGCCAGTCGGTGAGCTCGACTATCCGGGCGGCCTGTCGGTACGCCTCCGGTTCGTGCCGCATGATCCACATGAGCTTGCAAGGAAACCACTCGGCGGACACCGAGCCGCCGGCGGTGCACGCGAGCGCCGGATGCCCGGTGGCCGCCACCTCCTGCGCCTCGCGGTGCGCGCGAACGTCCATCCAGAGCAGGGCGGGTCGCAGCGGCCTGTGCGCCTCATCGAGAAGCACCACGGTCGACGTCGTGCCGTCCGCGGCGAGCCCCTCGATCTGGTCGGCCCCGACGCCGGCGGAGGCGAGCGCGCCCCGAACCGCCGTCGCGAGGCCGGCGTCCCACGTGGCGACGTCCTGCTCGGCCCACCCGGGGTGCGGATGGGTCGTCTCGATGGGCGCGACTCCTGTGCCGACCCGCGCTCCTCGTTCGTCGAAGACCCCCGCGCGCACGCTCTCGGTTCCCACATCGATTCCCATCACGTATCTCGACATACGCTCTCCGCTCCACTACGATGGCATCGATCTACGATAGTACGGACCCTTCGGCGGCGCAACCGCGCGGCCGACGACGCGTCGGTTCGCTACGAGGAGCATCGATGAATCACTACACCTTCCGCGATGGACGCCTCGAGCACGGCGCCTTCGACTGCGTCTGCGGCCGCCGTCACGAGCTTCCCATCGACGAGATCGTCGTACGCCGCGGCGCGCTCGACGAGGTCGTGCCGGTCGTGAAACGGCTCGCGCTCGGTTCGAAATGCGTTCTGGTAAGCGACGCGAACACGCGCGAAGTAGCCGGGGCTCGGGTGGAGGCCGATCTGGGCGCCGCCGGGTACCGTGTACGGCGGTGCTTCTTCGCGACGCGCGAGGGAGTGAAGCCGGACGAGAAGGCCGTGGGCGAGCTCATGCTCGCCATGGACGGCGATACCGACTTTCTCGTTGTGGCCGGTTCGGGCTGTCTCACCGATCTCACGCGCTTCGTCGCCTCGCGAACCGGCGTACCCTTCGTCTCGGTCGCGACGGCCCCGTCGATGGACGGCTACGCGTCGAGCGGCGCGCCCATGACGCACCACGGTCACAAGCGGACGATCTACTGCGGCGCGCCGCGGGCGATCGTCGCGGACGTGGACGTGCTCGCCGCCGCGCCGCAGCCTATGGTCGCGAGCGGGTTCAGCGATACGATCGGCAAGCTTACCTCGCGGATCGACTGGAAGCTGAGCTCGATTGCGCGCGACGAGTACTACTGCCCCTTCTTCGTCGAGCGCGTCAACGAGGGTGTCGAGCAGGCGATCTCGGTCGCAACCGGGCTGCGGGCGCGGGAGCCCGACGCGATCGGAACGCTCACCGAGTCGCTCGTCATCTCCGGAATCGCGATGCTTCTCGTCGGGAACTCACGCCCCGCCTCCGGAAGCGAGCATAGTCTCTCGCACTACTGGGAAATGAAGGCCGCCGTGGACCGGCGGCGCGAGTTCTTCCACGGGACGAAGGTGGGCGTCGCGACGGCGGTCGTCGCCGCGTTCAACGAACGGTTCTTCGCGCGCGACCCGTCGTCGGTGCGTGTGGACAGCGTCCTCGCGCGGCGGCCCGGTATCGAGTGGTGGGAAGAGCGGCTGCGCTCGAGTCTGGGCGACGTGGCGAACGGCATCGTGGCCGAGGTGACCCGGCCGCAGTACCTGAGCGAGGAGGCGCTGCGCGCCGAGATTGCCGGGCTGACCGAGCGGTGGTCTGAGATCCAGCGGCTCGGCGCCGACTCGCCGACCTTCGACGAGGTCATCGGCGTCCAGCGCGAGGCCGGCGCGCCGCTCTACCCGTCTGCAATCGACGTGAGTCCGGAGTATCTGCGCGAGACGCTTGTGAACGCGAAGGAGATGCGAAGCCGCTACACGGTGCTGCGCGCGGCCGAGTCGCTCGGCTGGCTCGAGGAGATCGCCGACGAGGTTGTCGAGCGCGTGAGCGACGCGGACCCGGGAGCGTGAGCGGGCGGCACACACGGGCCCGGCGGTGCCGCAACCGCCCCGCGCCTACTCCACGAACTCGGTCACGAGCCGCACGAACTCCTGCGGATTCTCCACCATCACCGAATGCCCTACGTCGTCGAGCACGAGGAGCTCGCCTGAAGGGAACGCGTCCGCGGTTCGCCTCGCCATGTCCTCGGTGATGATGGTGTCCTTTCGCCCCACGACGACGCGTACCGGTCCGGTGTACGCCTGCGTGCGATCGGTGTAGTCGAACCGCTCGAGCGCGCGGGCGTTGCCGGTGAAGGCGGTGGGGTTCATGAGCATCGCGTTGTCGGCGAGCCGGTTGAGGAAGGCGTTGTCGTCGAGCGTGGGCGTGACCGCGGCGAGCGCTTTCTTCATGAGCGAGCGGCTCGTCCGGTAGAGCTCGATAATCCCGTAGTGTTCCTCCGGTGTCGTGAGCCCGTCGGGGGCGGCGGAGTCGGCGAGCATGAGCCTGCTCACGAGCTCCGGGTGGTTCACCGCCAGCGCGATCCCCACCGCTCCGCCGAGCGAGTGCGCGATGACGACCGGCGAACCCAGGTCGAGCTCTCGGATGAAGCCGGCAACGCTGGAGGCGTAGCGGTCGATGTCGGCCTCGTCGATGCGATCGGAGCGGCCGAAGTTCGGCAGGTCGAGCGCGATCGTTCTCCGGCCGGGGATGTCCATGACGCGCTCGAACCAGAGGTTGCACCCGGTGTTGCCGTGGATGTAGAGAATCGGTGCGGCCTCCGGGCGCTCGGCCGAATCGTGCTCGGATTTCGGCTCCGGGATTCGCTCGAGGTAGAAGAGCGACGTCCCGTCGACGTCGACGTACGATCCGCCCATGGCGTTCCTCCTGAGTATTCTGTTCTTCAGGGCGATGAACGGGACCTGGAGGTACTTCGTGTAGCCGAGGAAGACCCCGTGCGCGAGACCCCGCGGGAAGAAGAGCACGAATATAATGAGGAGCGCGCCGACGATGACGCTCAGGTAGGGTCCGAAGCCTCGCGAAAAGAGGAACGGCAGCCCCACGATGACGATGCTCCCGATCAGCCCGCCGTGCACCGACGCGAGCCCTCCGATGATTACGATCGCGAGGATGTTGAGCGACAGCACGAGCCCGAAGTTCGGCGGTACGATGAAGCCCACCGTGTGCGCGTAGAGTCCTCCGGCGATCCCGCCGTAGACCGCGCTCAGGATGAACGCGCTCAGCTTCACGCGCGAGAGGCCAACGCCGTAGGCGCGCGAGGCCACCTCGCTGTCGCGGACCATGCGGTAGCGCAGTCCGACAGGCGATTCGAGAATCCGGTACATGGCGAGCGCGAGCGCGACGTAGACCGCGCCTACGACGAGGAACCCGGCGAGGTCCGAGCCGAAGAAGGCCGGGATGCTGCGGATGCCGTCGTGGCCGCCGAGGAAGTCGATCGACGCGATGAGTTGCTCGACGACGACCCCGAAGGCGAGCGTGGCGATCGCGAGGTAGAACCCCTTCAAGCGCAGCGCCGGCAGCCCGATGACGATCCCGAGCAGCGCGGAGAAAAGAATGACTGGAATGATCGACACCACGAACGGCAGGCCGAGCTTTGTCGACAGCACCGCCGTTGTATACGCGCCTATCGCCATGAACGCGCCGTGCCCGATCGAGATCTGCCCGGTCACGCCGAGCAGGAGGTTGAACCCCATCGCCGCGATGGCGACGGTGAGTACGCGCGAGAAGATTGCGATGAGAAAGGTCTCGGACCCGAAGAGGAGGACCGCCGCGGCCATGATCGCGACGGAGATCAGCACGAACTTGAGCTTGTCGTTCACGGCCTACACCTTTCCTGTGAAGCGGGCGCCGAAGAGGCCCGACGGTTTGAACACGAGCATGAGCACGATGATGATGAGGATGATCGAGAGCTGGTAGTCGGCGACGTTCACGCCGGTGGCGCCGGCGGCGTCGAGCAGCGCGTCCACGCCGAAGACGATGAGCTTCTCAAGGATGCCGAGGATGAACCCGCCGACGATCGCGCCGAAGAAGCTCGTGAACCCGCCGAGCACCGCCGCGGTCAGCCCGTAGAGCTGGAAGTTGACGAGCATCGTGGGGGTGATCGACGTCTTCGGCGCGACGAGCAGCGCGACGAGCGCGCTCAGACCCACGCCGATGCCCCACACGATCGCGTCGATCACGCGAATGTTGATACCCACGACCTTCGCGCCCAGCTCGTTCTGCGCACGCGCGCGGGTACCGGTGCCGAAGCGCGTGTACTTCAGGAAAATCGCGAGCGCGAGCGAGACCGCCACCGCTACGATCGTGATCGCCACGTCGTTCGCCGCGGCGACGAGCATCCCCTCGCCGACCTCGACGAGCAGCGGCGGCCCGGTGTAGAGCCGCGGGAAGCTCACCGGCTCGGTGCCCCAGATGATGAACGCCGTCCCCTCGAGGATCATCAGCACGCCGAGCGTGAGGATGATCATCGACGCGTGCGAGAGCCCCTTCACGCGCTTCATGAGCACTTCGTCCATCGCGACGCCGATCGCCGCGCCTACGACGAGGCCTGTGAGGAAGGCGAGCGCGAAGCTGCCGCTGGCGAGGTAGACGCTGAAGGCGGTGAACGCGCCGATCATCCCGCCGTTGCCGTGTGCGAAGTTCATCACGCCGACCGACCGGAAGATGAGCGCGATGCCGAAGCCCATGAGCCCGTAGAGCGCGCCCATGGGGATTCCCAGGATGACTGCTTGCAGGAATACCATCTAGATCCCCAGGTAGGCCCGACGGACGCTGTCGTCCGCGAGCAGGTCGTTCGATGCGCCGCCGGCAGCGATACGCCCCGTCTCCAGGATGTACGTCCGGTCGGAGAGGTGCAGCGCGCGGTTCGCATTCTGCTCGACGAGCAGGATCGAGTAGCCCATCTCGCGCAGGCGCCCGAGTACGGCGAAGACCTGGTCGACGAGGATAGGCGCGAGGCCGAGCGACGGCTCGTCGAGCATGAGGAGCTCCGGGTCGGCCATGAGCGCGCGCCCGATCGCGAGCATCTGCTGCTCGCCCCCGGAGAGGTAGCCGGCGACCTGGCTGCGTCGCTCGGCGAGGACCGGGAAGAGCTCGAAGACCTCGCCGCTCTTTTCCCGGTAGCTTCCGCGCCGGAAGGCGCCCATGCGCAGGTTTTCCTCCACGTCGAGCTCCGGGAAGATGTGCCGGCCCTCCGGGCAGAGCACGAGTCCTCGCTTCACCCGGTCGCTCGAGCCGAGCCGTCGGATGTTCTCGCCGCGGTAGGCGATGCTACCTTCCGCCTCGATCGCGCCGGCGAGCGCGAGGAGCGTGGACGACTTGCCGGCGCCGTTCGCCCCGATGAGCGAAACGATCTCGCCGGCTTCGACCGAGAAGTCGATTCCCTTGACCGCGCGGACGCGGCCGTAGCTGACGCGCAACGATTCGACGGTGAGCATCACGACGCCTCCTCGCCTAAGTAGACCCGGATCACGTTTGGATCGCGCGCCACGTCCGCCGGGGCGCCTTCGGCGATCTTCTTCCCGAAATCCATAACCGTGATCGTTCCGGAGATACCCATGACGAGCTGCATGTCGTGCTCGACGAGGAGGAGCGTCTTGCCGGACTCCCGGATCGTGCGCAGCACGTCCATGAACTCCTCGGTCTCCTCGCTGTTGAGGCCCGCAGCCGGCTCGTCGAGCAGGAGCAGCCGGGGGTCGCTCGCGAGCGCTCGGGCGAGCTCGATGCGCTTGAGAATGCCGTAGGGCAGCGACGGTGGGTAGGAGGCGAGCCGGTTCTTGATCCCGAGCAGCTCGGCCACCTCGAGGATCCGGTCGCGCGCCTCGTCGTTGTAGCGCCTGAAGCGTCCGGCGAGCGCGGAGAGCACGCCTCCGGAGTATCCGTGGACGAGCCCGGAGTAGAGGTTGTCGAAGACCGTGCAGAGCTCGAAGAGCTGCAGGTTCTGAAACGTGCGGCTGATGCCGAGCCCGACGATCTCGTGCGGACGCTTCTCGAGCAGGTCGTGCCCCTCGAACGATACCGATCCCTCGTTCGGGTCGAGCACGCGCGAGACGACGTTGAAGAGCGTCGTCTTCCCCGCGCCGTTCGGCCCGATGAGCGAATGGATGGTGTTTGCCCCTACGGTGAGCGAGAGCGTATCGACGGCGGTGAGTCCGCCGAATCGCACCGTCACACCCGACACTGTCAGCATGGGTCCTCCAGACGTGCGAGCCCGGAACCCCGGGCTCGCACCGAACCGAGTTACTCGGTGAGGTAGATCCAGCCGTGCTCGCGCGCGAACACGCCGTCTTCGACCGCGAGCACGTACATCGATCGCTTACCAATGCGGCTCAGCGGGTCGTTCGACTCGAAGTCGGTGTAGGTAATGCCCTCGGCGATCGCACCGGTGAACCGGTCGAGCGTCTCGAGCGCTTCGACGTAGCTCGATCTGGTCAGATCTCGGCCCGCGCGCTCGAGCCCTTCGGTGAAGACTTCGGCGGCGATCATGCCGGCGACCGCGTACGCGTTCGGGACTTCGCCGGGGAAGCTCGCGTCGTAGATCTGGAAGAGCATCTGCTCGGTGTCGGTAAAGTCGACGTCGACCCACGCCATCGCCTCGGCACCCTCTGCCTGGCCCTCGGCGAGGGCAACGAAGGTCGCGTCCGCGTTCGAGTAGGTCAGCAGGTAGTTCTGGTCGGTGAGGCCGAGCTCCTTCGCCTGCTTGATGAAGTTCGCCGACTGCGGGACGAAGAGACCCACGATGATCGCATCCGGCTGTGCCTGGTTGAGCTGGATCAGATTGGCGCTGAAGTCCTGCGCGGTCGGGTCGATCGCGATGTCCGCGACGAGCTCCTGGCCGTACTCGGAGAGCGAGTCGCGCACCGATTCGGCGAGCTCCTTGCCGTCGTCGAGATTGCGGTAGACGATCGCGATGCTTTCGGCACCCTTCTCCTCGACGAGGTACTTCGCCATGAGCGTTCCCTCGGTCGTGTAGTTGGGCTGCACGCCGAAGACGTACTCCTTGGGCGGATTGGTGAGCAATCCGGAGCCCGAGGCCTGGTAGACGTAGGGCACCTGCTGCTCTACGACGTAGTCCATGATCGCGAGGTTGCCCGGCGTGCCGAGGCCGCCGACGAGCGCGAAAACGTTGTCCGACTCGACGAGGCGCTTGACCTCGACGGTCGTGCGCGACGGGTCGAACGCGTCGTCGGCGACGAGCAGGTTGATCTGCCGGCCGTTCACGCCGCCCTGGGCGTTGACGAAGTTGAAGTAGGCTTCCATCCCGTTCTTCACCGGGACGCCGATTGCCGCGACCGGTCCCGAGAGCGCCTGGAAGCTGCCGACGAGGATCTCGTCGTCGGTGATGCCCGCGGTCTCGTCTGCCGGTGCCGGGGCGGTCGTCGCGGCGCCCTCCGGCTCCGCCGTCTCTTGCGTGCCGGTCGCGAACGCGACGCCGGTGACGAGGAGCAGGATGAGCGCTGCTGCTACGATTCGTAGTGTCTTCATGGTTTCCTCCACTTGGTTATGCTTCCGACTACGTCGGATTGGTTGCGTTGTTCTCCGGGCCTTCGCCGCTCGCGCGATCACAGTACGAGTCCGCCGTCGACGCGGATGACCTGACCGGTGACGAACGAGGCGGCGTCGCTCGCGAGGAAGGCGACGACCTCCGCGATCTCTACCGGCTCGCCGAGCCGCCCCAGCGGGGTGCGTCCCACGAGGCTCTCGATCACCTTCTCGGGTACGTGCTCGATCATGGGTGTGTTGATGAACCCGGGGGCCACCGCGTTCGCGCGGACCTTCGCGCCCTTACGTGCGAGCTCCTTGGCCCACGTTTTCGTCATGCCGATCACACCCGCCTTGGTCGCCGAGTAGTTCGTCTGCCCCAGGTTCCCGTCCAGCCCGACGACGCTCGAGATGGATACGATCGATCCCGAGCCGGTCTCCATCATGAGCGGGCCGATCGCGCGCGTCATGTTGAATACGCCCTTGAGATTCACGCCGATGACCGCGTCCCAGTCGTCGTCGCTCATCTTCTGCACGAGCGCGTCGCGCGTGATTCCCGCGTTGTTCACGAGGACGTCGACGCGCCCGTTCGATTGCCTCACCGAGTCGACGAAGCTCTCGATCGCCTGCGGGTCGGTGACGTCGAGCTGGTAGCCCGAGACGCTCGTCGTTTCCTTCTCGAGCGCGTCGAGCGCCTCGCGGTTGACGTCGCACGCGTAGACGCGTTCTGCGCCGTGCGCGACGAGTACGTCGACGATCGTCCGGCCAATGCCCTGCGCGCCGCCGGTGACGACGCAGATCTTTCCTTCCAGATTCATGCTGAAGCTCCTTCGTTGGTGTCCCGGTACGGTCCCCAGCGAACGACCGTCGACGCCCAGACGAAGCCGAGGCCCGCGCCGACCATGACGATCGTGTCGCCGTCGTGGATCTTCCCGTCGGCGAGGCCGAGCTCGATGCTGAGGATCTGGTCGTTCTGGCCAAGGTGGCCGTAGTGGTTGAGGTAGGTGGTCTGCTCGTCGGAGAGGCCGAGCTCGGCGAGGACCGCGTCGTGTGCCGACTTCTTGAAGTGCAGGATCGCAAGGTAGTCGATGTCTTCGTCGCGCTTCCCCGATGCAGCGAGCGAGTCCCGGACGACCTTGTAGAAGTTGGGCATCGTACGCTCGCCGAGCTTCTGCTTGAAGTCCTCCACGTCGGCGATCTCGAAGCGCATCTTCGCAACGTCCTCCGGCTTCGGCGGCCACGCCGCGCTGCCCATGACGGGGACGACGCAGTCGTCGGCGAACGAGCCGTCTCCTTCGAAGGCCGATTCGAGCACGACGTTCTCGTCCCACCCCTTCTCGAGAAGTACCGCGGCGCCCGAGGCGCCTATGTCGAGCATGAAGCTCGTCTCCTTCACCGAGAGGTCGATGAGGTCGAGGTTGCGGTAGCCGCTGACGAGCAGCACCCGATTCAGGTCACGCTTGGCGAGCATCATCGACTTGGCCACGTCGAGCCCGGCCATCATCGAGCCGCACATCGCCTCCATGTCGAAGCTCCACGCCTTCGTCGCGCCGAGCTCGTGCGCGACCTTCAGGCCCGCGAGCCAGCACGGGTAGTCCTTGTGCTGCGCGCCGTTCCAGATCACGAGGTCGATCGTCGTCGGGTCTATGCCCGCGCGCTCGATCGCGCGCCGGGCCGCGGCGATGCCCATCGCGCTCGTCGTGTCCTCCGGGCCGGGGATGGGCTTTCGAATGACGCCGAACTTCTCGCGGATCACGTTTTCGGGGATACCCGTGTGCTCTGAGAGATCACCCGCCGTCATCACGCTCTGCGGGAGATAGGTGCCAATCGCTCGGATGCCGATGTTCATCGCTGCTCCAGTATCAACCGCCCGCCGTAGCGGTGCGTGGTGAATCGACTCTCAACCATCATGGGGCCACTCGGCGAATCCGTCAAGGCTTTTCTGCGGGATTGTGCCGAATCGGTCCGCGGCGGGGGCGATTTCCGCGAAAATGCCGCGACGAGCGCCGTCTCCGAACGTATCAGGCGCGCGGACGGAAAGAACTGGTTGCGTATTGCGAAAGTTCGGGCGTATAATGCGGCAAGGAGCGGGATGCTTGGGAGTACTGAATCAGCTCTCAACGAATCGACGCGAAACCGGCATGGGTAAGGACGATACGCGACAGCACATCATCGAGACCGCCGTGGGCCTCCTCTCCGAGCGCTGGTACAGCGTCGTCTCCGTCGCGGATATCTGCCGGAAGGCGGGTGTATCGAACGGTCTGTTCTACGCGTACTTCCGCAACAAGGAGGCGCTGATACGCGAGCTCCTCGAGCGGTTTCTCGGCGTGCTCGAAGAATCGGTCACCGATGTCGACCGCGGTACGCCGGCAGAGACGCTCGAAGCCTTCATTCGCACCGTCCTCGCGGTCGCGCACGAGCACCGCGAGCTGCTGAGCATCTTCCGGGAGGGGCAGTACCGATTCTACGAGTACGAGCAGCGGGTGCGAGCGCTCTACACGGCGACGCTCGAGCGGATCCTGGGCAGGCCGCTGTCCGACGCGCAGACGCTCTACGTCCTGTCGGGGGTCCGCTTCGCCGCGTTTCGCTCGGTCTTCAACCGGGTGGCCATCGACGTGGACTCGCTGGTGTCGCTCGTCCTCGACGGTATCTTCGACGCGCCGGGGGCCGCGGATCCGCAGGCGATGTTCGACATCGAGGTGACGCCGCTTCCCATCAGGGTGCTCGAGACGACGCGCGAGCGGCTCCTGCGCGCCGGGCGTTCGCTCTTCGGCGAGCGCGGCTACCACGAGGTGAACATCCACGAGATCGCTTCGTCGGCGGATCTGAGCGTGGGCAGCTTCTACAGCTACTTCGCCGGCAAGGAAGAGTTCTACGCCGAGATCATCGGGCTCGTCAGCCGCGACATCCGGAGGTTCATCGGTACCAACCTGAACCCGGACCTCTCGCGCGTGGAACAGGAGATCCAGGGCATCTACCTCTTCGCGTTTCTGCTCAATCTCGAGCGCAGCGTCTACAACCTCGTGCGCGAGGCCGAGTTCGTACTTCCCGACACGGTGAAGGAGTACTACGACTCGTTCCAGCGCGGGTACGAGCGCAATCTGACCGGCACGCGCGGTCTCGATCGGCTGACCGCGATCAACGCGCTGCTCGGGGTCTCGCACTACTTTGGCATGGAGCTGCTCTTCGACCACTCTATGCATCACGCGCGCGAGCTGCTCGAGGAGCTCGGCGGCTATCTCTATACCGGCATCCGCCCGCTCGTCGGGCAGGGCGCGCACGGGCGCTGAGGGGGAACCATGGCAACGGCACGAATCATCGGCAACGGGCTCTACGCGCCCGGCGATCCGATTGACAACGAGGAAGTCATGCGACTCGCCGGGGTCGAGTTCGACGCCGACCGTTTACGCGAGAAGCTGGGGATCGACCGGCGCCACATCGCGCACCTGCGTGGGCTCGACGAGACGAGCGCCGATTTCGCCGAAGCGGCCGCGCGCGAGGCGATCGGCGACGCGGGCATCGACCCGAACGATATCGGCATCTTCGTCGTGGGAAGCGACACGCCGGAGTACATCTCGCCGTCGACGGCGGTGCTCATCCAGGGCCGTATCCAGCGCGGGCAGCGAGCGACAGCGTCGTTCGACGTGAACACCTCGTGCGCCGGGTTCACGACGAGCCTGGACGCGGCCGCGCGGATGCTCGGGTCGAACCCGTCGATGCGCTACGCGCTCGTGGCGGGCGTCTACAACATGCCGCGCTACGTCCGGCCGGGCGACGCGTTCGGGTACAGCATCTTCGCAGACGGCGCGGCGGCGGTCGTCCTCGAGCGGACCGACGGCCCGGGCTACGAGGACAGCGAGTTCGTCACCGACGGGACGCAGTGGGACTACGTGGGCGTCTACGCCGGCGGGACGCGACGGCCGGTCACGAAGGAGATCCTCGACGCCGGGAACTACGGCCTGGAGAATCTGAAGAAGCTGCCCGGCGACCGGAACGTGAAGCTCTGGCCGCCGATCGTGCGGACGCTCGCCGAGCGCAACGGTCTCGCGGTGGGCGACCTCGACCACGTGATCTTCACGCAGATCAACCGAAGCGTCATCGAGGAGGTCATGGGCATACTCGAGCTGCCCATCGACCGGACCACGACGATCATGGACCGCTACGGCTACACCGGATCGGCGTGCGTGCCCATGGCGCTCTACCACGCGGTGCGAGATAGCAGGGTGGCCCGCGGCGACCGGATCGCGCTCGTCGCATCCGGGGCCGGGCTCACCGTCGGCGCGAACCTGCTCACGCTCTAGGAGGAAGCATGAAGGACTGGAACGACACCTACAAGGAAAAGCTCGTCGACACAGACGACGCGGTGAAGCGGATCAAGAGCGGTGACGACGTGATCGTCGCGCAGTGCGCGAGCGAGCCGCAGGGCTGTATGGGCCGCTTTCACACCGTCGCCGACGCCGTGGAAGACGTGAAGGTGTTCAGCGTGCTCACGCTCAAACCGTACGACTTCTACATGAAGCCGGAGATGAAGGGCCACTTCGAGCTTGCGAGCTGGTTCCACGCGCCCGGTTCGCGCGAGGCGATCAAGGCCGGGACCGGCACCGTGACCTACGTGCCGAATATGCTCCATCGCGCGGCGACCGATCGGATCTACGCGAAGAAGCCGAACGTCTTCTTCGGCACGTGCACGCCACCGGACAGGAAGGGCTTCGTGTCGCTGAGCCTGGGGATCACGTACGAGAAGGACGTCCTCGAGGCGGCCGAGCTCGTCGTGCTCGAGGTCAACGAGAACCTCCCGCGAACCTACGGCGACACGCACGTCCACGTGCGCGACGTCGACCTCTTCGTCGAGCACACGCAGGAGGTGCCCACGCTGCCGGTGGTCGAGCCCGACGAGACCGACCAGGCGATCGGCAACTACGTCGCCGAGCTCGTCGACGACGGGGCGACGATTCAGCTCGGGATCGGCAATATTCCCAACGCCGCCGCGCTCGCGCTGCGCGACAAGCGCGACCTGGGCGTCCACACGGAGATGATGGTCGACTCGATGGTCGATCTCTACGAGGCGGGCGTCATCACCAACAAGAAGAAGAGCCTCTTCAAAGACAAGTTCATCTGCACCTTCGCGATGGGCTCGCGCAAGCTCTATGACTGGCTCGACGACAACCTCGCCGTCGAATTCCAGCGTGGCAGATGGGTGAACGACCCCGCGGTGGTACGGCGGAACTCGAGGATGGTCTCGCTCAATACCTGTCTCATGGTCGATTTCACCGGCCAGGTAGCGAGCGAGTCCATAGGCACGAGGCAGTACTCGGGCACCGGCGGGCAGACCGACACGGCGGTGGGCGCGAAGGAAGCGTACGACGGGCTGGGCAAGTCGATCATCGCGTGTCGCTCGACGGCGAAGAAGGGGACGCAGAGCACGATCCTCCCCACGCTGCCGGAGGGTACGGCGGTGACGTTGCATCGCTCGAACGCCGACCACATCGTCACCGAGTACGGCATCGCGCACCTTCGCGGGCGCACGGTGCGCGAGCGGACGCAGAACCTGATCGCCGTCGCGCACCCGGACTTCCGGGGGGAGCTGACCGAGCAGGCGAAGAAGCTGGGATACCTGTAGGAGCACACTATGGAACGAGTAGCAATCGTCGCGGCCAAGCGGACCGCGATCGGAACCTTCGGCGGGATGTTTCAGAACGTATCCGCCGTCGACCTGGGCATCGCCGCGGTGAGCGCCGCGCTCGAGGAGGCCGGGCTCACGCCGGCCGACCTCGACGAGGTCATCGCCGGCAACATCCTGTCGGCCGGACTGGGGCAGAACGTCGCGCGGCAGGTCGGCATCGGAGCGGGTACCCCCTACGAGGTTCCCGCGTACACGGTGAACAAGCTCTGCGGCTCGGGGCTGAAGGCCGTGGACCTGGGCGCCGGCACGATCAAGCTGGACGACGCGCGCATCATCGCCGCCGGCGGGACCGAGAATATGACGCAGGCTCCCTATCTCGTGCCCAGCGCGCGGTACGGTGCCCGGATGGGCAGCGCCGAGATGGTCGACTCGATGATCCACGACGCGCTCACCGACACCTTCAACGACTACCACATGGGCGTGACCGCGGAGAACCTCGCCGACCGGTGGGACATCGCGCGCGAAGAGATGGACGAGTTCGCCGCGAGGAGCCAGAACAAGGCCGAGACCGCGATCAAGGCCGGGCGCTTCGCCGACGAGATCGTGCCGATCGAGGTGCCGCAGCGCAAGGGCGATCCCGTGATCGCGGACACCGACGAGCACCCCCGCGCGGGCGTCACGGCCGAGTCGCTTGCGAAGCTCAAGCCCGCCTTCCGCAAGGACGGCCGCGTCACCGCCGGCTCGTCGTCCGGGATCAACGACGGCGCCGCCTTCGTCGTTCTCGCGAGCGAGTCCGCGGTCGCCGAGCACGGCCTCACGCCGCTCGCCTGGGTCGTCGCCGCCGGCTCGGCCGCCGTCGATCCGGCGTACATGGGTTACGGTCCGGTGCCGGCGACGAAGAAGGCGCTCGAAAAGGCGGGCTGGAAGCTCGCCGACGTCGAGCTCGCCGAGCTCAACGAGGCCTTCGCCGCGCAGTCGCTCGC
>CAYWJH010000035.1:0-28892 GCA_964458555.1 uncultured Spirochaetaceae bacterium | reverse complement strand
GGTAGAGCACATCCATGGTAAGGATGGGGTCATCGGTTCAAGTCCGATCGGGGGCTCTCGGGTACTGTTCGTGCAAGAACTGTACCTATGACCGTCTCGCTTGACACGGATCGGTGTCGCACATAGTCTAGAGGGCGGGCTGGACGAGAGGATCGGGTATGGCGAAAGCAAAGAAGGGTGCAGTTGAGCTCATCGCGCTTCAGTGTAGCGAGTGCGACCGGCGCAACTACACGACGAAGAAGAATCGGCGCAACATGCAGGGGAAGCTCGAGCTCATGAAGTACTGTCCTCACGAGAGGAAGCATACCCTGCACAAAGAGGCGCGAGTCAAGTAGACCTCCTAGGCCAGTAGCTCCAATTGGTAGAGCGTCGGTCTCCAAAACCGAATGTTCCAGGTTCGAATCCTGGCTGGCCTGAAATCCTCCGCGAATGCGGCATGAGGGGCGACGCATGAAGAGAATCGTTCAGTTTTTCAAAGACAGCTACGCGGAGTTGAAAAAGGTTCAGTGGCCCAGCCGGGAAGAGGTGGGTTCGAATACCAAGGTTGTACTGGTCTCTGTCCTGATTTTTGCGGCTGTGTTCGGCGTTGTCGACTTCATCCTGCTGCAGGGCATCGAGCTGATCTTCTGATGATCGGCGCGTCAATCGAGTGAGGTGACATGGCCAGAGCCTGGTACGTAGTTCACACCTATACGGGGTACGAGAACAAGATCGAGAAGACTATCCGCGTCATGATGGGCGACGGCGAGTTCGGCGACATCATTCACGATGTCAAGGTGCCGGCGGAGCAGGTCGTCGAAGTCAAGGACGGCAAGAAGAAGGTCTCGACGAAGAAGTTTTTGCCCGGCTACATCCTCCTCGAGATGGACCTGCCGGACATCGGCTGGAAGACCCCCTGCTCCAAGATCAGGCGGATCAATGCAGTGACGGGCTTCGTGGGCTCGACGCCTGGCATGAAGCCGCAACCGATCAGCCAGGAAGAGGCTCGGTCGATCCTGCAGAAGACCGGCGACGTGAAGGGCGACAAGGCGATGAAGCCCAAGCAGAGCTTCAGCGTCGGCGAAAGCGTTCGGATCGTCGAGGGGCCGTTTGATTCGTTCACCGGTCAGGTCGAAGAGGTGAACGACGAGAAGGGGAAGTTGCGGGTCATGGTCGGTATCTTCGGGCGCGCGACGCCGGTCGAAGTCGACTTCCTGCAGGTAGAGAAGATATAGGGTATCCGCTCGATGCGCCCCCCTCGAGCGCCTCGGTCGCGGATTGGAAGAGCAAGAGAGGGGTTTTGTGGGAATGCTGCAATTGGCGTGGAGCGCCAATCGCAGCCGAAGGAAACCGCCGCTGTCGCGACGGTGTCTTCGGTCCGTCGGGTTCGTAAAGCGGCCCCCGGGGCGAGGATCTTCTTCGGCGTGCATGTTTGCACCACAGAGGAGTTACTATGGCGAAGAAGAAGGTAGCTGCCATCATCAAGCTGCAAGTGCCTGCCGCCAAGGCCACGCCCGCACCGCCCGTCGGTCCGGCGCTCGGGCCCCACGGCGTCAGCGCTCCGCAGTTCGTGCAGCAGTTCAACGATGCGACGAAGGAGATTGAGGCGGGATTGCTCATTCCGGTCGTCATCACGGTCTACGCCGACCGGTCGTTCTCGTTCATCACGAAGACGCCGCCGGCGGCCGTCCTCATCAAGAAGGCGGTCGGTTTGGACAAGGGGTCTCCGGAGAGCAACAAGCAGAAGGTAGGGCGGATCTCCAGGGACGACGTTCGCGCGATCGCCGAACAGAAGATGCCCGACCTCAACGCAAACGACATTGAGGCGGCCATGAAGATCGTCGCCGGTACGGCGCGGAGCATGGGCGTCGAGGTGGGGGCGTAGATGAAACGCGGGAAGAAGTACCAACAGGCGCTGGACAGGATTGATCGCGAGCACCGATATCAGCCCGAAGAGGCGATCCAGCTTCTCAAGGAGATTTCGTTCGCAAAGTTCGACGAGACGGTCGAGCTCTCCATGAATCTGAACCTCAAGAAGAGCGCGACGGTTCGCGACACGCTCGTGCTGCCTAACCAGTTCAGCGCGGAGAAGAAGATCCTCGTTTTTGCGAAGGGTGAGAAGGCCGACGAGGCCCGCGAGGCCGGCGCGGCGTACGTGGGCGACGACGACCTGATCGAGAAGATCAAGGACGGCTGGCTCGATTTCGACGTGGCGGTGGCCACGCCGGACATGATGAAGGACGTCGGTAGGCTCGGGCCCATCCTCGGGCGCCGTGGCTTGATGCCGAACCCGAAGACGCAGACGGTCACCTTCGACCTTACCGCCGCGATCAACGAGCTGAAGAAGGGCCGGGTCGAGTTCCGGTCCGATAAGACGGGGGTTATTCACCTCGCGATCGGGAAGGTCTCAATGGACTCTGCTCAGATCGCAGAGAACGTGAAGGCGGTCGTCAGCGAGGTCGAGAAACGTCGCCCAGCCGAGACAAAGGGCGATTTCGTCGAAACCGTCGCCGTATCGTCGACGATGGGGCCGGGCGTCAAGCTCGCGACCGAGAGCGAGTAGGGGGGGCACCATGGATCACGTAACGAAGGTACAACCGCACAAGGTGGATGCCCTCGAGGCAATCAGGTCCAAGCTCGAGGAGAACAAGGACTACATCTTCACCGACTATCGCGGGCTGACGGTCGACCAGATCACCGAGCTGCGCCGGAAGCTGCGAGAGAAAGAGGCCGAGTACAAGGTGGTGAAGAACCGGTACGCGAAGTTGGCCTTCCAGCAGATGGAAATGCCCGAGGTCGCGGATCTGCTCGTCGGGCCTACCGCGCTCGCCCTGCTGAAGGACGATCCCAGCGCGATCGCCAAGATCCTCGTCGACTACGCGAAGGAAGCGCCCGTCGAGGTGAAGGGCGCGCTCGTCGACGGGCAGCTCTTCGACGGCGAGCAGACCGTGGAGCTGAGCAGGCTCCCGGGGCGGGACCAGCTGATCGCGCAGCTCATGAGCACGATGAACGCGCCGCTGCAGAATCTCGTCTACGCGATGAACGGCGTCACGCAGAAGCTTGTGCGAGTGCTGCAGGCGGTGGCCGACAAGAAGGGCGAAGAATAGGTTTGTACGCAGGACCGTTGGTGCTGCAGCAATACGGCGGCGTTAGTCTTCGAAAGAAGTGTTGCATGCTATCGCCGTTGAATACTAGATGAAGGAGGAAGGTAATATGGCAACACTCGCGAAGGAAGATATTCTGGATGCCATCGCGAACATGAGCGTGCTGGAGGTCAGCGAGCTCGTGAAGGCGATGGAAGAGAAGTTTGGCGTGACGGCCGCTGCGCCGGTCGCCGTGGCCGCCGGCGGAGCTCCCGCAGCAGGTGGCGAAGCGGCTGCCGAGGAAGAGCAGAGCGAGTTCAACGTCATCCTCGCAAGCTTCGATGACGGGAAGAAGATTCCGGTCATCAAGGAGGTCCGTGCTATCACAGGTCTTGGCCTGAAGGAAGCGAAGGAGCTCGTCGAGGCCGGAGGCAAGGCTGTTAAGGAAGCGGTATCCAAGGACGAGGCTAGCTCGATCAAGGAGAAGCTCGAGGCGGCCGGCGCTAAGGTCGAAGTCAAGTAGGCATCGGGTACGAGCGCTGCTCGAAACGAGCTTACACACGGTAGCGAACGACTCACCATTGGGGATGGGAGACGAGTGCCCACCTCCGATGGTGTCTCTATATCCAAAAGATGGCTCGCCGCGTCCTGCGGCGCTGGGAGGATTACATGCTCGATCGTAGCACAAAGATCAAACGTATCACAGTCGGACAGCAGTCCAAACAAGTGATGGATCTTCCGGACCTGGTCGGGATCCAGATTGCGTCGTTTGAGAAGTTCCTCCAGCGCTGGAAAATGAAGGCCGGCGAGCCGATCGATGAGCAGGGACTCGAAGAGGTCTTCCAGTCGATCTTCCCCATCGAGAGCCAGAATGGTGACATGCGTCTCGAGTACGACCACTACGTTCTCGACGAGGAAAACATCAAGCTCAGCGAGGCCGAGTGCAAGCAGAAGGGGCTGTCCTACGCCATCCCCATCAAGGCCCGTATCAACCTGGTGTTTCTCGAGACCGGGGAGATCCGGCAGAAGGACATCTACATGGGCGATATCCCGCTGATGACCGAACGGGGAACGTTCATCATCAACGGGGCCGAGCGCGTGGTCGTGAGTCAGATCCATCGATCTCCGGGCGTCATCTTCTCGCACGAGAAGGGGGTCTATAGCTCGCGGATCATCCCGTACCGCGGGAGCTGGCTGGAGTTCGAGATCGACCAGAAGAAAGAGTTGATCTACGCGAAGATCGACCGCAAGAAGCGGATCCTCGGTACGCTCTTTCTCCGTGCGCTCGGATACGAGACGCGCGAACAGATCGTCGATGTCTTCTACGAGCGAACGACGATGACCGTCTCGAACGACCGGGAGGTCATGGAGGCGCTGAACGGACAGGTGCTCGCCCGCGAGGTGTACGTCGCAGACGAAAACGCCGAGGGCGGCGACGGCCGGCGCAAGCTCTACAAGGCCGGTGAGAAGATCCACCCGCACGACATCGACGAGCTGATTCACTCCGGCGTGAAAGAGATCGAGGTCATAGATATGGCCAACCCGGAGAGTCTCCACTCGGAGATCATCCTCAACTGCTTCGAACGCGAGGAGAGCAAGTTCACGCGCGACGAGGCGGACGAGCCGACGCGCGAGGACGCGCTCAGTGCGGTCTACGCCGTGCTGCTTCCCGGCGAGCCCATCACGATGGAGAGCGCCGAGAAGGACTTCAACAGCATGTTCTTCACCGCTCGCCGCTACGATCTGGGCCGGGTCGGACGCTACAAGCTGAACAAGAAGTTCGACTACGAGGAGCCGACCGACAGCCATCTCCTCATGAAGGACGACATCGTCAATACGATGGGATTCCTGATCAAGGTCTACATTGGCGAGGCGAACGTCGACGACATCGACCATCTGGGCAACCGTCGCATCCGGAGCGTCGGCGAGCTCCTCGCGAACGGCTTGAAGACCGCCTTCACGCGGATGGAGCGAATCGCCAAGGAGCGGATGAGCCTGAAGGAGACCGACACGATCAAGCCGCAGGATCTCATCTCCATCAAACCGGTGGTGGCGGCGATCAAGGAGTTCTTCGGGTCCTCACAGCTCTCGCAGTTCATGGACCAGGTGAACCCGCTCTCCGAGCTCACGCACAAGCGGCGGCTCAACGCGCTCGGGCCCGGAGGGCTCTCGCGTGACCGGGCGAGCTTCGAGGTGCGCGACGTTCATTACACGCATTACGGACGCATGTGCCCGATCGAGACGCCGGAAGGTCCGAACATCGGACTGATCGTGAGCCTTGCGAACTACACGACCGTCAACGACTACGGCTTTCTCGAGACCCCGTACCGCAAGGTCAAGAACGGTAAGGCGACGAAAGAGATCGAGTACCTCTCGGCGATGGACGAGGAGAAGCACTTCATCGCGCAGGCGAACGCGCAGCTCGACGACAAGACGGGCAAGTTCATGACGCCCCTGGTGAGCGTGCGCAAGTCGGGCGACTACACGACGAAGCCGCCCGAGCAGATCGACTACATGGACGTCTCGCCCAAGCAGATCATCAGTGTTTCCGCGTCGCTCATTCCCTTCCTCGAACACGACGACGCGAACCGCGCGCTCATGGGGTCTAACATGCAGCGTCAGGCGGTTCCGCTCGTATTCCCGGAGCCGCCGCGCGTGGGCACCGGCATGGAAGACAAGTGCGCCTACGATTCCGGTGTCCTCGTCAAGGCGAGACGCGCGGGCGAGGTCGTGCACGTCACCTCGCAGGTGATCGAGATAAGGCCGGACGAAGCGAAGAACAAGGACGACATCGATACCTACCTCCTGGTGAAGTATCAACGGACGAACCAGGATACGTGCTTCATCCAGAAGCCGATGGTCGAGCTCGGTCAGAAGGTGAAGGACGGGCAGGTCATCGCCGACGGACCGGCGACGCACCAGGGCGAGCTCGCGCTCGGCCGTAACGTGCTCGTTGGCTTCGTACCCTGGAACGGGTATAACTACGAGGACGCAATCCTCATCAGCGAGAAGGTCGTCAAGGAAGACATCTTCACGAGCATCCACATCAAGGAGTTCACGATCGATGTCCGCGAGACGAAGCTCGGACCCGAGAAGATCACGCGCGACATCCCGAATACGAGCGAGAAGACGCTCGACCAGCTCGACGAGGAGGGGATCGTCCGCATCGGCGCGAAGGTCGGCAGCGGCTACATCCTCGTGGGCAAGGTGACGCCCAAGAGCGAGACCGAGACGACGCCGGAGTTCAAGCTCCTGAACTCGATTTTCGGCGAGAAGGCGAAGGAAGTCCGCGACACCTCCCTCCGTGTGCCGCACGGCGTAGAGGGCACGGTCATAGACGTCCAGCGCCTGAAGCGCAGCGAAGGTGACGATCTCTCTCCGGGCGTCGACGAGGTCGTGAAGGTCCTCGTCGCTACGAAGCGCAAGCTTCAGGAGGGCGACAAGATGGCCGGTCGCCACGGGAACAAGGGCGTGATCGCCCGCGTGCTGCCCGAAGAGGACATGCCGTACATGGCCGACGGTACGCCGCTGGAGATCTGCCTCAACCCGCTGGGCGTGCCGAGCCGCATGAACCTGGGACAGATCCTCGAGACCGAGCTCGGCTGGGCGGCGACGCAGCTCGAACAGTGGTACTCGACGCCGGTGTTCGAGTCGGCGACGAACGAGCAGATCGGCGACAAGCTCAAGGAAGCCGGGCTGCCGGATAGCTCGAAGACCACGCTCCACGACGGGCGTACCGGCGAGCCGTTCGAGAACGAGGTCATGGTCGGCTATATGTACGTGCTGAAGCTGCACCACCTCGTCGACGACAAGATGCACGCCCGGTCGACGGGACCGTACTCGCTCGTCACGCAGCAACCGCTGGGGGGTAAGGCCCAGTTCGGCGGACAGCGGCTCGGCGAGATGGAGGTCTGGGCGCTCGAGGCGTATGGCGCCGCGAACACGCTCCAGGAGCTCCTGACCATCAAGAGCGACGACATGAACGGTCGCGCGAAGATCTACGAAGGCATCGTGAAGGGCGAGCCGGCCACGAGCGCCGGCGTGCCGGAGAGCTTCAACGTGCTCGTCCAGGAGCTCCGCGGGCTCGCGCTCGACATATCCATCTGGGACGGGAAGGGCAAGCAGATTCCGCTCACCGAGCGGGACGAAGAACTCATCAACCGTCAGGGCAGCAACTTCTGAGCAGCTTCGGTTGAGCCTGTTCACACGGAGGAAACATGAGAGACATTCAGGACTTCGACAATATCATGATCAAGCTTGCCTCGCCGGACCAGGTCCGCGCGTGGAGCTACGGCGAAGTCAAGAAACCTGAGACGATCAACTATCGAACGCTGCGCCCCGAGCGGGACGGCCTGTTCTGCGAGCGGATCTTCGGCACGACGAAAGAGTGGGAGTGCTACTGCGGCAAGTTCAAGAGCATCCGCTATAAGGGGGTGATCTGCGACCGCTGCGGTGTCGAGGTCACGCACTTCAAGGTGCGTCGCGAGCGAATGGGCCACATCGAGCTCGCGAGCCCGGTGTCGCACATCTGGTACTACCGGTCGGTCCCGAGCCGTATGGGGCTCCTGCTCGACCTCACGATCGCGGCGTTGCGGTCGATTCTCTACTACGAGAAGTACATCGTCATCGATCCGGGTGATACCGACCTGAAGCCCATGGAGCTCCTCACGGAAGAGGACTACATGGAGGCCAAGGAGCGCTACGGTCTGAGCTTTTCCGCCGGGATCGGCGCGGAGGCCGTCCGCACGCTGCTCGAGAACCTCGACCTCGACGCGCTGTCGGTCGAGCTGCGCGAGAAGATGATCGAGAAGGGAGCGAAGGCCGACAAGCGTCTGCTGAAGCGAATCGAGATCGTCGAGAACTTCCGGGACTCGGGCAACAAGCCCGAATGGATGATCCTCGACGTGATCCCGGTCATCCCGCCGGAGCTGCGGCCGATGGTTCAGCTCGACGGCGGACGTTTCGCCACGAGCGACCTCAACGACCTGTACCGCCGGGTTATCAACCGGAATAACCGCCTCAAGCGGCTCATGGCGCTCAACGCGCCGGACATCATCATCCGCAACGAGAAGCGGATGCTGCAGGAAGCGGTCGACGCGCTGTTCGACAACAGCAAGAAGAAGCGGGTCGTGAAGGGCGCGAGCAATCGGCCCCTGAAGAGCCTCTCCGACATGCTCAAGGGCAAGCAGGGGCGCTTCCGCCAGAATCTGCTCGGCAAGCGTGTCGACTACTCGGGGCGCTCGGTAATCGTCGTCGGACCCGAGCTGAGTCTTCATCAGTGCGGGCTGCCCACGAAGATGGCGCTCGAGCTCTACAAGCCCTTCATCATGAAGAAGCTCGTGGAGAAGGACGTCGTCTACAACATCAAGAAAGCGAAGACGCTCGTCGAGCAGGAGACGCCCGAGGTGTGGGCGGTGCTCGACGAAGTCGTCAAGGAGCACCCGGTGCTGTTGAACAGAGCGCCGACGCTGCACCGACTCGGCATCCAGGCGTTCGAGCCGGTGCTCGTCGGCGGCAAGGCGATCCGGTTGCATCCGCTCGTCTGTCACGCGTTCAACGCCGACTTCGACGGCGACCAGATGGCGGTTCATGTCCCGCTCACGCAGGCGGCGCAGATCGAGTGCTGGACGCTGATGCTCAGCTCTCGGAACCTGCTCAACCCGGCCAACGGCCAACCGATCGTCTTTCCCAGCCAGGACATGGTCCTCGGGATCAACTACCTCACCCGCGCGCGCGACGGCGGCAGAGGCGCGGGGAAGGTGTTTTCGAGCCCGGAAGAGGTGCTGCTCGCGCTCGACGCGCGGAGCATCGAGTACGCGGCGCTCGTCAAGGTGCCCTACAACGGGGAGATGATCGAGACCACCGCGGGCAGGCTGCTCCTGAACATGGAGCTGCCGGATGAGGTTGAGCTCGTAAACGAGGCGATGGGCGACAAGGAGCTGCGCGCTCTGATCGGGCAGATCTACGCCGAAAAGGGTCCCCACGTGACGGTCCGCATGCTCGACGCGATCAAGCGTATGGGGTTCCGCTACGCCACGCTGTTCGGGGCGACGATCGGTCTTGACGACATCAAGGTCCCGACCACGAAGCCGGAGATGATCGACGCCGCCAACACCGAAGTCAACGCGATCCAGAACCAGTACCTGCAGGGTCACATCACGAACGAGGAACGGTACAACCGCGTCGTCGAGGTCTGGTCGAAGACGAACGAAGACCTCACCAACGTGATGATGAAGAACCTGCAGGAGGACAACTTCGGGTTTAACCCCGTCTACATGATGGCGAATTCCGGAGCGCGCGGTAGCCGCAGCCAGATCCGTCAGCTCGCGGGTATGCGTGGGCTCATGGCCAAGCCGTCCGGCGACATCATCGAGCTGCCCATCCGTTCGAACTTCAAGGAAGGGCTGTCGGTCATCGAGTTCTTCATCTCGACCAACGGCGCCCGGAAGGGACTCGCGGACACCGCGCTGAAGACCGCCGACGCGGGCTACCTCACGCGGCGGCTCGTGGATATCGCGCAGGACGTCGTCGTCAGCGAGGAGGACTGCGGTACGATCAACGGTATCGAGATGACCGCGCTCAAGGACGGCGAGGAGGTCGTAGAGTCGCTTGCAGACAGGATCGAAGGCCGATTCACGCTCGAGCGGGTGAAGCACCCGATCACCGGCGAGATCCTCGTCGACGTCAACGAAGAGATCAGCGACGAGAAGGCCGAGCAGATCGAGACGGCGGGCATCGAAGCGGTGCGTATCCGAACCGTGCTTACCTGCGAGGCGCAGCACGGCGTGTGCCGCCTGTGCTACGGACGCAACCTCGCGACGAATCAGACGGTGCAGATCGGCGAGGCGGTGGGAATCATCGCCGCGCAGAGTATTGGCCAGCCCGGCACGCAGCTCACGATGCGGACCTTCCACATCGGCGGAGCGGCGACGAAAACGAGCGAAGAGAACCGCACGTACCTCCGGTACCCGGTGCTCGTGAAGGGCGTCCAGGGCAACACCGTCGAGCTCGATTCGGGCGTTCGACTGCTCACCCGGAAGGGGACGATCACCGTCGCGCGGATCCTCGAACAGCACGAGATCGAGAAGAAGGACAAGCTCCAGGTCTCAGACGGCGACAAGGTCGCCAAGGGGCAGGCCGTGCTCAAGCGCGGCAAGAAGGAGATCGAGGCGTCGGCGAACGCGTACGCGGTCGTCAAGGAAGACGAGAACCTGCTGCTCCTGATCGCTCAGGACCAGGATCTCGAGATCCGCAACGGCGCGGAGGTACTCGTCTCGGAGGGCGACGCGATCGCCGCCGAGGAGCCGCTCGCGCTCTTCGACCCGTTCAGCGAGCCGATCATCTGCGAGTACGACGGTACGATCGAGTTCAAGGACGTCGTTCAGGGCACGACGCTCAAGGAAGAGATCAACGAGGATACCGGGAACGTCGAGAAGAAGATTACCGAGTTCACGCTCGAGAGCCTGCAGCCGCGCATCATCGTCAAGGACGACACGGGCGAAGAGCTCGCGACGTACTACCTGCCGGGATCGGCGTATCTCAACATAGAAGATGGCGCAGAGGTCAAGGCCGGCCGGACGCTCGCGAAGCTGCTGCGTGAGAGCGTGAAGACGCGCGACATCACCGGCGGTCTGCCGCGAGTGGGGGAGCTGTTCGAGGCGCGTCGGCCAAAGACCGCGTCGGTCCTCGCGCAGGTCAGCGGAGTCGTCGACTTCCGTCCCATCGTGAAGGGTAAGCGCGTCATGGTCGTCACCGACGAGTACGGACGCGAGTACAAGCATCTCGTTCCCATGGGCAAGCACCTGCTCGTCCGCCAGGGGGATACGGTTGAGGCCGGGGAGATGCTCTGTGACGGTGCGGTCGACCCGCACGACATCCTGCTGATTCTCGGCGAGAACGCGCTGCAGACCTTTCTCGTGAACGAGGTTCAGGAGGTCTATCGGCTCCAGGGTGTCAACATCAACGACAAGCACATCGGCGTCATCATCAGACAGATGATGCGCAAGGTCGAAATTGTCGGGGTGGGCGACACGAACTTCATCTTCGGTCAGCAGGTGGACAAGTATCGCTTCCACCAGGAGAACCGCAAGGTCATGCGCGAAGGCGGTCAGCCCGCCGTGGCACGACCGTTGCTGCTCGGAATCACCCGCGCGAGCCTCAACATCGACAGCTTCATCTCCGCGGCGAGCTTCCAGGAAACGACTCGGGTGCTCACCAACGCGGCGATCGCCGGGTCGACCGATCTGCTGCGCGGCCTGAAGGAGAACGTGATCATCGGTCACCTCATCCCGGCGGGCACGGGCATCCGCGATTACAAGAACGTCAAGCTGTTCGACGAGCACCGCGACGACCTGGACGAGCACATGCAGCAGATCCTTGAGCAAAGAGCGCGGGAGCGGGAGCTTGAGGAGCAGCGGGCGAAGGACGAGGCCGAACTGTTGGAACAATAGTTCGGCCCGCCTGGGCAGTAGAGGGCGTCGCGAGGCGCCTTTGGCTCTTGACGGGCGACGGTCCCGTTGGTACATTACGTGCTCACGCACGATTGAAGGGAGTGTTCAGAAAGCATGCCAACTATCAACCAGTTGGTCAGAAAGGGTCGCAAGACCGCCAAGAAAGCCACGAAGTCGCCGGCGCTGCAGTCGTGCCCGCAGAAGCGGGGCGTATGTACGCGCGTGATGACCTTTACCCCCAAGAAGCCGAACTCTGCGCTGCGCAAGGTTGCGCGTGTCCGGTTGGTGAACGGGATCGAGGTGACCGCGTATATCCCGGGAATCGGGCATAACCTGCAGGAGCACTCGGTTGTGCTGCTGCGTGGTGGACGTGTTAAGGACCTTCCGGGTGTCCGGTACCACATCATCCGTGGGGCGAAGGACACGCTGGGTGTCGAGGATCGACGCAAGTCGCGTTCCAAGTACGGAACGAAGCGACCGAAGGCGTAGGTGCGATATGCCGCGTAGACGAATTGTTCCGCGTAAGCCGGCGATCCCGGATCCCCGGTACGGGAGTACGGTGGTTTCGAAGTTCGTGTCCCGCATGATGCTCGACGGTAAGCGTTCCGTCGCTCAGCGGGTCTTCAACGGCGCCATGGACCAGATCGAGGGCAAGAGCGAAACGAAGCCGCTCGAGGTGTTCCTGAAGGCGATTGAGAACGTGAAGCCGGTTGTGGAGGTCAAGAGCCGTCGAGTCGGTGGATCGACCTACCAGGTTCCAATCGAGGTTCGCGATTCGCGGCGCGAAGCGCTCGCGATGCGCTGGCTGATCGCCGCCGCGCGCGCTCGTAGCGGCAAGAGCATGAGTCAGAAGCTGAGCGCCGAGCTTCTCGACGCCGCCAACCAGTCGGGGAACGCCTTCAAGAAGAAGGAAGATACCCACCGGATGGCAGAGGCGAACAAGGCTTTCTCGCATTACCGTTGGTAATGTGATGTATCGCTGGTAAGCGATAATGCAGCTTCTCGCTTGTACGCGGGGGGCTGGCTCGCCGGGAGGCGGGCGCCGGTGGTGACGCCGGCAGCGAAGACCGCACGAGCGCTCTTCGGGTTCTTTTACAGCTCCGTCTGAGATTGCTCAATCTCATTCAGTGCAGACCAAACCGGTCGTCTCGTGGAGAGAGCTGGTTCGCGCAGGGCTGGCCGGCACACGGCCTTGCGGTTCGATTGTGCCGGGAGATGGCAAGGTGGTCGCGACATCGCACGAGAGTCAGAGCGACGCTCGCGCGGGTCGTGTACCCGGACTCCTCTGGAGTCTCCCACCTACCATATCCATTCATACGGTTCGAAAACGGTTCGAAACGCGCAGCGTCTCGAACCGTGAAAGCATAGACTTAGGAACGGACCACGGGTTCGTGGAAATCCCAAGGAGGGTGGAATGGCTAAGGCGAAGTTTGAGAGGACGAAGCCCCATATTAACGTTGGCACCATTGGCCACGTAGACCATGGGAAGACGACTCTCACCGCGGCGATCACGATGCTGAGCTCGCGGAAGATGGGTGGCGGTGGTAAGGTCATGAGTTACGAGGAGATCGACAACGCTCCTGAAGAAAAGGCTCGTGGCATCACGATCAACACCCGGCACGTAGAGTACGAGAGCGAAGGTCGTCACTACGCGCACGTTGACTGCCCGGGACACGCGGACTACATCAAGAACATGATCACCGGTGCCGCGCAGATGGATGGAGCGGTTCTCGTCGTTTCGGCTCCGGATTCCGTCATGCCGCAGACCCGGGAGCACATCCTGCTCGCGCGTCAGGTCGGTGTTCCCGCGATCATCGTCTTCCTGAACAAGACCGACCAGGTCGACGACCCCGAGCTCATCGAGCTCGTCGAGGAAGAGGTTCGCGAGGTTCTCAACGAGTACGAGTTCCCCGGCGACGAGATTCCCATCATCAAAGGCAGTGCTTTCGACGCGATGACGAATCCCGACGACGAAGAGAAGGTCAAGCCGGTCTTCGATCTTCTCGAAGCGATGGATTCGTACTTCCCGCTTCCTGAGCGCGCCGTCGATCAGGATTTCCTGATGCCGATCGAGGATATCTTCTCGATCCAGGGTCGCGGTACCGTCGTTACGGGTCGTATCGAGAAGGGTGTCGTGCACGTCAACGACAAGGTGCAGATCATTGGCATCCGCGAGACGCAGGAGACGGTCGTGACGGGTGTCGAGATGTTCAACAAGCTGCTCGACGAGGGGCAGGCCGGTGATAACATCGGCGCGCTTCTCCGTGGTATCGACAAGAACGCGGTCGAGCGTGGTCAGGTGCTTGCAAAGCCGGGATCGATCACGCCGCACACGAAGTTCAAGGGCACGATCTACGCGCTGAGCAAGGACGAGGGCGGCCGCCATAGTCCGTTCTTCACCGGCTATCGTCCGCAGTTCTACTTCCGGACGACGGACATCACCGGCACGGTGGATCTTCCGGAGGGCAAGGAGATGGTCATGCCCGGTGACAACACCGAGATCATCGCGGAATTGATTCACCCGATCGCGATGGACAAGGGGCTTCGATTCGCTATCCGGGAGGGTGGCCGAACGGTGGCTTCGGGTCAGGTCATCGAGATCATCGAGTAAGTCGAGAAGAGCCTCACCGGGAGGTGAGGCTCTCTTGTCTCTGGAGGCAGAATGGCTAGCGAGAGGATTCGGGTCCGGCTTCGTGGTTTCGACACGGAGCTCGTAGACCAGAGCGCGAAGTCGATCGTGCAGACGGTGCAGAAGTCGGGTGCCCGGGTTTCGGGACCAATTCCGCTGCCGACGCGAGTGAACAAGTTTACGGTTCTGCGGTCGCCGCACGTGAACAAGAAGGCGCGCGAACAGTTTGAGATGCGCACGCACAAGCGCCTGATCGATATTCTGGAGCCAACCTCGCAGGTTATGGACGCGCTGATGAAGCTGGAGCTGCCGGCCGGCGTGGACGTCGAGATCAAGCAATAGCCCCGGGTCCGTAATCTCGGTGCAGGACAGGAAAAGACGATGCTTGGGTTGATTGGAAAGAAAGTTGGGATGACACAGGTCTTCGACGAGCTTGGAGAGCTCATGCCGGTGACGGTTATCAAGGTTGAGCCGAACCTGGTGGTCGACGAGAGGACACTCGACAAGAACGGCTACAGCGCGGTTCTGCTCGGAGCGACGGACGCGAAGCCAACGCGGGTGACCGCTCCGGTTCTCGGGCAGTTCAAGAAGAATGAGCTCGATCCCAAGCGCCGCCTCGTCGAGATGAGGGACTTTGATCGGGAGTGTGCGATCGGCGACACGCTCGGCGTAGAGGTGTTCGAGAACTCCGCTTTCGTGGACGTGACCGGCACCTCCAAGGGCAAGGGGTTCCAGGGTGTGATGAAGCGCCACGGATTCGGCGGCGGTCGAAAGACCCACGGAAGCAAGTTTCACCGGGGGAACGGTTCGACCGGCATGGCCGCGTGGCCCTCCCGTGTTATCAAGGGTACGAAGATGGCCGGCCGCGTCGGCGGTGTGAAGCGCACCGCTCAGAACCTGCGCGTGGTCAGCGTGGACGCCGAGCGTCAGATGATGCTCGTGAGCGGGGCCGTGCCTGGTGCTCGTGACGGCTACGTGATCGTACAGACGTCGAAGAAGAAGGGTTAAGTCATGGACGCAAAGGTCCTTTCGACAGAAGGTAAGGAGCTGCGGTCGGTCGAGTTATCGGACGCCGTCTTCGGTCGTGAAGTCTCGGACGGCGCGATCTACCACGCCGTTCGCAACGAGCTCGCGAACGGCCGAGTGGGCAGCGCGAAGAGTAAGACGCGCAGCGAAGTAGTCGGCAGTCGACGTAAGCCGTGGCGGCAGAAGGGAACCGGCCGAGCGCGCGCGGGTACCTACCAGAGTCCGGTGCGTGTAGGCGGCGGCGTTGCGTTTGGCCCACGCCCCCGTGATTACGGGTACAAGCTGCCCCGGAAGATGAAGCGAGCCGCGATGATGTCGCTACTGAGCCAGAAGGTCCGCGACGAGAACCTCATCGTGGTGGAGGACTTTGCGGTGGACAGCGGGAAGACCCGCGATCTCGCCCGGATTCTTAAGACGCTGACCGGCGAGGTGCGCACGGTGCTCGTGCTCGGCGACGACGATGTCATGATCAAGCGGGCCGGTCGGAACATTGCGTGGGCGAATCACCTCTCGTACAACAGACTGCGCGCGCACGACCTGTTCTACGGAGAGAAGGTCGTCCTTACCGAGAGCGCGGCGAAGAAGTTGAACGAGTTTTACGGCGGGCAGGAGTAGCAGATGGACGTAGATCAGATCATCATCGAGCCGCTGCTGACGGAGAAGACGAACCGGATGCGCGAGGAGCACATGTACGCGTTTCGTGTCGATCCCCGCGCGAACAAGCTGGAGATCAAGAGCGCGATCGAGGCGCTGTTCGACGTACATCCGGTGGACTGCCGCATCGTCAACGTGAAGGGAAAGCCGAAGCGCGTGCGGTACCGCAAAGGGTCGACCGCATCGTGGAAGAAGGCGATCGTTACGCTGCCGGCCAACGAGTCGATCGGCATTTTTGAGGGAGCCTGATATGGGACTCAAGGAATACAACCCCAAGACGCCTGGGCTTCGGTATCGTACGACGCTCGACTACAGTCACCTCGACAAGACGGAAGCTGAGAAGCGGCTGACGAAGGGCTCCGGCTACGGTGCGGGGCGCGATACGAACGGCCGCATCAGCGTGCGACGCCGGGGTGGCCGAAACAAGCGTCTCTATCGCGTGGTCGATTTCAAGCGCGACAAGGTCGGCATAGCCGGCAAGGTCGTGACGATCGAGTACGATCCGAACCGCAGCGCGAACGTGGCGCTCATTGTCTACGCCGACGGCGAAAAGCGCTACATTCTCGCCCCGCGTGGACTCGAGCGCGGTGCCACGGTGCTTGCCGGCGACAACGCTCCGCCCACGGTGGGGAACTGCCTGCCGCTGGAGAGTATCCCCCTCGGCACGACGGTTCACAACGTGGAGCTCCAGTTCGGTCGTGGCGGTCAGCTCGCCCGATCGGCAGGTGCCGGCGCGGTGGTTGTGGCGCGCGACCGCGACTATGTGACGCTCAAGCTGCCTTCGGGCGAGCTGCGGCTGGTGTTCCGGCGCTGCCGGGCGACGATTGGCTCGGTGGGCAACGAGGACCACATGAATGTGGTGCTCGGGAAGGCTGGGCGCTCGCGGTATCTCGGTCGCCGCCCCAAGGTGCGCGGCCTCGCGATGAACCCGGTGGACCATCCGCACGGCGGTGGTGAAGGCACGACCGCCGGTGGTCGTCACCCGGTGAGCCCGTGGGGGCAGCCGACGAAGGGGTACAAGACTCGCAAGAAGCGGAAGTCGTCGAGCAAGTTCATCGTCCGGCGACGCAAATAGGAGCGCGACGTGTCACGATCGATCAAGAAAGGCCCGTTCATCGAAAAGAGCCTCTACTCTCGGGTGGTGGACATGAATAAGAGTGGGCAGAAGAAGATGGTGAAGACCTTTTCGCGGACCAGTACGATCATTCCTGAGATGGTCGGTCTGACGATCAGCGTCTACAACGGCAAGACCTGGGTTCCGGTCTACGTAACCGAGAATCTGGTCGGTCATAAGCTAGGTGAGTTCGCGCCGACGCGTCTCTTCCGGGGTCACGCCGGAGGGGACCGGAAGGCGAGGAGGTAGGCATGGCTGCTACAACCGGCTATCGGGCGGTGGCGAAGTATCTCCTCGTGTCGCCGTTCAAGGTGCGCCCGGTCGCCGACGCGGTTCGTCGACGGCCGTACATCGAGGCGGTCGCAATTCTCGACAATCTGCCGCAGAAGGGCGCGGGCTTGATCAAGAAGGTGCTGAAGTCCGCAGCGGCCAACGCGCTTGTTCAGAATAAGGAGCTCGACGAAGACATGCTCTACGTCAAGGAGCTGCGTATCGACGAAGGGCCTCGTCTGCGACGGGTGTGGTTCCGTGCGCGGGGCCGGGCTGACCTGCTTCACAAGCGGATGAGCCATATCACGGCAGTCGTCGACGAAATCGGACGATCGGGGGAGTAGATGGGACAGAAAGTTAACCCGTACGGCCTGCGGCTCGGGATCAATAAGGGCTGGAAGTCGAAATGGTACGTCGATCCGCGCGAATACGCGAATACGCTGCACGAGGACCTCAAGCTGCGGCGTGTCCTCGAAGGGCTCCCTGAGACGCGGAACGCGGAGATCGCGGATGTCGAGATTATTCGACACCCGCAGCGTATCACGCTGATGATCCAGACATCGCGGCCGGGCGTCATTATCGGGACGAAGGGATCGAACATCGAGAAGATCGGCAGCGCGCTGCAGAAGGCCGCGGGCAAGAAGATCCAGATCAAGATCAAGGAAGTGAAACGGCCCGAGACGAACGCGCAGGTCGTGGCGCTCAACGTCGCCCGACAGCTTCGTACGCGGAGCTCGTTCCGCCGAACGCTCAAGATGGCGATCGGCGGTGCGGTCAAGGCCGGGGTGCCGGGCATCAAGATCCGGATCGGCGGTCGGCTCGGCGGCGCGGAGATGTCGCGTGTGGAGACGCAGAAGTCGGGCCGCATCCCCCTGCACACGTTGCGGGCGGACATCGACTACGGGTTTGCAGAGGCTCGCACCACGTTTGGGACGATCGGCGTGAAGGTCTGGATCTTCAACGGGGAAGTTCTTCGCAAGGAATCGAAGGAGGACGCCGGTCTGCTCGTACGCAAGGGCGGCGGCGGTCGTCAGCGCTCGGGTGAGCGCAGCGGTTCGAGGAGCGAGTAATGCTGAGTCCAAAGAGAACCAAGTATCGGAAGAAGCAGCGACGCGTGAAGCGGACGATGCTCGGGGCGGCGACTCGCGGGAACGAGATCTCCTTCGGGGAGCACGGCCTGGTCTCGCAGGCGAGCGGCTGGATCACGAACCGGCAGATCGAGGCGGCGCGTATCGCGATGACGCGACACATCAAGCGTGGCGGAAAGGTGTGGATCCGGGTCTTCCCTGATATCCCGTACACAAAGAAGCCTGCTGAAACGCGAATGGGAAAGGGAAAGGGCGCGCCGGAGTATTGGGTTGCCGCTGTGCGTCCGGGGACGGTTATGTTCGAGATCGCCGGCGTGAGCAACGAGCTCGCCGAGTCCGCGCTGCGCCTCGCGTCGAGCAAGCTTCCCATCAAGGCGAAGTTCGTGTCTCGGAGGGACGTGGCCTGATGCGTGATTCATTCAAGGATCTTACGTTTGAAGAGCTGTTGAACAAGCGGGAGGAGCTGAAGAAGCAGTATCGCGACCTCCGGTTCAACATGGTAGTCGGGCACGTCGACAACCCACTGAGGAAGCGGACGTTGCGGCGGCAGATCGCGCGGTTGAACACGCTGATCTATAACCACGCGGCCGTCGAGGCCGATGCGCAGGCGGAAGCCGCGGCGCCTGAAGCCGCGACGGCTTCGGCGGAGGAGTAGGGTATGGCGAACGGCGAGAGCGCGAGCACGGCGGCTCCTGAGACGGGTAAGCTCGTCTACCAGGGTAAGGTCGTCAGCGACAAGATGAACAAGACGATCGTCGTCGAGGTGACGAACCGGACCGTGCACCGGCTCTACAAGAAGTACGTCACCGTGAGCAAGCGTCTGAAGGCGCACGACGAGAACAACGAGGCGAACGAGGGCGATACGGTTCGCGTGGTTTCCGCCCGGCCGGTCAGTAAGGAGAAGCGCTGGCGACTCCTCGACATCGTCGAGCGGGCACGGTAAGAGGGTTGATGCGATGATTCAGATGCAATCCTATCTCAACGTCGCGGACAACAGCGGCGCGAAGCGGGTGCAGTGCGTGAAGGTTCTCGGCGGCTCGAAGCGCAAGTACGCCGGCGTGGGCGATATCGTCGTCGTCGCTGTGAAGGACGCTCTGCCGGGTGCACCCGTGAAGAAGGGAAACGTCGAGCGCGCGGTAATCGTGCGGACGAAGAAAGAGTATAAGCGGGTGGACGGCACGTATATCAGGTTCGACGACAACGCGTGCGTGATTATCGACACCGCGGAGAACCCCAAGGGAAAGCGGATCTTCGGTCCGGTCGCGCGCGAATTGCGCGACGGAGATTTCATGAAGATCGTCTCGCTCGCCCCCGAGGTGTTGTAAAGGAGCCGAGCTGTGGCGAAGTATCGAATCAGGAAGAACGATGAGGTAGCGGTCATTGCGGGCAAGGATAAGGGCAAGACCGGCAGGGTTCTGCGCGTCGACCGGGACGCCGGCCGTGTTCTCGTCGAGGGCGTGAACCTCGCGAAGAAGGCCATGCGTAAACGGCGGCAGGAAGACCGTGGAGGCATCATGGATATCGAGTTGCCCATCCATATCTCGAACGTGATGCTCGTGACGCGCAACGGAGAGCCGACGCGGGTGAGGACGAAGGTCGAGAACGGAGAGAAGACCCGCGTCGCTCGCAAGAGCGGTGAAGCTGTATAGGTGAGTTTGAGATGGCAGAGACGAAGTACGTTCCGACATTGAAGCAGGATTACGAGGATCGGATTGCTCCTGAGCTCATCGAGGAGTTCGGTTACAAGACGTCGATGCAGCTCCCGCGGCTCGAGAAGATCGTGCTGAGCATGGGGGTGGGCGAGGCGATCCAGAACAAGAAGCTCCTCGACGCCGCGGTCGGTGAGCTGAGCCTGATCACCGGACAGCGTGCGGTGAGGACCAAGGCGCGCAAGTCCGTGGCGAACTTCAAGGTTCGTCAGGGGATGGAGATCGGCGCTCGGGTAACGCTACGCGGGAACCGGATGTGGGAGTTTCTCTACCGATTGCTCAACGTGGCGCTGCCGCGGGTCAAAGACTTCCGGGGGGTGAACCCGAACTCCTTTGACGGTCACGGCAATTACGCGCTCGGGGTGAACGAGCAGATCATCTTCCCGGAGATTGACTACGACAAGATCGAACGGATCAGCGGGCTGAATATCGTGATCGGGACAACCGCGACGACCGATCAGCAAGCGAAGCGGTTGCTCGACAAGCTCGGCATGCCGTTCAGGAAGTAGGAGGCGACACGAACGATGGCCAAGAAATCGATGATAGTGAAGTCACAACGAACACCGAAGTACTCGACGCGAATCGTGCGTCGGTGCCGGGTGTGCGGGCGGCCTCGGGGCTACATGCGCAAGTTTCAGATGTGTCGTGTCTGCTTTCGGAAGTATGCCAGCGAAGGAATGATTCCTGGCGTCACGAAGTCGAGCTGGTAGGAGAGGTATATGAGCGTTTCTGATCCTGTAGCAGACATGCTGACGAAGATTCGGAATGCCGCTCTCGCAAAGTTCGAGAAGGTGGACATTCCGACCTCGAAGCTGAAGCTCGAGATCGTCAAGATTTTGAAGAACGAGGGCTACGTCAAGAACTTCAAGAAGGTCACCGAGGGCAACCTCACCGTGGTCCGGATCTTCCTGAAGTACGACGACGAGGGGCTGCCGACCATCAAGGGACTCGAGAAAATGTCGACCCCGGGACGGCGCGTGTACTCCGGGTATAAGAAGATGCCGCGGGTGTATAACGGATACGGCACACTCATCGTGTCCACCTCCGAAGGTGTGACGACCGGCCGCAAGGCCCTCGAGCGTCGGGTCGGCGGCGAGCTGATCTGCTCGGTCTGGTAGGAGAGCGTATGTCACGTGTTGGAGTTCTGCCGATTGCCGTGCCCGAAGGCGTCACCGTCGACGCGCAGCCGACGGTGGTGCACGTCAAGGGCCCGAAGGGCGAGTTGTCGCAGACGTATACAGGCGAGGTGGTCGTCCAGGTCGACGAGGGGCGCGTGGTTGTCTCTCGCCAGGACGAGTCGAAGAACTCGAAGAGCAAGCACGGTCTGTATCGCAACCTGATCCGCAACATGGTCGTCGGCGTGTCCGACGGCTTCACGAAGAACCTGTTGATCAACGGGGTCGGTTATCGCGCGGAGGTGCAGGACAGCGTGCTGGTGCTGAATCTCGGGTACTCGAATCCAGTCGAGTACCCGATTCCCGATGACCTGCAGATCAGTTGCGACGGTCCGACCAAGATCATCGTGACGGGGATCGACAAGCAGCGGGTCGGGCAGGCGGCGTCCGAGATCCGGTCAATCCGCCCACCGGAGCCGTATAAGGGCAAGGGCGTTCGGTACGAGGGCGAGTACGTGCGCCGCAAGGTCGGTAAGGCCGGCGTGAAGTAGGTGAATGTATGAAGCGTTTGATTGAAAAGCGGGCGCGACGCAAGCGCCGGAAGATGTCGATTCGTCGCAAGATTGCGGGTACTGCCGAGCGACCGCGGGTGAGCGTGTTCAAGAGCAACAAGCACCTCTACGTGCAGGTCATCGACGACTCGGCCGGGAAGACCCTCGTGGCGATCTCGAGCCGCGGCGGCGCGACCCAAGGGCTCAAGCCCACCGTAGAGGGCGGCCAGAAGCTGGGCGAGGCGCTCGGGAGCGAGATGAAGGATCACAAGATTACCGAAGCGGTATTCGATCGCAACGGGCACCTCTACCACGGTGTGGTGAAGGCTGTCGCCGAGGGAGCCCGCAAGGCCGGGATCAAGTTGTAGGAGAGAGGCGTGGACCAGGAACGCGAATACACTGAGAAACTGATCAAGCTGAACCGCGTCGCGAAGGTCGTGAAGGGCGGGCGACGCTTTTCCTTCTCGGCCTTGCTCGTCGTTGGCGACAAGAACGGACGGGTCGGGTACGGCTACGGGAAGGCGAACGACGTCGCCGAGGCGATCCGGAAGGGCGTCGAGCGGGCCAAGAACAGCATGATGACGGTGCCGCTGAAGAAGGCGACGATCCCGCACCAGATCCAGGGCGAGTTCAAGAGCGCGAAGGTGCTCATGAAGCCCGCGGCGCCGGGAACCGGAATCATCGCCGGCGGGCCGGTGCGCGCTGTCATGGAAGTGGCGGGCATCAACGATGTGCTCAGCAAGTCGCTCGGCAGCCAGAACGCGGTCAACATCGTGAAGGCGGTGTTCGAAGGGCTCGAGAACCTCATGGACGCCCGAAAGGTGGCTCACGGCCGCGGTAAGGCGGTCAAGGAGATGTGGGGCTGATATGGGACGTTTGCGCATCACGCTGATCCGGAGCACAATCGGATCTCTGCCGAAGCATCGGCAGACGGTTCGATGTCTTGGTCTCCGCAAGATGAATCAGTCGGTCGAACAGGATGACAACCCGGCGATCCGCGGAATGATCCGGTCGGTGGGCCACATGGTTCGCCTGGAGGAGATTCAGTAATGGCACTCTTGAAGCGCCCGGATGGGGCGAAGAAGCGGAGCAAGCGGCTCGGCCGCGGACCCGGCAGCGGCCACGGTACGACCGCGGGCCGCGGAACGAAGGGTCAGAACGCTCGGGCCGGCGGGAGTGTCCGGCCCGGTTTCGAGGGCGGACAGATGCCGCTCTACCGCCGGATCGCGCGACGCGGATTCTCGAATTACCCGTTCAAGTCCGAGTACACCGCGGTGAATGTGTCGACGCTCGAGAAGCGTTTCGAGTCCGGCGCGTCGGTGACGCCGAAGACGCTGCTCGAAAAGGGGATCATCTCGGCGAGCGAGAAGCTCGTGAAGATTCTCGGTGAAGGCGAGTTGTCGAAGAAGCTGACGGTGTCTGGCGTGCGGGTCTCCGCGTCTGCGCGCGCCAAGATAGAAGCGGCCGGGGGTTCGGTCGAGGGCGAGGCGCCGACGGCTAAGGAGGCCGCAGCCGATACCGCTGCGGTGGAGGCCGCCGGGACGGACGATTCGAGCACCAACGAGGACAACGAATAGCTATGGCGAGTAATCCGCTGGCTGACATTTTTCGCATCCGTGAGCTCCGTGACCGGATCCTGTTCACCGTGGGGGTGCTGCTGATCCACCGGCTCGGCTCGCATCTGCCCATCCCGGGTATCAACGTCAGCGCGCTGCAGGCGTATTTCCTGACGCAGAGCGCTGCCGGCGGTCTCTCGGTGACGGACTACCTCGACTTCTTCTCTGGCGGGGCGTTTACGCAGTTCTCGGTCTTCATGCTCGGCATCATGCCGTATATCAGCATGACGATCATCATGCAGCTTCTGCTGCTCGTGTTCCCGAAGTTGAAGAAGATTTCGCAGGAGGAAGGCGGGCGAAAGCGAATCCAGCGGTATAACCGCTACGGCACGGTGGCCATCTGTCTCGTGCAGGGATTTGCGGTGACGGTGTACGCGGACAGCATACCGAACGCGATCACGATGTCGCGCGGGCTGTACACGTTCGTGTCTCTCTTGACGGTGACTTCCGGAACGGTGTTCCTCATGTGGCTCGGTGAGCAGATCAACCAACGCGGTATTGGGAACGGTATCTCGCTGATCATTTTCACCGGTATCGTCGCCCGCATGCCGCGGGCGGTGTGGAGCCTCGTGCAGGCGGTTCAGCGGGACGAGCAGAACCCGGTCTTGGTGATCGTGGTGCTCGCGATGTTCGTGACGGTCGTGGCGCTCGTCATCTACGAGCAGCGCGGGCAGCGAAAGATCCCCGTGCACTACGCGAAACGGGTCGTGGGTCGGCGCATGTACGGCGCGCAGAACACGTACGTGCCGTTCAAGATCAACCCGTCGGGAGTCATCCCGGTCATTTTCGCGAGCTCGATCATGATCTTTCCGCTGCAGATCGCCGAGAGTCTCGGTCAGAACTTACCCTGGCTCGCGAGCTTCGCTCGGTGGTTGCGACCTGGAGGGGCACCGTACCTGATCACGTACACGTTGATGATCATCTTCTTCGCGTACTTCTACACGCAGGTGACGCTCAACCCGGTCGAGATCTCGAAGAACATTCGTGAGAACGGCGGGTCGATTCCCGGTATCCGCCCCGAGAAGATGGAAGAGTACTTCACTCGGATTCTCAATCGGATTATCTTGCCGGGATCGCTGTTCCTTGCGTTTATCGCAGTCATCCCGACTGTGCTCCAGCAGCTATTCGGGTTCCCGCAGGACGTTGCCTTCCTGATGGGTGGAACGTCGCTGCTGATTATGGTTGGAGTCGATCTCGACCTGATGTCCCAGATCGAGGGCTCCTTGCGAATGCATCATCATGAGGGCCTGACCAAGCGTGGTCGGATCCGCTCTCGGAACCTGTAGGAAGGTGACGTATGAAAGTTCGAGTGAGCGTCAAGCCGATGTGCGACCGATGCAAGGTCATCCGGCGCCGCGGTGTTGTGCGCATCATCTGCAGCAACCCGAAGCATAAGCAGCGGCAACGATAGGTAGGAGAGAGTATGGCTCGTATTGCTGGTATCGATCTTCCCAACAAGCCCGTGGCGATAGCCCTGTCGTACATTTTCGGCATCGGCCGATCGAGCGCAGAGGCGATCTGCGAGAAGACCGGCGTCGACAAGATGACGCGAATGAACGAAGTGAGCGCCGAGGACATCAATAAGCTTCGAAATACGATCGAAAACGACTACAAGGTCGAAGGTCGATTGCGGACCGAAACGTCGCTCAATATCAAGCGACTGATGGACATCGGGAGCTATCGTGGACTTCGTCACCGGCGCGGGCTGCCGGTTCGGGGCCAACGAACCCGGACCAACGCGCGTACGCGCAAGGGACGCAAGAAGACGGTCGCCGGGAAGAAGAAGGCAGTCTAAGGAGTAGCCTGTGGCAAAGACGACCAGAAGAAAGAAAGAAAAGCGATCTGTATTTGAAGGCAGCGTCTACATCCAGGCGACCTTCAACAACACAATCGTCACGATCACCGACCAGACAGGCAACGGGATATCGTGGGCTAGCGCAGGCTCTCTCGGTTTCCGGGGCGCCAAGAAGTCCACTCCTTACGCTGCGCAGACGACCGCTGAGACGGCCGCGCGCAAGGCTATGGATCTCGGTCTGCGCGAGGTGCACGTCTTCGTGAAGGGGCCGGGCGTCGGCCGTGAATCGGCAATTCGGAGCCTGGGTAACCTGGGACTGTCTGTGAAGAGCATTCGCGACGTCACCCCTATTCCCCACAACGGATGCCGCCCCCGCAAGAGCCGCCGCGTCTAGGCAGAAGGAGCATCTATGGCACGCAAGAACCTGCTGAAGGGCTTCAAGCGCCCAAAGGGCATCACCTTCGAGCACAGCGAGGTGAATCCGTTCTACGGCAAGTTCATCGCGTACCCGTTCGAACGGGGATATGGGACGACGATCGGCAATACGTTGCGGCGGATCCTGCTCTCGTCTATCCAGGGGTATGCGGTGACCGCGATTCGCATCACGAGCTACGACGAGGAAGGTACGGCTCACGTGCTCTCGAGCGAGTACGAATCGATCCCGAACGTGGTCGAGGATACGCCCGACATCATCAATCGGCTGAAGCAGCTTCAGATCTCCCTGCCGGAGGATACCGAGCAGAAGACGATCGTCGTGGAGGCGAAGGGCAAGGGCACGCTTACCGGCGCCAGTCTCGAGGCGGACGACACGATCGAGATCAACAACAAGGACCTGACCATCATGAGCATGATGGAGGGGGCGAGCGTCGAGCTCGAGCTTCAGGTCGATCTGGGCCGAGGCTACGTCCCGGCGGAGATGAACGAGAAGTACATCGAGGTCATCGGTACTATTCCGATCGACGCGATCTTCTCGCCCATCCGCCGCGCGCGCTACGAGGTTGAGAACACGAGGGTTGGGCAGCGGACGGACTACGACAAGCTGATTCTCGAGGTGTGGACCGACGGCACGATCAAACCGGAAGACGCCCTCGCCGAGGCCTCGAAGATCGCGAAGGACCACTTCACGATCTTCATCAACTTCGACGAGGACGCCATCATCGGCGACGAGGACGTCGACGAGGAGGAAGAGCGTATCCGTCAGCTGCTCGAGACGCCGGTCGAAGAGCTGGAGCTGAGCGTTCGGTCGAGTAACTGTCTGAAGAACGCGAATATCCGCTCGATCGGAGACCTCACCGCGCGGACCGAAGACGACATCGCGAAGACGCGGAACTTCGGCAAGAAGTCGCTGCAGGAGATCAAGGAGAAGCTCAACGAGTGGAACCTGAGCCTCGGCATGACGGACTACGGCCAGCTTCGGCAGGCCGTCCGGATGAAGAAGAAGAAGGACGAGGAAGAACATGAAGCATAGAGTTGGATTCAACCGCCTCGGACGCAAGCCGTCGCATCGCAAGTCGCTGCACCGGAACATGGTCACCTCGCTGTTCAAGTACGAGCGGATTCGGACCACGAAGGCGAAGGCGCGCGAGATCCGGCGCAGCGCGGAGAAGATGATCACGCGCGCGAAGATCGACAGCGTGCATAATCGCCGGATGGTGGCGCGGGACATCAAGGACAAGGCGATTCTGGCCAAGCTCTTCGGCGACATCGCGCCCCGGTTCAAGGAACGGCCGGGCGGGTATACCCGGATACTCAAGGTCGGGCATCGCCGAGGGGACGCGAGCGAGATGGTGCTGCTCGAGTTGGTCGCCGAAGAGCTGGGGCAGGCTCCGAAGAAGAAGCGCAGTCGCAAGACGAGCTCTGCACCCGCGACCGCGACCGTCGAGGATACGGCCGTTCCGGCGGACACCGCCACCGGTGCGGAAGACGCTGCCGACGAGGACGAGGCAGAGACGCCGGACGAGAGCGACGCGGAGAATGAGCAGAACGAGAAGGAGTAGCGTACTCTCCGCGATTGCTGCCTACCAGGAGCCTCGCCGCACGGCGGGGCTTTTTTGTCGGCTCATGCCGTGCGTTCACTCGAGTTGCCGATTGTGCCGATAGTCAATAGGATGGAGTGTGTCAGGAGGGTGAGCCCCCGGAAATGAGTGGTGCGCAGAAGATATCGCTCAGTCTGCTCATCTCGGTGATCGTTTTCAGTGCGCTTGCGGTGCTTGCGGCGGTGGATCGATTTCAGGTCATCGAGACTCGCTTCTACGTCCCGCGCGTCGAGGAAAGCGTGCGGATGCGCGCAGAAGATGTAAAGGACGTGTTCGATCGGTTTCATCGGGCCAATATCGCGGGATTCGAGGAGTTTACGCTCGAACCGGCGATCCGAGCGGCGTTTCGGATTAACGCGTCGGCAACCGAGATCCGGGAACGGCGGAACCGGCTCGATACCGCCGAGCAGGATCGGCCGTCGCTCGACCTTGTGCGGATCATCGACGTCGCTGCGACGCAGCTGCACTACAGCTCCAACCCGAACGATTTCACCGAGAGCGGTACGCAACGTACCTATGACCGGCCGGACGTCGCATCGACGGGAGAGCCGCGCTCGCTCGCGTCGCTCGCCTATTACGAGGAGTTGCCGGAGGCGCAGGCTCTGCCGTCCGCAGAAGCGCTGCCGACTCCGGAGATCTTCCTCGAGCCCGAGAATAACCAGTTTATCTACCGCCTGCCCGCCGTCGATACCGCCGGGGTGTTGCAGGGAGCGGCGCTGTTCTACGTCAACACGTCTGACCTTCGAACCGCGTTGATTCGTGCAGGCCTGATGGGGACCGGTGACGTCGTGCGCATGGTCAACGCGAACGGCGTGGTGGTGAACGCGCCGACGCAGTTCTCCGAGGGACTCGGGAATGCCGTGGCAGAGACGTGGGCGGAGATCGCGGATCTCGACGGGCGTGAGACCGTCACTGCCGAACGCCGAGGTGACGGTAGCGACGGCGGCGAGGTCAGCGTGTCGTACGAGGCCTTTCCGCTGGACTCCGAGACCGACGGTGTACTGGTTTTCCTCGAACCGGCGGCCTCGCTCGAGATGCCCGAGTTGCTGCAATACACGCTTCTCGTGGCCGTGTTTCTGACGACGTTCCTGATCGTCTTTCTGCTCCTGAACGTTCGACAGGACGCGATCGTGGTCATCTCCGACCGCGTGAAGCGGTTCCAGATCAGCATGCTGCGCGAGTACATGGAGAAGCGGCGCGAGCTCGACTTCCAGCGGTGGAAGGCTGAGCTCGAGGATCGACGGGACGAGGTTCAGCGCGAAATCCGCCGCGGCATCGGTCGGATCAAGCCGTCGCAGGAGGAGGAGGTCGATCGGCTGATCAACGAGAGTTGGGACGAGATCATCAGCGTTCTGAGCAGTCGTGCCGAGGAACGGCCGACCGTGAGCCTTGACGTGGAGCGGATAGAAGAGATCGTCGACCAGCTCTCGCGTCGACTCGAGCAGTCCGGCGCGGGGCGAGCCGGGCCCGCCGCAATCGCGCCGTCTCCTCCTGCACCGGCGCCGCCACGAAACGCCGCTGGACCGCCTCCCGGCACCCCGGTCGAGGTGGAGGACGTGGCCGACGACGAGGAGCTCGAAGAGATCGAAGAGGCCGAGGAAGCGGAGGAAGCGGAGGAAGCGGAGGAAGCGGAGGAGATCGAGGTCGCCGACGAGACCGAGGACCTCGAAGAGATCGTAGAGGCTGAGCCCGCCGACGAGGCGGAGGAGCTCGAAGAGATCGAAGAGGCTGAGCCCGCCGACGAGGTTGAAGAGATAGAGGAAGCGGAGCCGGCCGA
>CAYWJH010000034.1:4485-30108 GCA_964458555.1 uncultured Spirochaetaceae bacterium | reverse complement strand
CCGCCCTCGTTGATGAGGAAGAGATCGTAGTAGCCGTACTCGGCGATGTAGTCGCTGAAGAAGTCGTTCCGGCGGCCTGCGATCGTGGGAACGATCGCCTCTTCGAGGTCCATCTTGGTGACCATCGCGAAGGTGTACCCGTTCACCTCGACCGGTGTGTAGACGACCATGACGAGCTTGCCCGCGCTGTCGGTGAACACTTCTTCGCCGGCCTCGCCGGAGAGCGCCGCGACGAGGTACTCGGGGGCAATATCGGTCGCGTCGTAGCCGAAGACGAAATCGCCGCCGCCCATCGTCTCCATGTCGCTCCGGAAGAAGTAGCGTCCGTCGACCGCCTCGACGAGGTAGCTCTCCCCGGTCGCACCGAGTCCGTCCCGGTTATCGAAGACGCGCGACATCGCACGATCGAGGTCGGTACCCGGCGCGATGTCGGACCGCTGCGGGTCGAACGTCTCGAAGTAGGTCTTCACCGCTTCGAGCTTGTTCGAATGAACCGCCTGAAGCTCCTTGAACGCGCTCTGACGCAGCGCCATCACCGTCTCTGAGAGGACGTTCATGTCGCCGCGGCGCTCGGCGAAGTAGTTTGCGATCTGGCCGTGCTTGATCTCTCGTATCGCTTCGAGCTGCCCGAACTGGGAGCTCATCAGCGCGTCCGACGATTGGTTCACCGAGAGTACCGTCACCACGCCAATAGAGAGAAGCACGACGAGGGCGAAGATCAGCGTGATCTTGCCTCCAATGCTTCGAAAGAAAGAGATTTTGGTCCGTTCCATAGTGTCCTCCCGGTACTATCGGTGGTCTGCATGCGCCCGCCCCGGGCGCCTTTGTGATCAACAATAGATGATGGAGGCTGGTGCGTATGTCGGGGGATCAAGACTTCTCGTGTAGGAGGTTTGCCTACACGGTGGCGACACGACGCCGCGCGGGCGTCGAGCCCGTTGGGCAGGCCGACCTCGTTGTCTGCGCCGCAGATCTCGAAAGATGGCGATGTCTGCTATCACATGCTATCATTGAGACAGGAGGTAGCTGGTGGCAGGACTGAGTGTTCGCAGGATTGACAACGACGTATACGAGCGGTTGCGGGCGCGGGCTCAGCGCCACGGCGTGTCGATGGAGGAAGAGGTTCGACGGATTCTTCGCGCTGCGGTGCGCGCGCCGGAACGGCTCGGCGATGCGGCGCTCTCCACGTTCGGCGAATACGGCGAGGAGCTCCATATTCCCGAGCGCGATGTTCAGGAACCGGCGCGATTCGATTCATGACGCTTCTCGACACGAACGTGATCTCGGAAGTGATGAAACCCCAGCCCGACGCCGGTGTCATCAACTGGATGAACGCGACCGCTACCAACTCGCTGTTCGTGTCGACGATTACCATCGCCGAGATCCGGTACGGGATCGAGCTGCTGCCGGACGGTCGGCGCAGAGTCGATCTCGAAGGCCGATTCGAGCACTTCCTCTCTCTTGGTTTCAGCCAGCGAATTGTCTCGTTTGACGAGCGGGCCGCCTCCGTCTACGGCGCGGTCATGGCTACTCGCCGACGCCTTGGCGCGCCGCTGGCGTCGCTCGACGGATTCACGATCCGAAGCCCGTCGATTCCGAGACCGTCCCGGAGGTCCGACGCCCCTACCCCAGCCGCGTCTCCACCACGGTCTGCGTCGTGAGCGTCTTGTGCACCGGGCACTTGTCGGCGATCTCGACGAGGCGGTCGCGCTGCTCGTCGGTGAGCTCGCCGTCGAGCTCGAGCACGCGCTCGATCCGGTCGATCTTCTGCGACCGGCCACCCGCGGCGGCGGGCCCGTCCTCGCCGCACGCCGCACCGTCGCTCGCGTGCACCTTCTCGTGCGAGAGGTGGACCGTGACCGACTCGAGCGGGAGCTCCTTGCGGTCGGCGTACATCCGCAGCGTCATCACCGTGCACGCGCCGAGCGCGGCGAGCAGATAGTCGTACGGGCTCCCGCCGAGGTCCTTGCCGCCCACGCTCGCCGGTTCGTCGGCTACCATCGCGTGGCGGCCGGCGCGCATCTGCACCGTGTAGTGGTCGCGCCCGATCCGCGCGGCGACCTGGCGGCTGCTCTTGAGATCGGGCTCTTCCGGAGCCGGCATGAGCGCGCGCGCCCACGCACCTATGAGCGAACCCGCGTACTCGGCGTCGGCCGGGCGCGAGAGCAGATGATCGGCCTGCCGCAGCGATACGAAGCTCTTGGGGTGGCGCGTGGAGGTGAAGATCCGTTCGGCGTTTTCTATGCCGACGATCGTGTCCACCGGCGAGTGGAGGATCAACAGATCGACCTCGAGCTCGCGGATCCAGCGCTCGGGCGGGTGGGCACGGATGTCGTCGATGAAGCGCTTGCGGATCGTGAAGGGGCGCCCGCCGATCGAGACGCGCGCCTCGCCTGAAGACTCGATCTCGTCTACGTCGCCCGCGAAGAGCTTCTCCACGTGCGCGGGCGCGGCCGGAGCTCCGATCGTCGCCACGCCTCGCACCGAGTCGAGCTCCCGCGCCGCGTAGAGGCAGGCGGTTCCGCCGAGCGAGTGCCCCACGAGAAAGCTCGGCGCCTCGTAGGTAGCACCGAGGTACTCGGCCGCGTCCACGAGATCGCTCGCCTGCGAGCTGAACGTGGTGTCCGCGAACTCGCCGCCGCTCGAGCCGAGCCCCGTGAAGTCGAAGCTCATCACGCCGAGCCCGACGCCGGTGAGCGCGCGCGCGATGCGTCGGTGCGCGGTGAGGTCCTTCGAGCAGGTGAAACAGTGCGCGAGCAGCACGAAGGCGCGCGGGGTGCCGTCCGGCGGCAGGTCGATGCGCGAAGCGAGCTCGACGCCCGCGCGGTTCGTAAAGGTGATCGTCTCAGCCACGCGGTTCCTCCTCGAAGCAGGCGCGTGATCGGAAATACGGCGGCGTCGAATCGGACGGCTCAGCCGCCTCGAGCGCGACGAGCGCGGCGGCGGCGAAGATCGGCCCGTCCGGCAGGTCCACGCCGATCCTCTCGTAGACCTCCGGCGGAACGCCGATGTCGGCGAGGTAGAGCTCTCCCACGCTCGCCGCGGCGAGCCCCGTCTTGGGCAGCGCGAGCGTCATCGTCGCCGTCGCTTCGACCGCCGGCTCGCCGGCCGCGCCGGTGGTCGCGTCGATCCCCGAAGGAACGTCGAGCGCGAGAACCGGAACACCGGCCCTCTGGCTCCACGAGATCAGCTCTGCCGCCGTGCCGCGGGGAGCCCCGCGGAGCGAATAGCCGATGACACCGTCGACGAGCAGGTCGATCTCGTGCGCGCCCGGATCGTCTGCGGCCGGTGGGCCGACGGCGACGCGCACCCCCAGCCGCCGCAGGATCCCGAGCTGGTGCGCCGGGACGCCCGAGTAGTCCTCGGGTGGTCTGCTCAGATAGACGCGCACATCGGCCCCCTGGTTGTACAGGTGTCGTGCGCAGACGAGCGCACCGCCGCCGTTACCGCCGCGCCCGGCCATGACGCCGACGACGGCGTCGCCTTCGGCCCTGAGAACCAGCCGACTCGCAAGGCGCGCGAGATTCCTGCCCGCGAGCTCCATCATCTGCACGAGCTCGATCCCGTACTCGTCGACCATGAGCCGGTCGACCTCGAGCATCTGCTCCGCGGTGAGCGCGGGGACCCGCCGATCATACACGCGCGGCACCCCGCGCATTCTTCATCGCGCGTGCGAATTTTGCATATGCAAGCAAGCGATTGACCATCGTCGTAAATGTAGCGACACTTGGCCTCGTCGGCCAGCAGGGGCGTCGGTGATGAGCGAGGAGGAAGACCGTGACACGCATTCTGCCCCGACGCACGGCTGCCGCGGGCCCGCTCCATCGACTATGAAGAAGATCCTCGCGCTCATCGCATCCGTCCGTTTCTTCGTGCTCGTCGCGCTCGTGCTCGCGCTCGTCGCGCTCGCCGCGAGCTTCGTTCCGCAGGGGCTGCCGGAAGGCGAGTACGATGCGCAATTCGGCCCCGCGCTCTCGGCGGTCATCCAAGCGACGGGGCTGCACCGCGTGCACTCGAGTCCGCTGCTGCTCGCGCTGATCGCGCTCACGGAGGTGAGCCTGCTCGCCTGTACGCTTCCCCGCCTCGTCCGCAGGCTTTGCCGCCGCAGCGCCGTGCGCCTCTCCGCATTCGCGCCCGACGCTATTCACGTGGGGCTCGCCATCGTCATCGCGGGGGGATTCGCGCAGCTCGCGTTTGGAGAGGAATGGCGCTACGAGGGGCCGATCGGCGGTGAGCTCGTCGTCGACGCCCAGAGGGTAGAGGTTCGCACGGCCGGTGAGCTTTCCACGGAGCGAGGCGCGCTCGCCGGCTGGTACATCGAGGTGGCGGTGGACGGCGAGCACGTACGCTTCGGGTCGAACGATCCGGTCAACGCCGCGGTGGGCCGCCTGCACTTCCAGAATTACGCCGAACGCGGATTCGTCACGCTCGCCGCCGGCGAACAGGAGGTCGAGCTGCAGGTGGGTGAGGGCGTCGGTCGTCGCGACGGCGGCGCGCTCGTTCTGCTTTCGATCGACGACGGCACGGCTACGTTCGCGGACGTGGCACGTATTCCGGAGGGCCAGGCGGCTCTCTCGGCCGCGGTCAGGAACGCGCCCCGCCTTGCCCTGAACGAAGGCGACACGGTCGGATCGCTCGGCGTCGCCGGCCTGCGCACCGAGACGCACGTCGCGTTCACCGTGGGCAGGAACCCGGGACGCGGGCCGGTGCTCGCGGGTCTGCTGCTCGTCGCAGCCGGCCTTGGCGTCTTCGCGACCGCCCGCATCTTCAGGAGGCAATGATATGGCACTCGGCGCAACGGCATCGCTCCTCATCTCCGCGCTCCTCTACGCGCTCTCCGGCGACCGGTCGGCGTGGCTGACGGTCGCACGGGGTGCGGCCGGGCTCGCGACGGTCCTGCTCGCCGCCGCGCTCGTCGTGCGGTCGGTGCGAATCGGCTTCCCGGCGTTGACCGGAACGTACGAAGGGCTGCTCTTCGCGGTCCTCGTGCTCGCCGGCGCGGTTGCGATCGGCGAGCGCGCGATATTTCGCGGGAACCCGGGCCTGCTCGCCGCCTCTGCGTTTATCGGCTTCCTCACGCTCGCGATTCTCTCCTCACCGCTCGTCTCCGCCGACCTCCACCCGCCGATGCCCATCCTGAGATCCGGATGGCTCGTCGTCCACGTCGCGTTCGCCTTCGTGGGTCTCTCCTTGTTCACCGTGGGGCTCATCGCCGCGGCGGCGGGCATCGCCTCCGCCCACCGGGCGCGCACGAAGCGCTCGGTGCCCGTCCCCTCCGACCGTGTTCGAGACACGTCGATCGCCCTCGGGTTCGTCTTCTACGCGACCGGCGGCCTCGTATTCGGAGCGATCTGGGCGGAGGCAGCGTGGGGTCGCTTCTGGGGCTGGGACCCGAAGGAGACGTGGGCGCTCGTGACGACGATCGTCTACGCCGTCTACCTGCACCTCCGCTATATGAGAAACGTCTCGGAGGCGACCTACCGCGTTCTCGCGATCCTCGCGTGGCTCCTCGCGATGTTCACCTTTTTCGGCGTGAACTATCTGATGAGCGGCTTGCACTCCTACGCGTGAACGCCGGTAGCGCCGCCCCTCGAATTCCTTGGACGCTTGTACCTACAATCACTACCCTTATCCCCATGACGGTTTCGATGATTGGACTCGGGAAAGTGGGGGCGAAATGGCGCGCCTGCTCGCGGCGATGCGCAACCAGTTCGGCGGTCACGAGATGAAGCCGAGCGACGCCTCATGAGCGACGCGAAAGAGGCTGCCGGTGTATCGGTCGTCATCTTCGGGGCGAGCGGCGACCTCACCCGCCGCAAGCTGATTCCGGCGCTCTACAGCAACTACCGGAAGGGACGGCTGGAGCGCGTACGGCGCATCGTCGGGTTTGCCCAGACCGAATGGACGGACGAGGACTTTCGGGCCGCGATGAGCGACGCCGTGCGCGAGTTCAGCGACACCTTCGACCAGGCCACCTGGGACCGATTCGCGCAGCTGCTCTTCTACCACGCAGGTGACCTCAACGACCCACCGTCCTTCCAGCGGCTCGAGCGCAACCTCCGCGAAGACGAACCAAAGGGCGACGAACGGCTCTACTACCTCGCCATCGCGCCGCGCTTCTACCCGATCGCCGCGACGCTGCTCCACCGAGCGGGCATGAGCGGCGAGGAGCGGGGAGCACGCCGCATCGTCGTCGAGAAGCCGTACGGGCACGACCTCGAATCGGCGCAGAAGCTCGACGCGATCGTGCATCGCTCGTTCCACGAGAAGCAGGTCTTCCGGATCGACCACTATCTTGGCAAGGAGACGGCGCAGAATATTCTCTTCCTGCGATTCGCGAACACGCTCTTCGAGCCGGTCTGGAACCGCCGCTACGTCGATCACGTCCAGATCACCGTCGCGGAAACCGTGGACGTGGGGCGCCGTGCCGGCTACTACGACGGCTCGGGCGTGGTTCGGGACATGTTCCAGAACCATATCCTGCAGCTCCTCGCGTTGACGGCGATGGAGCCGCCCGCCTCGCTCGAGGCAGACGCGATCCGTAACGAGAAGGTCAAGCTCCTCTCGTCGGTGAACCCGGTGAGACTCGACGAAACGGTACGCGCGCAGTACGAGGGCTACTGCTCCACCTCCGGCGTGGCGGCCCACTCGTCGACCCCCACCTTCGCCGCGATGCGACTGTCGATCGACAACTGGCGGTGGCACGGCGTGCCGTTCTACCTGCGCTCGGGAAAGGCCCTCGCCGAGCGCGTGAGCGAGATCACGGTTCGCTTCCAGCAGCCGCCGGGTACGCTCTTCAATCTGCGCGAATGCGACGGATACCTTCCCAACACGGTAGCGATCCGCGTCCAGCCCGACGAGAGCATCCGTGTGAAGTTCCAGGCGAAGGTGCCGGACGAGGAGAACTCGTCGCGCACCGTGGACCTCGACTTCTCGTACAAGGAGGGGTTCCCCGACCGCCCGATGCCCGAGGCGTACGAGCGGCTCCTCGTGAACGCGATCGAGGGCGACGCGTCGCTCTTCGCGCGGAGCGACGGGATCGCCGCGTCGTGGAAGGTCGTCGACCCGGTACTGAAGGCATGGGAAGACGACCCGACAGCGCCCACGCTCGAAGCGTACGCGCCGGGGTCGTGGGGACCCGCCGCCGCGGACGAGTTGATGAAACGGGAGGGACGCGCCTGGCACACCGCCGGCGCGGACCGCTCGCCGAACGAGACATAACCAGAGGAGAACACATGGGAAAGCTGCACGAACTACACGACCTCGGCCAGTCGGTCTGGCTCGACTACATTCGCCGCTCGTATACCCGCGACGGTGAGCTCGCGCGCCTCGTCGATCGCGGGCTGCGCGGCGTCACGTCGAACCCGACGATTTTCGAGAAGGCGATCACCGGAAGCGACGACTACGACGACGAGCTTCGCACCGTGATGCAGACCTCCGACGACGCGGAATCGATCTTCGAGCACCTCGCGGTCACCGACATCCGCGAGGCAGCGGACACCCTGCGCCCGGTCTACGACGAGAGCGATCGCGCCGACGGCTTTGTCAGCCTCGAGGTCAGCCCGGATCTCGCGCACGACACCGACGGCACGATCGCCGCCGCGAAGCGGCTCTTCGAGACCGTCGACCGGCCGAACGCGATGATCAAGATCCCGGCGACGGCGGCAGGGATTCCCGCGATCAGGAACACGATCGCCGCGGGCATCAACGTGAACGTCACGCTGATCTTCTCGCTCGAGAGCTACGAGGCGGTCGTCGAGGCGTACCTCGCCGGCCTCGAAGCGCTCCTCGACCGGGGTGGCGATCCGGCGGGCGTCGCGTCGGTCGCATCGTTCTTCGTCAGCAGAATCGACACCGCGGTAGAGAAGGAGCTCGCACGCCTCGGCGCGGAAATAAACGGTTCGATCGCGGTGGACAACGCCCGCCTCGCGTACGAGCGCTCGAAGGAGCTTTTCGCCGGTCCGCGGTGGGAGCGCCTCGGTGCCGCCGGCGCCCGCGAACAGCGTCTCCTGTGGGCGAGCACCGGGACCAAGAGCGACGCGCTCCCGGATACCTTCTACGTCGACGAGCTCATCGGAGGCCCCACGGTCAACACCGTGCCGCCGGCCACCCTCGACGCGTTCCTCGACCACGGTACGGTCGCGCCCACGCTCGATACCGACACCGCGGGCGCGCGCGAGCGGTTCGAACAGCTTGCGCGGCTCGGGATCGATCTCGGCACGATCACCGACGAGCTCCAGAACGCGGGCGTGAAGAGCTTCGCCGACTCCTTCGCGGCGCTGCTCGCCGGAGTGGAGGAGAAGCGGAAGCGGCTCGTCGAAGTATAACCGGTCGGAAGGGAGACGGTCTGCACGCGGTCGCGCAGGGCCGGGTCGCTCAGGACTTCTCACGCGAGGCGATACATGCTATTACAAGTAATGCATGTACTCGCGGCAATCACAACGTCATCGGCACGCACGGAGTGACCGATGAGCGAATCACGACCCGCCCACATTCTCGGAATCGGCGCCAGCGGACGCGCCGGCCGAGTCACCGAGTCGGCCGTCCGCACGGTACTCGAGGCGGCTGCGGAGTCCGCCGGCAGCACGGCCGCCGACACGCCCCGGTTCATCTCGCTGTCGGGGCGCACCATCGGTGGTTGCCAGGGATGCCTGCGGTGCGCCGGCGACAACCGCTGCCGGGTTGACGACGACTGGGGCGAGGTGGCGAACGCCATGCTCGAGGCCGACGCGATCGTCTTCGGGGCGCCGTCGTACTACGGAATGATCAACGCGCTCGGCCACGCGTGCCTCGAGCGGACGTACTCCTTTCGCCACCGCGAGCGGTTCCTGCTCGCCGGAAAGCTCGGCGTCACGGTCGACGTCGGGCGGGAAACCGCCGAACGGCCGGTCCGCGGCTACGTTGAATCGATGTTCCGCAGCAACATGATGGCCGTGGTCGGTTCGGTCCGCGCAGACGGCTCCTCGCAGTGCTACACGTGCGGGTACGGAGAAGATTGCGCGGTAGGAAACGTCGTCGCGGACCACGGCTATCTCGAGCGGATCGAGCCCCACCATCTGCCGCCGGAGTTCGAAGACCAGCCCGAAGCGGTCGTCGCCGCGAAGAAGGTGGGAAGAGTCCTCGGGTCGATGCTGCGCGCCGGGCGGCGCACCGAACGCCAGGGGGGTGCCTCATGATGAGGCTCGCCGTAGCCATGCTCGATCTCGTGCCCAAGCGTGCCAAGGACCGCATGCGCGCGCCCATGCTCGCGCGCGAGCGGATGAAGGTCGGAGCCGAGCACCCGACGATCGAGATGAACCTCACGAACCTGCTGATCTGCGCGCGCAACTGCGGCACCTGCCCGAGCTTCCCCGACGTGCGGGGAGAGGCGCTCTACTGCGCGGGAGGTCGGAGCTCGGCGCACGTCACGCGGCGCGGCTGCAACTGCGTCTCCTGCCCGCTCTACGATCAGTGCAGCCGCAACAACTCGGCCTACTTCTGCATCAACGGGCCCTGCGGAGGACCGGACACCGGCACGAGCGCGCACGATATCAGCGAGCTCTCTTCGCGCTACCTCGAGCGTTTCGTACACTCCGAACCGGCACAGGCCGACGACGCAGTGGTACCCGCCGAGCTGCGCTCCGGCGAGATCGTCCCGGTGACCATGGACTTCGTTGGCGACCAGGTCGTGAGCTCGTCGTCCGACGAGACGATCCTTCAGGCCTCGCTCACCGCGGGTATCAACCACACGCACGTCTGCGGCGGGCGGGCGCGCTGCTCGACGTGCAGGGTGCTCGTGGAAAGCGGGAGCGAGCACCTGCGACCGCGCAACGCGGCCGAGTCCCGGCTCGCCGCGATCAAGGGCTTCTCACCACAGGTTCGGCTCGCGTGTCAGACGACGGCGACCGGCAACCTCCGACTCCGTCGACTCGTCCTCGACGACGCCGACATCTCCGAGGCGATCCAGCAGGGGCGCAGCGGCCAGGGCGCGGTCGGACGCGAGGTCGACTCGACGATCCTCTTCGCCGACATCCGGTCGTTCACCTCCTTCTCGGAGAACGCGCTGCCGTACGACGTCGTCCACATCCTCAACCGGTACTTCGACGCGATCTGCGCGGCGATCGACCGCAACGGCGGGTACATCGACAAGTATATGGGCGACGGTATCATGGCGGTCTTCGGGCTCGACCGCGAGGTCGAAGGGGCCCACCAGGTGCTCGCCGTACAGGCGGCGCAGGAGATGCTCGCCGAGCTCGCGAGCTTCAACGCGTTCCTGAAGGCACGGTACCACCACGAGTTCACCATCGGCATCGGGCTGCACAGCGGTCCGGTGATCGTAGGAGAGCTCGGCTTCGCCAAGAAGCGCGAGTTCACCGCGATCGGCGACACGGTCAACACCGCCTCGCGCATCGAAGCGCTCAACAAGCGCGCGCAGACGAACGTGCTCGTTTCCGAGGCGACCTACTCGGCGACCGGCGACCGCTTCACGTGGAAAAAGGCGTTCCGCGCGGAGGTCAAGGGCAAGACCGAGCCGATCGTCGTCTACGCGCCGGACTTCGACCGCTGATACTCCGACGATCTCGCCGCGCCGGCGAGTCTACGCGGTGCGTGCAAGCGCGTACGACAGGTTCTCCGCGAACCCGCGCAGCAGCTCGACCTGCTCCGACCTCGTCGTCTCGTCGTCGTCGAGCGTCGCGACCATATGGCCGTACCGCCGCTCGCCGTGACCCAGCACGGCGACCGCCGGTACGCCCGATACACACGCATCGCGCAACGGGCACGTCGCGCACACCGTCTCCCGGTCGGTCACGACGCTCACGGGCTCCGCGTCGCAGGTGAGTCGTTTTACGCACGGAGGCACCCATCCACCGGTCAACCGCTCGCGGAACTCGTCGTACTCTTCCCCGATGCCGGCGTGCGCGTCGCCTGCGAGCTCGCCGTCGGGCCCGCGAAGCGTGATCCACACCTGACCGTACCCGCCCTCTGCCTCGAGGACCGTCGCGACCTCGTCGATCAACCGCCCGGAGTCGTTCTCCCGCAACAACACGCGGTCTGCCCGGGCGATCGTGCGCAGCACGCGCTGGAGGTGCGCCATTCGCCGTTCGGCTTCCTTCCTCGCGGTGATGTCGCGCGCCACCGAAAGAATCTGCGTCTCGCCGTCGATCACGACGATGCGCGCGCCGACTTCCACCGGGAACTCGGAGCCGTCCTTGCGCCGGTGGGTGAACTCGTGCACGGCGCGGCCGTCCCTTCGCAGCCGCTGCGCGAACTCCGGGATGAGCTTGCGCGAAGCGGGTGCGTTGATGTCGGACGCTCCGAGCGCGAGGAGCTCCTCTTCGGTGTAGCCGAGTGACTCCACCGCGCGTCGGTTCACCCCGACGAACCGTCCCGGTCGTCCGGCGGGATCGATGCTCACGAGGTAGACGGCGTCGTTCACGCTCTCCACGATAAGCCGGTAGCGGTGCTCGCTCGTTTCCAATTTGCGCCGCGTCTGCACCTCGTCGGTCGCGTCGAACGCCGCGACGTAGCAGACCGGCTTGTCGACGGACCCCTCTTCCGCGCGGCTTTCAAGGGTCAGCCACTTCTCGGCGCGATCGCGGGTAACGAGGCGGAAGCGTCGCTGTCGTTGTTCTCCGGCGGCGGAGAAGACGTCGGAGAGATAGGTCACGAAGGGCGCGTGGCTCTCGGGCACGAGGAATACGACGAACGGCCTGCCGACGAGCCGGTCCTGGTGCACGCCGACGAGCGAGGCTGCCTTCGCGTTCGCTCGCTCGATCCGCCCGTTGCGGTCGAGGATGAAGTAGCCCACCGGCGCACGGTCGAACAACGCGCCGTCGGTATCGTTCTGCATGGTTCTTTCTCCGTCATTCGTCGGTGTGCGTGATCGAGATCTGCTTGAAATCCGACTCGATCTTCTCGAACGCGGCGATAACGTCCGGGCAGAAGTGCGCTCCCGCGAGCCCGACGATCTCCGCGCGCGTGGACTCGTGATCCCACGCCTGCTTGTACGGCCGGTCGCTGCGCAGCGCGTCGTAGACGTCTACGAGCGCGACGATCCTCGCCGCGAGCGGGATCTGCTCGCCCTCGAGCGCAAAGGGGTACCCGCGGCCGTTGTACTTCTCGTGGTGACCGAGCGCGATGGCGGCGGCCATTTCCATTGACGGGGATTCGGCGAGAATGCTGTACCCCAGCGTCGTATGGCGCTCGATGATCTCGAACTCCTGTGCGGTCAGCTTGCGCGGCGCGAGGAGGATCGTGTCGCTGATGCCGACCTTCCCTATGTCGTGCAGCGGAGCCTGGTTTTCGATGTCGGTGCAGTACTTGGCGGGCATTCCCAACGTCTCTGCGAGCCTCCGCGCGTAGAGACCGACCCGGCGCATGTGACGCCCGGTCTCGTTGTCCCGGAGTTCTCCCACCCGCGCGATCGTCTGGAGGATCTCGAGCCTCGTCGCCTCTTCGCGCCGCCGCGCCGCACCCACGTCCACGTGGACCCCCAGGTGTTTCGCCGGCATCCCGTCGCCCAGGTCGATTCTCGTGAGCACGACCTTGATCCAGCTCACGTATCCGTGCGCGCACTCGTTGGCGAGCTCGCCCTCGAAGTGCCCCTCGTCGGCGAGCCGCTCCCGCATAGTGGTGAACAGCTCGTCGTACTCCTCGTCCGAAACGCCCAGGTCCCGGTACGTCGCGCGGCCCGGGTTGAGGATGCGCGGGTTCTCTCCGCGCGCCTCGTCGGCCGTGTAGCCATAGTGAGCCGTGAACGCGTCGTTGATGTGCTCGATGCGCCCGTCCGCGTCGGTGATGAGCATGGGGTTCGTCGTCGCGTTGAATGCCCGCTCGAACAGGTCGTGCTCGGCGCGGAGTCGGGTGACGTCGGTCACGTCGGTCACGGTGATCATCCGGCGGTCGACGCCGGCAACCGACGCGCTGTCTACGCGATACCGCCTGCCGTCCTCGAAATCCACGGTGTGACTGCGGCTCGAAGAGTCATCCTCGAGGGCCTCCGAGGGCTTCTGCTCGAATCGCTCGAGAGCCTCACCCGCGGCGAGGTCGTGCTCGAGGAGCCAGGCTCGTGCGGCCGGATTCGTGTAGGCGACGTCCGTCGCTCCGTCGACGACAAAGACCATGTTCGGGTTCAACTCGGGAAGCAGGGCCAACAGGTTCAGCTGCCGGAAGAACTCGGCGTCTCCCGTGACCTCCGTCGCGGAGAGCAGCATCGGCTCGCCATCACCGGACGGTACGCTCGCGTGCAGGCGGAGGACGACGGACAAGCCGTCTACCTTCCGTAGCGCGAGCGTGACTTCGGACTCGCCGTCGGCGAGCGCGGCGGAACCGAATCGCGCGAGATCGTCGACGCGCTCCGGCGGAACGACCAGACCGATGTGCTCCTGCAGGGCGTCCGCGTCGCGAGCGCCCATGAGGCGGACCATCGCCCGATTGGAGGCGAATCCCGGGCACGGAGCGCAGATACCGTCCGCGGATCCGTCGGCGGATCCGGCGGCGGCCTGACCGGTGGCGACCGCCACGAGCCGTTCCGCGATCGTGCGGTCGAGCTCGGCCATGGGAAGCGGGCTCTCTTCGAAATAGCGCCGCCTCGCTTCGTCAACTGCTTCGACCGTGGAGTCCTCGCGAGTAATCATCGACACCTCGGATACCCCGTGCCGCGCCTACCGGTCATGGAGAGTAACGTACTTGTACCGACAAGTATCCGTCAACTCTGATCGTTCTCCGGCTCGGCGGCGTCGCCGGTGTCGCCGGCGGCGTCGGTACCACCGGTATCGTCTGCATCGTCCGACTCGTCGAGCTTGAACCGATCGACGAGCTCCTGGAGCTCCTGAACGTTCTCCGCGTTCGTCGTTCCGGTCTCGGCGATCAACTGCGTGGCGTCGCGAATCTCGGCGATCCCGGAGGTCAGCTCGTCCATGCCGGAGCGATTCTCGGTGGAGATCCGCCCGAGCGTCTCCATCGACGTCACGATGCCCTCCGCCTGCTCGTCGATCTCGCCGTAGCGATTCTTCACGTTCTCGGTCATCTCGATGAGCGTCGAGAGCGCCTCGACGATCTCCGAGCTGCCCTGGGAGAGCTCGTCGGTAGCCCCCTTCATCTCCATGATCGCCTCCGCGACCGTCTTCACCTTCACGACGATGTCGGAAAAGACCGACCCGGCCGAATCGGTCATGGACTCCGACTCCTGGATGAGCTCGGTCACCTCGTTCAGCGAATTACGGACCATGGACGCGCTCTCCGCGCTCGACTCGGCGAGCTTACGGATCTCCCCGGCGACGACGGCGAAGCCGCGCCCGGCGTCGCCCGCGTGCGCCGCCTCAATCGCGGCGTTCATCGCGAGCAGGTTCGTGCGGGCCGAGACGTCCTGGATGACCGATATGCTCTCGCCGATCGTGGTCGCCGAGCTCGACAGCCGGCGCATCATCTCCACCGACCGATCCATCTGCTCCGAGCCGGTGACCGCCTGGGATTCGAGCTCGCGGGCCGTCGCAAGCTTCTCCTCCGCAGCGCGCGCGATGCTCTGGATCGACTGCGATATCTCCTCGATCGCCGCCGACGACTGGTTGATCGCCGTGGACTGCGAGGCGATCTGCTCGCCGAGCGAACCAAGCACGTCCCGCACGGTACGCCCGGCTTCGGTCGAGCGCGACACCTCGCCGTCGAGCGTTCGCGTCTTGTCTTCGATCGACTCGACGTTCGCGCCCATCTGCTCGGTCGCCGCGGCGAGCTGTTCGGACATGGAGGCGAGGTTTCCCCCGAGCTCGTGCGTTCGATTGGTCACCGTGCGGATCCGGGCGACCATGGTCCCGATCGACGAGGTAAACTCGTTGAACGACTCGGCGAGCGTGCCGATCTCGTCACGGCTCGACACATCGGCGCGAACGCGCAGATCGCCCGTGGCGGCGGTCTGGAACTGCTCCATGTAGCGACGGAGCGAGGAGCCCACGCGCCCGACCACGGCGAAGAGGGCGCCCGAGACGAGGAGCACGAGTGCAACCGAGATGATCGATGTCCGGGTAATCGCGGCGCGTTGAATCTCCCGGGCGCCCTTGAGCGAGGTGATGATCTCGAAGGCGCCGTGAATCTCGCCGACCTCCCACCCTTCGCGGGTACCGCCGATAGGATCGGTCGAACCCGCCGGCGAGCCGTGGCAGAGCATGCACTCGTCGGTGAGCCGGATCGGGCGGAAGTAGCGCAGCTGCTCGGCCTCAGCGAGCACGTACTCGTCGAGCCGTTCGTTCTTGAGCTTCTCGAGCACCCCGAGCTCGAGCGACGTGGGCTCGTTCTCCGGGTTTCTCGGGCTGACCTTGGGTACGCGGAACTCGTAGTTCGCCTCCTCCGCGTTCGCCTCCGCGATCCGAATCGCGGTGAGCACCGGGACCGCGCTCACGAGCAGATCCTGGTCTCCAGCCTCGATGAGCTCGTCGAAGGGTCGGACCAGCCCTTGCTCGAGCTTCGCCGCCATCTCCTCGCGCGCCGCCTCCGCGGCGAGCACGACGGCACGACTCGAGGCGACCGTCGCCGCCTCCGCCTGTTCGCGCACGTCCCGAATCGACAACACGGAAAGGACCGCCGCGAGAACGACGATCCCGGCGAACGCCGTCACGAGAACCTTCGCGGGGATGCTGAGACCTCGGCGTTGTTTCGTAGCCATCTTTATGTCCTTTTCCTGAAGCTGTTATACAGGCAAACGGAACTCGCACGCTTCACGTCGCCCCGCCCCCGGGTCGTCACAAACTGAGAATACCCACTCCTCGCGCTCTCGTGCAAGGCTCACCTCGAAACGACAGAAATTCCCCAGCGGCCATCACGCCTCCCGTGGAAAGGCTATCGTGGCGACGGTTCCCGCGGGTCCCGAATCGATGCGCGCACGCCCGCCCAACTGCTCGGCGAGTCCCTCCACGAGCGTGAGCCCGAGCCCGCCGCCCGGCGTGCTCTGCGGGTCGAAGCCCGTCCCGTCGTCGGAGATCGACAGCGTGGCGGTCGACCCGTCGCCGTCGGCGAGGCTCACCCGGATCGTACCAGTCCGCCCGCCCGAGAAGGCGTGCTTCATGCTGTTCGTGATGAGCTCGTTGACGAGGATGCCGAGCGGAAGAAGCGCGTCGGCGGCGACCGGCACCACGCGCACGTCGACCTCGGTACGCACGGTGTCGGAAGCCCCCATCGCGTCGACCACGTGGCGCGCGATGTCGGACACGTAGGCGCCCGCGTCGGCCGACTCGCCCGGGCTCCGGCGGTGGAGCAGCTCGTAGATCGCCTGGACTGTCTCGATCCGTCGTCGGGCGTCGCCGAGCGCGTCGGTGACGGCCGGTTGATCGGCCTCTCCAGCCTGAAGCTCGAGCAGCGACCCGAGCGTTGCCAGATTGTTCTTCACACGGTGGCTCATCTCGCGCAGCAAGAGCTCCCGCTGGGCGGCGAGCTGCTCGGCGTGCTGCTCCGCGTCTTTGCGGTCGGTGATGTCGATCATGTAGCCGCGAATGCGCACGGGCTTTCCGTCGGCGAGCTCCACCGTCACGACGTCGCGAAGCCAGCGGTACGAATCGTCCTTCGCGCGGAACCGGTACTCGAACACGTGCGTCTCACCGCGCGCGGTACACGCGTTGCAGTACTCGCTCGCCCACCCGCGATCGTCCGGGTGGAGACGGTCGAGCCAGAAGGCGTAGTCGACCCATTCCTTCGGCGCGTACCCGAGGATGCCGGTTACCTGCGGGGCGACGTAGGTCCACTCATCGTCAGGGATCGAGTACTCCCACGGGATCGCGTGCGCGTTCTCCACGAGCAGGCGGTATCGCTCCTCGTCTTCCTCGAGCCTGCGATGGCGCTCGGCGAGCTCGGCCTCGATCCGCTTGCGGTCGGTGATGTCGACCGCGGAGATCACCGTTCCTGAGGTCTCGTCGGGGCCGATCTCGTACGGCTCGGCGTGGAGGAGGAACCACGCACCTTCGACGGTCTCCACCTCCCAGTCGCCGGGTCCGGCTTCCGCGTCGCGGTACGCTTCACGCAGGTCGAACTCCTTCGCGTGGCTCGGCACCCGCTCGATCGCGCGGCCCACATCGGACTCGGTGAGGTCGAGGAGCCTCGTCATGCCGGGGGAGAACCGCCTGACGGTGGAGTTCTCGTCGAGCAGGAGCAGGCCGATGGTCGAGCTCGCGAGCAGGTTCTCCACGTCGCCGGTGAGCTCGTTGAGCTCGACGATCTTCGCGTTGTACTCCGCGTTGACCGTGAAGAGCTCCTCGTTGGTGGACTGCAGCTCCTCGTTGGTAGACTGCAGCTCCTCGTTGCTCGCGAGCAGCTCCTCGTTCGTCGCCTGGAGCTCTTCGTTCGCCGTCTCGAGCTCCTCGATCGTCGCCTGGAGGTTCTCGCGCGAGAAGTGGAGCTCCTGCTCGAGGTCGGTGATCCGTTGCTCGGCCTCGTGCGACAGGTCGTACGTCGTCGTGTCGATGCACTCGTCGTCGCCTTCGGCCTCGTGCTCACGGACGAGCCCGGCGGCGAGCGGGGCCTGGCCGCGTCGCTCTTCGATCGGCATCAGGATCAGGTCGACCACGCGAGTTGTCTCGCCGTCGCGGACCCTGACGCCGTGGAACTCGAGGGGCTTCTGCTCGCGGAACACCTTCTGGAGCCCGGTGACGAAGGGGATCGCGAGCTCCTTGACGACGATCCGCTCGAGCTCGACCGTCGGCCTTCCGGCAGGAACCTGCATGTACGGCCGACTGTCGCCAACGACGTGCAGCACCTCCAGGTTCTCGTTCACGATAACGGCGGTCGGCAGGAAGCGCGAGGAGACCGTCTCGAGAAATCGCTCGAGCGTCCGCTCGCCGTCGCTGCGCGTCGCGGCGCGAAGCGCACGAGCCTGTCGAGAGATCTCCCCGAACCGCGTCTCGCCCGGACCTCCGCCCGAATCTCCGCTCGAGTGCCCGCCCTCGGAGGTTCCGGAGACGAGGCGCAGCCGCCCCTTGCTCCGGAAGATCTTCGTCGTGTGGTCGACGGTGCGCAAGCCGTCGGCCATCTCGCCCACCGTCTCGCTCGTACCGAGCAGCAGCACGCCGTCGGGCCGCAGCGAGAAAAGGAAGAACTCGAGCACCTTCGTCTGCAGCACCGGCTGCAAATAGATGAGGAGATTCCGGCAGCTGATGAGGTCGATGGAGGTGAACGGCGGGTCCTTCACCAGGTTGTGCTGCGCGAACACGACCATCTCGCGGACCGACCTCGTGACCTGGAAGTGATCGTCCTTTCGGACGAAGTAGCGCGAGAGGAACTCCGTGGGGATGTCCGCGGCAACGCTCTCCGGGTACGAGCCTGTCGCCGCGAACTGCAGCGCGTCGCGATCGATGTCGGTGGCGAAGATCCTCACGTCGAGCGCGTCGCCGCGCCCGTCGAGCGCGTCGCGGATGAGCATCGCGAGCGTGTACGCCTCCTCGCCGGTCGAGCACCCCACGACCCAGAGCCGCAGCTCGCGGCCGGAGGCTGCGTCCACGAGGCCCGGAATGACCTCCGCGCGCAGCTTCTCGAAGACCTCGGTATCGCGGAAGAAGCTCGTCACGCCAATGAGGAGCTCGCGGAAGAGCGTCGTGACCTCAGCGGGGTTGCTCTGGAGATGGTTGGCGTACTCGTCGGTGGTCTCGACGCCGGTGATGGCCATGCGGCGGTCCACTCGTCGGGTGACCGTGCTCGGCTTGTAGTGCGTGAAGTCGACCTTGCACCGCTCGCGAAGCATCGCGAAGATGCGCGTCATCCCGTCCTCGTCCACGTGAAGGCGCTCGCGGTTCGTCTCGGAGACGAGATGCGGGTGCCTCGTGAAGGCGACGAGCCGGTCGGCCATCTCGCCGGCCGGCAGCACGAAGTCGGCGAGCCCGGTAGAGATCGCCGCGCGCGGCATCCCGTCGGACTTCGCACCCGCCGGATCCTGGACCATGATCATCCCGTCGGCCTGCTTCACCGCGCGCACGCCGCGCATGCCGTCGCTTCCGGTACCGGAAAGGATGACCGCGATCGCACGTTCGCCCTGGTCTTCGGCGAGCGACCGGAGAAACACGTCGATGGGCAGGTTGACGCCGCGGCTGGGCTCCTGCTCGTGTAGGAGGAGCTTGCCGTGGAAGATCGTCAGGTTCGTCCTGGGGGGGATGAGGTAGATCGCGCCCGCCCGGATGCTCATACCCTCCTCCGCACGGTGCACCGGCATGCGCGTGCGCTTGGAGAGGATCTCGACCATGAGGCTCTTGTAGTCCGGCGAGAGGTGCTGGACGACGACGAACCCGAGCTCGCTCTCCGCGGGCATCGCAGAGAAGAACGCCTCGATCGCTTCGAGGCCGCCCGCGGAAGCGCCGACGCCGGCGATGAAGGCGGGAGAGCTATCGGACTCGCTCATGGTCGTCCATTCTCTCCCGATTCGGTCAACGCATCAAGGTCGATCGCGGAGACGAGCGCGCATCGCTCGTCGCGCTGCTCGAGCGGCGCCGACGATACGCTGAGGCGCAAGAAACGAGGCTCGTCGGGAGACCCCGTCTCGATCGTAATGGGAACGTCGTCGAACTCCGCTCCGCTCTCGAGCGTCTCGGTCACGAGGGCGCGCAACCCGCACCGCTCGCACTCGGGGTAGCGTCCGCAGGCATCCGGGTCCGTCGCGGCCCGGATGCACTTTACGACGCGCCCGAGCGTCGTCGACGTAGCCTCGTCGTCGGCCAGGCCGGCGCGGGTGCGCGCGCGCCGGTTCGCCTTCGTGACGTTCGCATCTCTGTCCACGACGATCATCATGACCGGGGCGTGGTCGTAGATCGCCTCGAGCTCGCCGTGCTGCTCACGGGTGAGCCAGTGGGACTCGTACAGTTCGATCGCCATCTCCATCGAGACCCGGAGGATCGCGTCACCGCTCGACTTGAGCACGTAGCCGTAGCGGGTCACCTCCCGCACCCGGTCCACATACTCGGGCTCCGCGTGGCCGGTGAGAAAGAGAATCGGCACCTCGTACCGCTCGTGGATGCGACGGGCAGCCTCCACGCCGTCGATGCCGCGACCGAGATCGATGTCCATGAGAATCAGCCGGTACGGATCGTCGCCCGACTGCGCCCGGTCGACGAGCTCGACCGCGTGTTCGCCGGTATGCGCGACCGACACGCAGTACCCGGTGTTCGAGAGATTCGTGGATGTGGCAAGCGCGATGAGCGCCTGGTCCTCGACGAGCAAGACCCTTCGCTGCTCCTGCGTGCAAATCGCTTCGTGCTGTGAAATAGGCGTTCCTCGCCGTCCGGACCTGTCGTGGCTTGCCCGGACGAATCCAACGGTAGTATCGCGCGCGGGCGCGCGCGTCACAATGACTGTTTTTCGTTGGAGACCTCTAGGATCTCCGGGCGCCGAGGAAGTACTGCCGGATGCTCGTCCGCAGGTCTCCTGCGGAGCCCGACTCGGAGAGCCGGTCCCGGATCTGCCCGCGGTGGTAGTTGACCGTGTGCACGCTCAACCCCAGGCGCAGCGCGACGTCCTTCGTCGTCATTCCGTCGGCGATCAGGCGGGCCACCTCGCGTTGTCGTGCGGTGAGCCGCACCGAGCGCTGCTCCAGGCTGTCGACAGGGTGAAACCTGACGACCGCTCCCAACGACCGGCCTTCGTGGTCGGTGAGGTCTTCCGCGACGATCGTGCACGGCACCTCCCCTCCGGCCGCGTCACCGAGGTAGAAGGCGGCAGGCTCGTCTTCGGCCGCGGGCAGTTCGCCGCGGCCAGGCAGACACGGACGGAGGTTTCCCAGATGCCGAAGCGTCGACGCGCGGTCGGCGTAGCCGAGCACGGCCATCGCAGCCCGGTTCGCGTCGAGCGGATTGCCCTCGCCATCGACGAGCACGGCGGGAACACCGCTCGTGGCGAACGCGAACGTCTTGAGGCTCTCCAACAGCTGCCGGTTCGCCTCGCGGTAGACCGCCGTCACCGCCGCGGCGACCGCGCGCCAGTAGCTCACCTCCGCGCCGCGCAGCGACCGGCTCGTGGACACCGAGATCACGCCGAAGGGCAGGTCGTCCGGGCGCACGGGCACGAGGAGAACCTCGCGAACGCGAAGGTCCTCCCTGATCGCTCTCCCCAGTTGCTCGCGGTCTGCATGCGCCAGATGCGCCGAGTAGTAGCGCTCGATCTCTGCTTCCCCGGTCAGCCGGATCTCCTCGTGCGAGAGGATCCCGGCTTCGATGAGCGAGTCGGTACCCCGCGGAAGGACCGTATCGCGCACATCCAGCGGCCCGAGCGTCGAGCGATAGCGATCGACGAACCCCTGCAGACGCGGCGTAATGAACTCCGGCACGACACGCAGCATGGACTCGCAGTCGGTAACCTGGAGTTTGAACATCGCTCGCGGGAAGTCCGCGACGACGATCGACGTCAAGCGGCGGAGCTTCCGCGCCCGGTCCGGCTGGGGGTCGATCGCGACCTCCATCATCCGCCGAAGCGAGTCGAGAAGCGAGGATTCCGTATGATCGGTCGTGGCTGCTGCCATTGCCATTGTTCCCATTTTCGGGCAAGCCGGATGTTGTATATGCAAATGTACCGCATTCGGTGCGAATGGCAAACGCCGCGGCCCGGATCCCACGGCCCTGCCGCGGCCCGCGGGCCTCGCGGCCCCCGATCGTTCAATGGTGCAGCAGAACCTCTTCCTCCTCCTGCTCTATGAACTGACTCGTGTAGAGGTGGTAGTACTTCCCGCGCAGCTCGAGCAGATCGTGGTGGTTGCCCTCCTCGATGACCTTCCCGCCCGCGATCACGAGGATGCGATCGGCACGGCGGATCGTGCTCAGACGGTGCGCTATGATGAAGCTCGTGCGTCCCTCGAGCACCGTCTGCACGGCGTCCTGGATGAGCCGCTCGGTCTCCGTGTCGACCGAGCTCGTCGCCTCGTCGAAGACGAAGAACACGGGGTCGGCAATGATCGCGCGCGCGAAGCTCACGAGCTGCTTCTCACCGGTGGAGAGGAGATTGCCGCCCTCGCCCACCTCGCTGTCGTAGCCCTTCTCGAGCCGCGAGATGAACGCGTGCGCGTTCACCATCTCCGCCGCGCGGCGGATCTCTTCGTCGGTCGCGTCGAGCCGGCCGTAGCGGATATTCTCCGCGATGGTCCCGCTGAACAGGTGCGGCTGCTGGAGCACGTACCCGAGGTGCGACTCGTGCCAGAGGATGCTGCGGTCGCGGTAGTCCCGACCGTCGACGAGGATCTGTCCGTTCGTCGGCTCGTAGAACCGGCACGCGAGGTTGACGATCGTGCTCTTCCCGCTTCCGGTCTCGCCCACGAGCGCGATGCTCTCGCCGGGCTCGACGGTGAGGTTGAAACCTCTGAGGACCGTCTCGCCCTCCTTGTAGGTAAACTCGACGTTACGAAACTCGATCCGACCGTGCGCGTGCTCCCAGTTCTCCCGCTTCGGGGCGAACGAGTCGCCGTAGCGCTTCACCACCTCCGGCGGGTCCTGGATGTCCGGTTCGGTCTCGACGAGCGACATGATGCGCTCCGCGCTCGCCTGCGCCGCCTGCAGCTCGGTGATCACCCGGGCGAGCTCGCGAATCGGCTCGAAGAACTGAACGGTGTAGCCCACGAAGGCCACGAGCGTGCCGTAGGTGATCGCTCCCGCCATCACGCCCGCGCCGCCGGACCAGAGCGCGAGCCCGGTCCCGATCGAACCGAGCGTGAGGACGATGGGCAGGTAGAGGCCGCTGAAGATCGCGGTCCGGACGCTCATCCGGCGCATCCGGTTCGTGAGCTGCGTGAACTCCTCGAGATTCGCCTTCTCCTGGACGAGCGCCTTGGTGGTCTTCGCGCCCATGATCCCCTCGTTGTACGCGCCGGAGATCTTCGAGTTCGTCTTGCGGACCTCGCGGTTCGATTCGAGGATCCGCTTCTGGAAGTAGAGGCTCGCGAGCGCGAGCGGCGGGATCACCGAGAGCACGACGAGGCCGAGCGTCACGTCCATGCTGAGCATGAACACGCCGATCGCGATCATCATGGTGCCGCCCCACGCGATGTCCACGAGCCCCCAGCTGATCGTATCGCCCAGGCGCTGCGCGTCGCTCGTCATGCGCGCCATGATCCAGCCCACCGGCGTGCGGTCGTAGTAGCTGAACGAGAGCTCCTGCAGCCGGCGGAAGCCGGTCTTGCGCAGGTCGTGGACGATGCCCACCTCGACGCGCCCGGCGAGCGAGATGAGCGCGAAGACGTTCGCCGCCTGCACGACGACGAGCACGCCGTAGAGCGCGAGGAAGCCGGCCAGGCCGTCGGTCGTGCCGGGCACGATGTACCGGTCGATCGCGAGCTTGTTCATCATGGGAAAGAGCGCGTCGATCACCGCGACGAGCACCATGACGCAGGCGAGCCCTGAGAGATGCCACTTGTAGGGCCCCGCAAACCGCAGCAGCTTCCGCCACAACTGCGGGTCGAACTCCTTCGTGTAGTCCTGCTCCTCAAACTGATTCATGGGTCAGCTCCTTCTGCATCTCGTCCTCGAGCGAGTTCTGGATCGCCCAGACCCTGCGGTAGAGGCCCTCGCGCGCCATGAGCTCCTCGTGCGAGCCCGCCTCGACGACCTCGCCGTCGTCGAGCACCAGGATCAGGTCGGCCGACGCGAGCGTGGTCACCCGGTGGCTGATGATGAACGTCGTCGCGTGCTTCGCCCGGCGGGCGAGCGCGCGGCGAATCGCCACGTCGGTCTCCGTATCGACCGCGCTCAGGCTGTCGTCGAAGACCAGAATCGGATTGTTCGTGATGAGCGCCCGCGCGATCGCGACTCGCTGCTTCTGTCCACCGGAGAGCGTGACCCCACGTTCGCCCACGAGCGTCTCGTAGCCCTTGTCAAAGCCCTCGATCACGTCGTGCACCGCCGCGTCGCGCGCGGCCGCGAAGACCTCCGCGTCGTGAACGCCGTCGTGCGACCCGTGCTTCGCGAGCCGGATGTTCTCCTTCACCGTCTTCGCGTAGAGGAACGGCTCCTGGAGCACGAAGCCGATGTTGCTCCGGATCCACTTCTTGTCGATCTCGCGCAGCTCCACCCCGTCGATTCGGACCGAGCCCGCGGTGTAGTCGTAGAGCCGCGCGAGCAGGTGCACGAGCGAGCTCTTCCCGCTGCCGGTGGAACCGAGGATCGCGATCGTCATCCCCGGCTCGGCGGTAAAGGTGATGCCCTTGAGGATCTCGCGACCGTCGCCGTAGGCGAAGCGCACGTCGCGGAACTCGACCCGGCCGGCGATCTCCGGCTTACTGCCTTCCACCGCGGGATACTCGGTGGGCGTGTCGAGCACCTCGTTGATGCGGCCCAGGCTCACCGTCGCCTTGCCCATATCGGCGAGGATCCGTCCGAGCGAACGAACCGGCCAGAGGAGCATACCCTCCACGGTGAGGAAGACGACGATGTCGCCGATCGAGATCGCTCCTTCGATCGCGAACCAGGTACCCGCGAGCAGGATCGCCATCATGTGCCCCATCGCGAGGAAGTCGCTCGTGCCCCAGTAGACCGCGAACACGCCGATGAGCCTGCGCGTGAGGCTTCGGAACTCGCTGTTGCGCTCGGCGAACTTGTCTTCCTCGTACTTCTGCCGGGCGAACGCGCGCACGACGCGCACGCCGGTGAGGTTCTCCTGCAGCACCGTCGACAATCGGCCCTCGCTCTCGTCGCTCTTCTTGAACGCGGTCTGCACGCGTTTGAAGAAGACCGCCGAGAAGGCGAAGATCACGACCACGATCGGCACCGACAGCAGCGCGAGCGGCACGTGGATGCTGAACAGCAGCGGATAGGCGGTGAGAAGCAGCACTCCCGCCCGGCCCACCTCGACGAGCTGGATCGCGAGGAAGCGACGGACCGTCTCCACGTCGCTCGTACACCGCTGGATCAGATCCCCGGTTTCAGCCTTGACGTGGTAGTCGTACGAGAGGTGCTGCAGGTGGTCGTAGAGGTCCTCGCGGATCCGCTGCGCCGCGCGCTCGCTCGCCTGCGCCGAAAGCTTCTTCTGCAGGAACTGGAAGACACCGCCGGCCATCGTGACGAAGAGGATCACGAGCGCCGGAATCCACAGGTTCGTGGCGAGGTAGTCGGTCGTGACGCTGTTCGTGATCCAGCTCGCGATCGGTCGCGGCAGGTCGATCGGCCGATCGCCGATGATCGAGTCGATCGTCAGCCGTACCACGAGCGGCACGACGTACGCCGCGAGCGTCGCGACCGCGACGGCGCCGATCGCGGCGGCGTAAGTCAGCCGGTAGCCGGTCATGAAGCCCCACATCTGGGAGAGATTGCCAGGTTTTGTCGTTCGTTCGTTCTCGTTCATCTCGTGTACCAGTTCGGAAGACACCTCGGCCGCTGCACCTCGCAGCGGTCCGGGTCCAGGCGAGCGCTCCTCCGGGAGCGCGGATAGACCACGCCCACGTCGGAGGGCTCGCTGACTGAGTCGGATAGCTTGTCTACGGGGACTTGGTGAAGGTCAGACCGTCCGGTCTGTCATCCCACGGCCTCGGAGAGGCAGCTACCGTACCCAGCACGCGCATAGCCAGCGCCACCGGCGATCATGTTCGGGGTTCTGTGCTTGATCACAAGCTGCCTCCTGAGAATAGGGTGCTACACATATGCACCCCTCTCCCGCCTTTGTCAACACCTGCAACGAAGGTTTTTGTTACTCTTTCCCGCCGCCGCG
>CAYWJH010000034.1:0-4385 GCA_964458555.1 uncultured Spirochaetaceae bacterium | reverse complement strand
CGCCGCCGCGAACCCTATTCCACGTCCTTGCTCGACAGCGGGTAGTCGCGCGAGGAATGGTTGCCCACCCACGAGTCCGGGATCGCGGCGATGCCGGCCGGGGCGCGCTCCCCGATCGCGCGCGCGGCGATCGCACGGGCGGCCTTCGTGCAGTGCTCGTGGCTCGTCGTGATGAACACCTTGTACCCGCGCTGGTTCCCGCCGATCGCCGTGCCCACGATGTAGACGCCCGGCGCGTTACTCTCCATGGTCTGCGGGTCGTGCGTAGGTTTGCGCTCATCGCCCTCGGTCGTGACGCCGAGCGCCTCGTAGAGCGACTGGTCCATCTCGAAGCCGGTCGCGAGGTAAACGAAATCCGCGGCGACTTCACGGGTCGCGCCCGGCTCGGAGATCTGCGGCCGCCCGCCGTGCGCCGACGTCGCGGTCGACGCGAGGCTGTCGTCGGCGGCGACGCCTCGCAGCACCGTGGCGCCCGGGCGGATATCCACCGGCTCAGAGAGCGGATAGAAGTCGATTTGACCGTTCCTGATGAGGAGGTCGATCTCCAGGTGCAGCCGGGATATCAGCCGCTTCTCGTCGAGGAGCGCGCCGCGGTAGCTGATCGCGACCTCCACGCCGGCGCGCCAGCACCGCAGCGCCGCCTCCACCGCGGAGTTGCGTCCCCCCACGATCAGCAGCCGCCGCCGGTAGTAGAGATGCGGATCGCTCCAGTAGTGGGTGACGTGCGGCAGATCCTCGCCGGGAACGCCGAGCGTGCGCGGATGGTTCATATCGCCGGTGGCGAGCACGACCGTCGCCGAGCGATACGTGTGCTCCTCTCCGGCGAGGTCACGCGTGGTGACGCTGAAGTCGCCATCGACCCCGGCGACGGCGGTCACCGGCTCGTAGGTGCGCACGTCGAGGTCGAAGATCTCCACCACCTGGCGCAGGTAGGCGAGATAGCGCTCTCCGGTCACGATCTCCTGCCCCTCGGTCTGGATGGGCACCCCGGCGATCGCGATCCATTCGGGGCTCGAGAAGAACTGTGTGTTTCGCGGCCAGCGGGTGATCGTCGCGCCGATCGCCCCCGCCTCGAGGTGCAGGTAGCGCAAACCCGCGCGCCCGAGCACCGTCGCCATCTCGATGCCGATGGGCCCCGCGCCGATGAGGATCGTGTCGTACGTCATGGCGCCAAAGGTAGCGAATCGCGCCGCGATCGGCAGCCCGCGCTCCCTTGCCTGCCGCGCACGCCTCCCGTAGACTCGGCGCATGAAGATCGACAACCAGCCCATCGACCCCGCCGAGCTCAGCGCGGAGTTCCGCCGGCTCATGCAGAGCCAGGCCGATCGGCCTCAAGACCTCACGCTCGGCGAAGCGGAGGTCCACGCGCTCGCGGTCGAGAACGTGATCAACAAGCACCTCGTCGTCCGCGAGGCGAAGAAACGCTTTCCCACCGTGAAGATGGACGAGATCCGCCGGCGAGCCGCGCAGCTGCAGGAGCGCTACGGAGGACAGTTCGACCCCTCGCGCTATCAGGCGGAGATGGAGGACGACGTCCGCGTCGACAAGCTCGTCCGCGAGGTCAACCGGGGCGTCGCGAAGGTAGACGAAGAAGAGGCACGCGAAGCGTACGACGCCGACCCGTCGGCCTGGGCCGAGCCGGAGCGCGTGCACGTCAGTCACATCGTGCGGCACACCTTCGGCGGTGCAGACCCCGGCCGTTCGCTCCAGGAGATCCTCGAGGCGCAACGCGCGCTCAAGGCCGGCCAGCCGTTCGAGACGGTCGCGCAGCGCTTTTCTGACCAGCACGGGCAGGCCGGGGACCTGGGAACCTTCGCGCGAGGAGCGATGGTCGACAAGTTCGAGAACGTCGTCTTCCGGATGAAGCCCGGCGAAACGAGCGACGTGTTCCAGACCGAGTTCGGCTATCACATCGCGCTCGTCCACGAGAAGACCCCCGCAAAGCCGCGATCCTTCGACCAGGCGAAGGACGACGTCGTGAGCGCAATCCGCAACCGCCGCGAGCACGAAGCGTTCGACGCCTTCGTGGAGTCGCTTCGCGAGGAGGCGACGATCGAGCGCGACGAGGAGCCGGGATCCGACGACACCGCGACGCAGAGCGGGGGCGGCGATGCGGGCTCGGCACCGGCAAGCGGTCCCGAGCCCGCCGAGTGAAGCCCTCCCGGTCGGCGAGGTGAGGCGATCTCAGCGCGCGGCGAGCTCGTCCGGGTCCGGGCCGATCCGCTCGCCACGGTCGAGACCGTCGAGCTTTTTCATGTCGCCGTCGTCGAGCTCGAAGTCGAACAGCTTGGCGTTCTCTTCGATCCGCTCCCGATGGACCGACTTGGGGATCGTCACCACGCCGTGCTGGAGGTCCCACCGCAGCAGGACCTGAGCGCGCGACTTCCCGTGCTTCGAGGCGATCTCGTCGATCACCGGATCGTCCCAGAGCTTCGCCCGGGTGAGCGGGCTCCACGCCTCGTGGCGGATGCCGTGCTCGTGATCGTAGTCGAGCAGATCCCTCTGCAGCAGGAACGGGTGGAACTCCACCTGGTTCACCGCCGGCACGATCCCGGAATTCTCGGCGAGCTCTTCGAGGTGGTGTACGAGGAAGTTGCTCACGCCGATCGCGCGCACGCGGCCGTCCTGGTAGAGCTTCTCGAGCGCCTTCCACGTCTCGAGGCGAGTGCCGTTCATGGGCCAGTGGATGAGGTAGAGGTCCACGACGTCGAGCTGCAGTTTCTTCATGCTCGTGTCGAAGGCGGCAAGCGCCTTGTCGTAGCCCTGGTCGGTATTCCACACCTTTGTCGTTACGAAGACCTCGTCTCTCGGCAGACCGCTCGCCTCGAGCCCGCGGCCCACGCTCTCCTCGTTACCGTAGAGCGCGGCGGTATCGACGTGCCGGTAACCGATCTCGAGCGCCCACTCCACCGCCTGCTGGGTAGTCTTCCCCGGCTCGGACTGGAAGACCCCGAGACCCACCCACGGGATCTCGACGCCGTTGTTGAGTTTCACGCGTGATTGCAGGTTCACACCCCCCCCTTTTTCACATAGTCTACCCGGATTGCGCTCTTCGTCAAAGCGCCGGCTTCGTCGCCACGCCGTCGATCAGGAAACTTCCGCCGCTCGACGTCAGTCGCTCCATCCGGAAGCCCGCGACGGCGATCGCCGCCGCCGTCTCGCGGTTGATGTTGCACTCGCCGGTGGTCGCGTGCCAGACGGGGTTGAGCCGGTCGGCGAGGTGCTTTGCCGAGCCGTGCGGGCGCACGTGCTCGATGAACACGATCCGCCCGCCCGGTCGTAGCACCCGGTGGACCTCACCGAGCGCCTGCGCCTGGTCCGGCACAGAACAGAAGACGAGCGTGAAGACGACCGTGTCGAAACTCTCGTCGGCGAAGGGCAGGTCGAGCGCATCGGCCTCGACGAGGCGCACCTCTCCGTTCACGAACCCGGCACGATAACGAAACTCGCGCGCCCGCTCGGCGACCCGCTCGGTGATCGAGAGATCGCTCAGCGTGAGAGAACCGACCCGGCGCTGATCGTAGTACGCGAGGTTCACGCCGGTGCCGGCTCCGAGCTCGAGCACATCGCCCGCGGCCTCGCGCATCAGCTCGCGCCGCTTCCTCGTGAGGCTCACCGCCTCGAGCGGGTACATGAACAGGTCGAAGAGCGTGTCAGGGTAGTTCACCCGTCGAAGATAGTGCCGGAGCCCGGGCGCGGGCAAAGCCTCGTGCGAGGGGCCGCGCGCGCCATCGGAGAGCACGTCACCGCCGACTCGCGTCACTCCTCCTCGCGGGCCTCGGGCGGCACGAACGCCTCTCGGCCAGGGAAGTACAGCCGCTTGCGCGCGACGCCCTCGCTGAAGATCGCGTACGTGAGCCGGGCAACCGCGCAGCGCGTACCACCGGCGTTGAAGATCTCCGCCTCGATCACCGCCTGCTTCGCCGAGCTCTCAATCCCCTTTGCGACGACGCGTAGGGGGCCCTCCTCGACGCGCGCGGACTGCTCGTAGGTGATCGAGAGGTCCTTCGTGACCCCGGCGGTCCCGAGGACCGCGTAGACGTACCATCCGCCCAGCTCGTCGCAGAGCGTCGCCTGGATGCCGCCGTGAACGACGCCGGGATACCCCTCGAGCTCGGGTCGCGGGTCCCAGGTCGCCCACACGGTGTCCCCCGAGCGGTGGAAGTCGAGTCGCAGACCGATGGGATTATCCGGGTCGCACCCGAAACAGCGATACCCCTCGATGCCCACGAAGGGATTCCTGACGGTGTAGTCGTTGCTCTGCATGAGCGCGAGTCTACCTGCCACGCGAGCGCGTGTCAGCACGGCGCGCGAGCGACATCCGTTCGTTGTAAACTGTCATCGACCTTGCTGTTATGAAGCACCGCGGGCGTTTGTGGCGTAAA
>CAYWJH010000033.1:0-31445 GCA_964458555.1 uncultured Spirochaetaceae bacterium | reverse complement strand
CGAGCGCGCTCGACCGGGTCTACACCTTCGGCCCCACCTTCCGCGCGGAGAACTCGAACACGACGCGTCACCTCGCCGAGTTCTGGATGATCGAGCCGGAAATCGCCTTCTGCGACATCGAGTGCAACATGGATCTCGCCGAGGAGTTCATCACCTCGCTCATCTCCGGACTGCTCACCGACTGCGAGGAGGATCTGGCGTTCTTCGACCTGCGCATACAGAAGGGCCTCATCGACAGCCTGCGCTCGGTCGCCGAGAGCACGTTCGAGCGGATCACCTATACCGAGGCAGTGGACGCGCTCACCACGAGCGGCGCCGGGTTCGAGTTCCCCGTCTCGTGGGGCATCGATCTCCAGAGCGAGCACGAGAAGTTCCTCACCGAGCAGGTGTACGGGCGGCCGGTCATCGTCACCGACTATCCTCGCGACATCAAGGCGTTCTACATGAAGCAGAACGACGACGGGAAAACGGTTCGCGGAATGGACGTTCTCGTCCCCAGGCTCGGCGAAATCATCGGCGGTAGCCAGCGCGAGGAAGACCTCGGTGCGCTCGAGCGCCGGATCGACGAGGTCGGCCTCAACCGCGAGGACTACTGGTGGTACCTCGACCTGCGACGGTTCGGCACCGTGCCGCACTCGGGCTTCGGGCTCGGGTTCGAGCGGTTCATCCAGTACTGCACGGGTATGCAGAATATCCGCGACGTCATCCCCTTCCCGCGGACACCGGGCAATGCCGCGTTCTGAGTCGCGCAGCGTCGCACGGCGCGGCCGGTGGCCCGTAGGCGGCGTATCGCGCGTCTTCCGGACCGCTCTCACGGTCGCGCTCGTGCTCGCCGGCGCATCGGCCTCTCTTCTCGCCCAGGCCGATGCGACCGCACCGCCCGACGCGGTTCCACTCCTGTGGGAGGCGCGGTCGGACTCGGCGACGATCTACCTCTACGGCTCGATCCACGCCGCGCCGCCGGAGGCCGTGCCTCCGCCTGCGGTCGTGCGCCACGCGTTCACGCTGAGCGACGCGCTCGCGACCGAGGTCGCCCTCGACGGCGATCTCACCAGGCGTCTGAGCGAGGCGATGGCAGAGCGCAGCGAGCTACCGCCGGGACGAGCACTGCACGATTACGTCGATGAAGACGGGTGGCAACGAATCCGACGGTGGGCGTCGAGCGCCGGGTTCCCCGTGGAGGCGATCGAGACGCTGCAGCCGTGGCTCGTCGAAATGCTCGTCGCCGAGTCCGGGGGCCTGCCCGAAGGTTTCACCGCGGAGAACGGGCTCGACGCGTACTTCGCGGCGAAGGCGAGCGCGAGACGAATACCACAGGCGGGACTGGAAACCGTTGAGGAGCAGCTCGACGCGCTCGCCAGCGGCTCCTTCGAAGAACAGGCGCGGTCGCTCCTCCTCGCGCTCGATCACGCCGGGGACAGCGGGAGGATCGAGCGCCTCTACGAGGCGTGGCGGTCCGGCGACGTGTCTGCGATCGAGGCGATTATCCTCGACCAGCACGGCGGCGCAGACGACGCAGCCGTCTACGACCGGCTGTTCACCCTGCGCAACGAAGCGTGGATCGACTCGCTCGTCGGGTATCTCGCCGGCGAGGAGACGACGTTCGTCGTGGTAGGCGCCGGACACCTGGTGGGGCGCGGTAACGTAATCGAGCTGCTCGGCGACCGCGGCTACGCGGTCACGCGCGTCACCGACCCGACGCACCTCCCCACGACCGCACAGACCCGCTGACCGAACGAAGGCGCTACGCGCCTTCGTTCACCCAATGCTTCACCGCGACCGCGAGCTCCTTTCCCCGCTGCCGGATCAGATCGAGGTGCTCCTGCGTGGGGGCGCCACGGAACTCGACCGGCTCGAGGAACTCCCAGTTCGTGCGGTTGCGCTCCATGATCTCGTCGAGCTCCTTCTGCGCGCCGCCCGACCACCCGTAGCTGCCGAATCGGAACGCCTTCCGGTTGAGCGCCTTCTTGCGCCCGATCTCCTCGAGCAGCGCGCCCATGGGCGGGAACATCTTGTACTCGTAGGTGGGCGTGGCGATCACCACGCCGGAGCTCTGCCAGACGCTCGCGAGCGCGAAGCTCCAGTCGGTCTCAGGAATCCTGTGCACGTGGACCTTCACACCCTCGCTCTCGAGCCCCTCGACGACGGGGTCGACGCCACGCGCGGTCATGCCGTACATGGAGGCGTAGAGCACGGTCACGTCGGTCTTCGCCGGGCCCTTGCTGTAGCTCGCGTAGCGGATGTAGTCGCCCAGGATGCGCGAGGGATCCTTGCGCCAGACGATGCCGTGGCCGGGAGCGATGATCTGCACATCGACGTCCTTGAGCTTGTCGATCGCACGCTGCACGAATATGGAGAACGGTCCGACGATGTTCGCGTAGTAGCGCTCGGCCTCCTGCTCGTAGAAGGCGAAGTCCTTCTCGTCGAGCTGCTCGTCGTACATCTTCTCGCCCACCGCCCCGAAGCTGCCGAACGCGTCGCAGGGGAGCAGCGTCTTGCTCTTCGTATCGTAGGTCGCGATCGTCTCCGGCCAGTGGACGTTCGGGATCTCGGCGAACATCAGCACGCGTCCATCGCCCAGGTCGAGCGTATCGCCGTGCTTGACCGCCCGGACGTCGCCCTCGTAGCCGTAGAAGTACTTCACGAGCTCGGCGCCCTTCTCGCTCGCGATCACCGTGACGTCGCTTCGCAGCTTGAGGAAACTGTCGAACCAGCCGGAGTGATCGGGCTCGAGATGGTTCATGATGACGTAGTCGAGGTCCTTGATGTCGAGATCCATCTCGTCGAGCTGCTCGTAGAGCGTCTCCGGGACTCCGTCCCAGTCGCACACGCCGTCGACGATCGCCGCCTTCTCACCCTTTACGATGTACGAGTTCATCGAGACGCCGTTGGGAATCGGCCAGATGCTCTCGAAGAGGATGTTGTCGACGTTTGCCGAAAGTCGAAAGATCCCGTCGGTTACCTGCGTTGTCTTCATAGCACCTTCCTTTCTGAAATCGATAAAAATATAATTATTCTCCTCATCTTCATCAAGCGCTCCGGTGCCGTGCCGCCAGTTCCCGGTCGAGCGCGTTCGCGAACGCCGAAAGCTCCCGGGGCCCGTAGGGCCGCCCGCTCGACGTGAGCTCTCCCGCGTCGCGCATGCGCATCGCGAACTCGCGCTCGGAGAGCCGGGGGCCGATGTTCTCGCTCGTGTAGTGCTCTCCACGGTCGGTGATCACCTCCGCGCCCCGCTCCACGATCTTCGCCGCGAGCGGCACGTCGCGCGTTACGACGAGGTCCTCGGCGTGCACCTCGGCGGCGATCCACGCGTCGGCGTCGTCGCAGACGACCATCGTCCCCCCTTCGACCGGGAGCGGAAGCGCGCGGTTGGCGACGAAAACGGCCTCCAGCTCGTGCCGGGAGGCCGCTCGGGCGATAATCGCTCGGACCCGCGGGGGCATGCTGTCGGCGTCGACGAGCAGCCGCATCGCTACCCCGGCACGCGTGCGCGGAAGATCTCGCCGGCGCCGGTCGCCGCGATGTCGCCGGTGCCCGCGTCGATGAAGACCGACTCGCCGGCGGCGAGCTCGAGCTCCTGGTCGGTCGTGCGCAGGCGGACCGCTCCGGCGTGACAGAAGAGGATCTGCGGGGTCCGGGCGGAGATCGAGCACTCGGGACCGGTCGTCACGCGCGAGAAGGCGAACTCCTCGAAGGGCGCGGGGTAGGAGACCTCGGTGCATCCGTCGTGTTCCTCCGGCTCGCCGGAGAGCACCACCGGCTCCTCGCTGCGGAACAGGCCTACCTTCGCGAGCTCGTCCACGTCGATGTGCTTCACCGTCATCCCGCCGCGAAGCACGTTGTCGCTGTTTGCCATGATCTCCGCGCCCACGCCGCTGAGATACGCGTGCAGAACGCCGGCCGGCTGGTAAATCGCCTGCCCCGGCTCGAGCGAGAACACGTTCATGACGAGCGGCGCGAGGATCCCTACGTCGCCGGGGTGCTCCTCGGCGATCCGCAGGACCCAGTAGTAGCGCGCGAGCGAATCGCCGGGCTTCGGGAGCTCGTGGCCGGCGGCGCCGTGCCAGCGCCCGCGCGCGAGCGAAACCGCGGCCGCGATGAGCTCGCGCCGCTCGTCCTCCGGGAGCGAGAGCAAACCGATGAAGAAGTCGCCGAGCTCCTTGTCGTCCACGGGAGGCTCGACCGAGACATCGGCCTTCGCGAGCTCGACGGTCGTGAGCTCGTCGCGGATCTCACCCACCCGCCGGAAGCCGCGCAGCCCCCAGAAGGGGCGGATCGCGCAGATCAGCTCCGGTTTGTGATTCGCGTCGCGATAGGTGCGGGTCGGCGCGGCCCGATCGATCCCGGCCTCGTCCTCGCGCCGAAAGCCCTCGCGCGCCTGTTCGAGGCTCGGGTGGACCTGGATCGACAGCGGCGCGGCGGCGCAGAGGATCTTGAAGAGAAAGGGAAGCCGATCGCCGGCAATCTGCGCGGCCGACCCGAGCGCTCCTTCCGGGTCGCGCGCGATGTACTCGTCGAGCCCCATCTCCTCGGCGCCGACAACGACGCGCGACGGCGCCTTCGGATGGGCACCCATCCAGAGCTCGGCCATCGGCCTGCCCGGACCGTTGTCCATCCCGTAGAGCTGGGCGAGCGCGTCGGTCGACCCCCACGCGTAGTCCTGGATTGTGTTCTCGAGGCGATGCAGCATGCTCTTCGATCATACGGGCGCCGCACCTCACGGTCAATCGGCGCTACCGGTCGGGGCCCGGCGACGCCCCCGGCATTTGCCGCTGCAGGGCCATCCGTGGTACGGTTCGGCGAACCATGAGTACCCTCGAATCGCTCGCAAACTCCCGGTCCGAGCTCGCCCGGTCGCTCGAATCGATCCTGCCGGACGCGCGGCCACAGCGGTTTCACACGCTGGTGACGCGCCTGCGCGACGAGCTCGACGCGCCGGGCGAGGCCGACCTCTGGCTCGCCTCGGCGCCCGGACGCACCGAGCTCGCCGGGAACCACACCGACCACAACCGCGGGCGCGTCCTCGCCGCGTCGGTCAACCTCGACTCGATTGCCGCGGTCGGCCGTCGCGACGACGGCGTCGTGCGGCTCGCGAGCGACGGCTTTCCGCTCGTGGAGGTGGACGTCACCGATACGTCGGTCCGCGACTCCGAGCGGGAGTCGACCGCCGCGCTCGTGCGTGGGATGGCCGCGGGGTTTGCGCGCGACGGGTACGAGGTCGGCGGGTTCGACGCGACGGCGAGCTCGACGGTGCTCACCGGCTCGGGGCTCTCGTCCTCGGCGAGCATCGAGGTGCTGATCGGCGCAATCCTCGACGCGCTCTACAACGAGGGAAGCGTGGGCTCGACGAAGATCGCGCAGATCGGCCAGTTCGCCGAGAACACCTACTTCGGCAAGCCGAGCGGTCTGATGGATCAGGTCGCGTGCGCGACCGGCGGCGCGGTCGCGATCGACTTTGCAGCGGACGACCCGCGCATCGAGCGCGTGGACGCCGACTTCGGCGCCGAGGGGCTCGCGCTGCTCGTCGTGGACAGCGGCGCCAACCACGCGGACCTCACCGACGAGTACGCGGCGATCCCGGCAGACATGCGTGCGGTCGCCTCGGCGCTGGGGGGCGAAGTGCTGCGCGACGTCGATGCTTCGACCTTCTTCGCCGCCGCGCCCATGCTGCGCCGGGAGGTGGGCGACCGCGCGGTGAGCCGTGCGATCCACTACTACGACGAGAACGCGCGCGTGGATCGGATGGTGCGCGCGCTGCGCGAGGACCGCATCGGCGAGTACCTCGCGCTCATGGCCGACTCGGGTCGTTCCTCGGGGATCTACCTCCAGAACTGCGTCCCGGTGAAGAACCCCGACGAGCAGGGCGTGGTGGTAGCGCTCGCGCTCACCGAGCACTTCTTCGCCGACGCCGGGCTGCGCAACGGCACCGACGCCGCCTGCCGCGTGCACGGCGGCGGATTCGCGGGGACGATCCAGGTCCTCGTGCCGACCGACCGCGCGACGGCGTACACGGCCTTCGTCTCCGACCACCTGGGAAGCGAAGCGGTGACCCCGCTCGAAATACGAAATCTCGGCGCGCTCGCCGCGCCGGCCTGAGAGGAATCTGTCTATGAGCACTTCACCACTACAGCGTGTCCGCTACACGTACGAGCCCAAGCTGCCCGTCTCGCTGCGCGGACAGCTCGCCAACGCGGGGATCGAGTTCGGCCCCCCGACCGAGAGCGTCGCCAACCCGTCGGATCTGAAGCAGCTGTTCAGGCACACCTACGGCAAGCCGGTCGCCCGGTTCGTCGAGGGAACGGGAGAGGAAACGCCGGAGACGACACCGACGACGGTCGGCGTCGTGCTCTCCGGCGGTCAGGCTCCCGGCGGTCACAACGTCATCGCCGGCATCTTCGACGCGTTGCGGTCGCTCAACGGCGAGTCGAAACTCTTCGGCTTCCTCGGCGGACCGGGCGGAATCCTCGAGGATCAGGCGATCGAGATCACGCCCAGCTTCGTCGACGAGTACCGCAACACCGGCGGATTCGACATGATCGGTTCGGGGCGTACGAAGATCGAGACGCCGGAACAGTTTCAGAAGGCGCTCGACGTCTGCGGCGCGCGAAAGCTCGACGCGCTCGTCGTCATCGGCGGCGACGACTCGAACACGAACGCGGCGCTGCTCGCCGAGTACTTCGTCGACAAGGGCGCCGACATCCAGGTCATCGGCGTGCCCAAGACGATCGACGGGGACCTCAAGAACGAGAGCATCGAGGTTTCCTTCGGCTTCGACACGGCGACGCGCACGTACTCGGAGCTCATCGGCAACATCGAGCGCGACGCGGCGAGCGCGCGCAAGTACTGGCACTTCATCAAGCTGATGGGACGCAGCGCCTCGCACATCGCGCTCGAATGCGCGCTTCAGACGCAGCCGAACGTGTGTATCATCAGCGAGGAAGTGGCCGAGAAGCAGCACACGCTCGACACCATCGTCGGGCAGATTGTAGACGCGGTCAAACGGCGCAGCGAGAACGGCGAGAACTTCGGCGTCGTCCTCGTGCCCGAAGGGCTGATCGAGTTCATGCCGGAGATGAAGCAGCTCATCCGCGAGCTCAACACGCTGCTCGCCACCAACGCCGACTACTTCGCGACGCTCAACACCTACGAGGATCAGTCCGAGTGGGTGAACAAGCGCCTCAGCCGCGACTCGTCGTACGTGTTCAGCTCGCTGCCCAACTCGATCCAGCGGCAGCTGCTCATGGACCGCGACCCGCACGGGAACGTCCAGGTCTCGCGCATCGAAACCGAGAGCCTGCTCGTCGAGCTCGTGGGCGAGCGGCTGGACGAGATGAAGACCCACGGCGAGTTCGCCGGGAAGTTCAGCGCGCTCACCCACTTCTTCGGCTACGAGGGTCGCTGCGCCTTCCCCTCCAACTTCGACGCGGACTACTGCTACAGCCTCGGCTACGCGGCGTGCGTGCTCATCAACGCCGACCTCACCGGGTACCTCGCGTCCGTCCAGAACCTCGCCAAACCGGCGAGCGAGTGGAAGGCCGGCGGAATCCCGCTGACGTCGATGATGAACATGGAGGAGCGCCACGGCGCGATGAAGCCGGTAATCCGCAAGGCGCTCGTCGAGCTCGACGGAGCCCCGTTCAAGCGCTTCGCCGCGCACCGCGAGGAGTGGGCGCTGAAGACGTCGTACACCTTCCCGGGAGCGATCCAGTACTACGGACCGACCGAGATCTGCGACGCGCCGAGCATGACGCTGCGGCTCGAGAGCGGCGAGCTGTAGGGAAGCGGCGCCCGTTCCTACTCCTCGGGGGGCTGTGCCTGCGGCCTGGTGACGTTATACCAGAGCCTGAGCGACGTGAAGGTGGGCATGGCGAGCTCGAGCCGGAATTGCTCGTTCTCACGGTCGTCCGCGCGGGTTTCCGCGAGATGACGCTCGAGCTGCATCTGGGCGTACGCGAGCTCGCCCACCACCGACTCCTCAAGATGCGCTTCTGGCGGTGTCGCCGGGGCTGACTCGTCGCGACACGAGACGAGTTCGCGAAGGCGGCGCTCGCATTGCTCCAGTTCGTCGGTACGGCTCATCGGTTCCTTCCCGGCTCGCCGGCGGATCTCTCCGGCAGCGAACCAGCATGAACTGCAGGAACCGTGCCAATCTGCCGGCCTCAGAGGACTCTCGCGGGCGCCGTTCGGCGCGATCGTGCCGTTCGCGGGCCGGAGTCCATTCAAGCTGCATAGCTTCGGGTCAGAGTGCATAGCAGAGGCGCTGCACCGGCCCGACGTAGCAGGCCCGGCACCGGCGCCCTACCGGCACGCCGCGATCAACCCCATCCGCTCTTCCAACGTGAACTCGTAGGGGTTCGCCTTGTTGCCGCCCGCGCGGGCGACCCGTTCGATGGTCGCGTCGTCGAACCCGTACTCCCCGAGGCCCGGCAGCGCGCCTACCCTCCCGAACTCGTTCAGCCTCGCAATGAGCATCTGAATCTGGTCCTCGAGAGAACCGCTCGAGCGGCCCGAGAGCGCACGGCCGGCGGCCGCGTACTTGCCCAGGATGCCCAGCGCGTCGCGCCGTCCGGTCACGGCGTGGACCGTACGCTCGACGACGTGCGGCAGGAGTTTGCCGCAGAATACGCCGTGCGGCACGTCGGTCACCGCGCCGGCGGCCCCGGCGAGGCCGTGCACCGTGCCGAGCCCGGCGTTCGCGAGGCAGACGCCCGAAAGATACGCGGCGTAGGCCATGTCTCCCCGCGCTTCGAGGTCGCTCTCGCCACGCTCGACGACGCGGAGGAACGCCCGCCCCGCGGCGGCCAGACCGTCGAGCGCGAGCGCGTCGGTCACGGGGGTCGCGCCGGTGGAGACGTAGGCCTCGAGCAGCTGCGTGATCGCGTCGAGCCCGCTCGCGGCGGTGACCTCGCGCGGACACGAGAGATGCATCTCCGGGTCGACGAGCGCGACCTCCGGCACGAAGCCGTCGTGGCGCAAGGACTTCTTGAAGCCGTCGTCACCGGGTCGCGAGAGCACCGCGTTCTTCGTCGCCTCCGAGCCCGTTCCCGCGGTCGTCGGCACGGCGAAGAAGGGCAGCGACGCGCCGGTGGGGGTGCGGGTCCCGACGCCCTCGAGGACGTCGACGATCGACCCTTCTTCGCGCAGCGCCGCGGCGAGCGCCTTACCCGTATCGATCGCGCTGCCTCCCCCGATCGCGACGACCGCGTGCGGAGGCGCCGCCCGATACGCGGCGGCGAGCGCGTCGACGACGTCGGGCGACGCCTCTCGGAACGGACCGCGCGGCGCGGTGAATGGCTCGCCGTCGTCGGGAAGCCGATCGTATCGCTCGCTCGTCGCCTCGATACCGGCGGTGGAGAGAGCGCCGAGCAGCCCGTCGCGGGTCGCGCCGTCGGCGAGCGCGGAGCGACTGACGACGAGGAGCACCCGGCTCGCCGAGCACCGCTCGAGAAGGTCGGGCAACTCGGCCAGGCATCCGGCACCGAAGACCAGGCGGGGCGTTCGCGCGACCGTAAAGCGTTGCATAACGGGAGTATAACAGAAAACTCACAAGAGTATCCCCGGTTCGGCGGCTTTTCCGGTTGTGGTTGCGCCACGATCAGAGTATGATATACTCGATTCACGCCTTACGTGAAAGGGTATCAATTTCTGCTAGGAGGAATAGGATATGAAGAAGATTGCCCTCATCTTCGCGGCACTGCTCATGCTTCTCCCTCTCGCGGCGAGCGCTCAGGTCATCATCGAAGATGGCTTCGAGACTCTCGGCGAGTGGACCCCCGGTTTTGGTGAGTGGCGCATCCGCGGCGGCATGCTGGTTCAGCGGGATACGGACACGGGCCTCGCCCGGGCCGTCCGCACGGTTCCTCAGCGCGGCGAGTTGGAATACTCGTTCAAGGTGCGCTACGAGGCCGGCGGCTTCGAGGACCAGGTCGCGCTGCGCAACAACCAGCTGCACGCGGGCTTCGGCATCCACGTCGGCGTCGAGAATCCACCTCGCGCAGGACGACCCGCGTGGGGCGCCGGTGAGTCCTACCTGCTCTGGCTCAACCTGGACACTCGTAGAGACGTGCTGAGCGACGCACCGGAGCACTTCGGCTTCCGCGGCCAGGTCTACGCGAGCGAATCGAACGCCGCGATGAGCCTGACCCCGTACAACATGGACATCCAGGCAGAGCTGGCAAAGATCGGCATCACCATGGGGGTGAACGACCTCGGTCAGTTCCTCGGAGGCCTGATTCCCATGAAGATCCGCGTCAACTACGACACGGGGCGCATCATGGTCGCCGACCCGACCAACCCATCGCTCTGGTTCTACTTCGACGTCGATCCGTCGGTCCTCGACGGTGACTCCGTGGCGCTGCGAACCAACAGCCTCGCGCTGAGCTTCGCCGACTTCAAGGTCACCCGGCGCTAGTTTGGCGACGTGACCGGAACGGTGTACACTGGGCTGTCTCCCTGAAGGAGGCAGCCTTTTTTTGTAAGTGAGGACGCATGAAACCAACGATTCCACAGCTACTCGAAGAGATCGGCGAGAAGTACCCCGATTACCCCGCCCAGATGTCGAAGGACGAGAACGGTGTCTTTCAGCCGCGACCCTACCGCGACCTGCGGGCGACGGTCGAGCGTTTCGCCGCCGGGCTGAAGAGCATGGGCGTCGAACGCGGAGACCACATCGGTCTCATCTCCGAGAACCGCGCCGAGTGGTTCATCGCCGATCTTGCCATCCTGTCGATCGGTGCCGCGGACGTACCCCGCGGCAACGACACCGTCCCCCGGGACGTCGCGTACATCCTCGGCTTCGCCGAGTGTGAGCTCGTCTGCGCCGAAGACCTCGCGCAGGCGCGCAAGATCCTCTCCGTCCGCGACGATATCCCCACGCTCAAGACGATCATCATCCTGGACGCGACCGAACCGCTCGAGGACATCCAGAGCGAGGCCGGCAAAATCGGCGTCCGCTCGATCACGAGCGTCTACGAGGACGGCGACGCCTATCTGGCAGACCATCCGAACGTCGTCGGCGAAGAGGTCGCGAAGGGCGAAACCGACGACACGGCGACCGTCATCTTCACCTCCGGAACCACCGGTACGCCGAAGGGCGTCATGCTGACCCACCGCAACTTCCTTCACCAGGTCAAGCACGTTCCCGATCTCATCGACGTGGGACCGGGCGACATCTGGCTCTGCGTGTTGCCGGTCTGGCACAGCTTCGAGCGAATCATGCAGTACGTCTCGCTCGGGTCGGCCTCCGCGCTCGCCTACTCGAAACCGATCGGCAAGATCATGCTCGAGGACTTCCAGAAGGTCCGGCCGACCTGGATGGCGTCGGTACCGCGGATCTGGGAGGCGATCATGGCCGGCGTCTACCGGAACGTGAAGACCCAGAGCGCCGTGAAACAGGGGCTGTTCCACTTCTTCGTGAGCCTCGGGAGCACCCACGCGCGTTTCGACAACATGCTCAAAGGCTGCCTCCCGCGGTTCAGCAAGCGCAATCGGATCGTTGACACGGTCGGCGCGTTCCTGCCCTGGGTCGCCATGTGGCCGTTGCGGGCGCTCGGTAACGCGCTCGTCTTCGGCAAGATCAAGGGCAGGCTCGGCGGTCGGTTCGTCGCTGGGATCTCCGGCGGCGGCGCGTTGCCCTCGTCGGTTGATGCGTTCTTCCAGGCCGCGGGCATCCTGCTGCTCGAGGGCTACGGACTCACCGAAACCGGTCCCGTCCTCGGGGTTCGCGATCAGCATCACCCGGTCCCCTCGACGGTCGGACCCGTCTTCCCGGGGACGGAGATCCGCATCCTCGACGAAGCCGGACAGCCGCTGCCTCCGGGCCGTCAGGGGGTCGTGATGGCGCGCGGCCCGCAGGTGATGAAGGGCTACTACCGGCAGCCCGACGAGACCGCCCGGATGCTCGGCGACGACGGCTGGCTCAATACCGGCGACCTGGGCATGCTCACCTGGGACAACGAGCTGAAGATTACCGGCCGCGCGAAGGACACGATCGTGCTGCGGGGAGGGGAGAACGTCGAGCCGTTACCCATCGAGCAGAAGCTCACCGAAAGCCCGCTCATCGACCACGCGATCCTCGAGGGCCAGGATCAGCGCATCCTCGGCGTACTCATCGTGCCGAATCCTGACGCGCTGCTGCAGATGGCGATCGAGCGCGGAATCGTGGACAAGAACACGGCCTTCGACGTCTCGCTGCTCTCCGAAGAGCGGATCCAGGAGGCCATCGGCGACGTGGTGCGCGAACAGATCAGCGCGAAGAGCGGGTTCCGTCCCTTCGAGCGCATCGGCCGCTTCAAGCTGATCGCCGGTCCGCTCTCGATCGGCGACGAGCTGTCGCAGAAGCAGGAAGTGAAGCGACACGTGATCGCCGACAAGTACGCGTCGGAGATCGCAGAGCTCTTCGAAAACGTGTAGCCGCCTTTCGGGCCCGCGGGAGGCGATCCGCGGGCCCGGCGGTCGCTCTCGTTGCGAACCCGCGCTCCGGCGGGCCCTCACCGTCCCGGGACGGTCCCCTCCCCCTCGGTAACCCGCCGCAGTTCCTGCACGATGTGCACCATGGCCATCGTATCCATCGCACAGTAGCTCGTCAGATCCTCGAGGAGCCGTGTACGCGCCTGTTCGTCGAGCGAAGGGAACTCGGCGAGGTAACGGTACGCGAGGTTGGCCGTGTAGCCGTCCTGTACCGCCTCTTCGGAGTAGTCGCGTCGCGTGAGAACCGGCAGGACGGTCTTCAGGCTCACCTTCCCTCGCTGCTCGTGATGGTAGTAGTCGAACTCGCGAAACGGGTCGAGCAGGTCGACGATGCGGCGCACGAGCCGATCGATCGCCTCCGCGTGCTCCGGGACGATCTCGGCGAGGCGCTGCAGGAGACCGCGCTCGAACCCCGCGCTGTAGACGACGAGCGCACCGCATCCCCCGGCGTCCGCGACCAACCGCTCGACCATGGCGACCCGGCCGTCGGTGCCCGGATCGGTCATGAACGAACGGTGGTCGATCGACCCGTCGGGGTACTCGCGATGCAGCGAGTAGAGGTAGGGAACGTGCTCCCACGGCCTGACGCCGTCGAAGGGCGGCACGGCGGTGCTCGTCGCCTCGAAGTCGAGGTAGCAGACCGGGTAGCGCAGACGCTCGAGGAAGCCGCGGAGCTCCCCCGTGTCGACGTGCGGGCGGCGCTCGATCAGCGTCCTGCGCTGGATCTCCTGCCGCCGATGGGCGAGCCGATCGACGGGCACCTCGGGGATCGTCGTGATCCCGTCCTCGAGGAGCTCGGCGACGAGCGGTCCTCCGCGGTGCAGGCTACTCACGTGGTCGACGGTCACCTCCGGAAGGTCCTGCGAACAGACGGGGCAGCTCCGCGGCCGATGGCACAGCGTGTTCCGGTACCGGACGAGCGTCGGGTCGGTGTCGAGCTCGCGCCGAAGCGCCTCGAGCTCAGCCTCCGTCTCGGCGCGCATCTTTCGAACGCGACCGGTGAGGTCGCGCTCGACGAACAGCGCGTCCAGGTCGAGCTCGCCGGATCGCTCGTAGGTCTTGTCGACGTGGAGGAGAAGGATTCGCCGGGGCCGCTCGCCGCATCCGGCGAAGCAGTAGTCGAGGAAGGCCGCTTCGCGCAGGGAGGCCTCCTTGACGCTCGTTCCCTCGCGGGCGAGGAGCGCAGCCATCCCGTCGGGCTTCGTCCGGTACCAGACGTCGGCGGTAGCCTCGAACGGCGCGTACGAGCAGCGCGCGTCGAATAGCGGCCGGTCGCCGGGCGCGCGAACCGTCCCTGCGTCCGCATCCGCGCCGCCGGCCTCCGGGAGCGGCCCGGCCGCGACGCCCCGCGGGAACCGGCGCCGCGCAAGCCTTCGCACCCGCGACCGCTCGGAGGCTACCGGGTAGAGCCGGTCGGCCTCGAACCGCAACGGCAGCTCCTCGCCGCTCAGCCGCAGGTGCAGCGAGCGCGGACAGCGCCGGTAGAGCAGATAGTCGCTCGCGGTGATACGGAGCTCAGATCCGCTCAAAGGTGTCAAGGGCGATCTGCAGTTCCTCGTTCGTCGGCTGCACGACGATCGTCGTGGGCGAGTAGTCCATGGAGATGATGCCGCGACGAGGCCCGTTCTCCAGGTTCCTGCGGTAGTCCATGACGATGCCCAGGTTCTCGAGCTGACGGCAGATGCGCTCGCGCATCCGCGTCCCGTGCTCGCCGACCCCGCCGGTGAACACGAGCATGTCGACCTTCACGATATTCGCCGCGTAGGCGCCGATGTACTGGCGCACCTTGTGCGCGTAGACGTCGAGCGCATCGGCGGCGTTCCGGTCGCCGAGCTCCGCGGCCTCCTCTATGTCGCGGAGATCGTTCGAGATGCCCGAGAGACCCTTGAGGCCGCTCTGCTTGTTGAGCATCGTGTTCAACTCGTCGGGCGACATGCCGCGCTCGAGGAGGAAGAAGATGATCGCGGGGTCGATATCGCCCGAGCGCGTACCCATCACCAGGCCCTCGAGGGGGGTGAATCCCATCGAGGTGTCGATCGAGCGGCCGTTCTTGATCGCGGTGACCGAGCAGCCGTTACCGAGGTGACAGGTGATCAGGTTCGTATTGTCGGACGAGCGCTTCAACAGCTCCACGGCGCGCGAGGCGACGTAGCGATGGCTCGTGCCGTGGAATCCGTAGCGCCTGATGCGGTACTTCTCGTAGAGCTCACGGGGCAGCCCGTAGAGGTACGCCGCCGGCGGAATCGTCTGATGGAAGGCGGTGTCGAAGACCGCCACGTGTTTCTGCCTCGGGAAGACCGTCCGCGCCTCGCGAATGCCGGTGAGATTCGCGGGGTTGTGAATGGGGGCGAGCTCAATATTCTTCTCGATCGCCGCCTCTACCTCTTCGTCGATGACGACCGACGCGGAATACGCCTCGCCGCCGTGCACGACGCGGTGGCCCACGCCGACGATCTCGTCGAGCGATTCGACGATGCCGTTGTGCTCGTCGGTGAGCGCCTCGATCACGAGGCCCATCCCCTGCTTGTGGTCTGCTATGTCCACCTCGCGCTCGTACGTGCCGTTGACGCCTTCGTGCGAGATCGACCCGTCCTCGATGCCGATGCGGTCGACCAGCCCCTTGCCCAGGCTGTTCTGGGCGGGCATCTCGTAGACCTCGTACTTCAGGGACGAGGAGCCGCAGTTGATGACGAGGATCTTCTGCCCTGCTTCACGGGTTGTTGCCATTGTTTTCTCCAATCGGGTATGCGATGACTCTACAAGTTTGCACGTGCCCTGTAAACCAACCGCCGTCTCGCCGACGGCGCCCCGACCGAATTGCCGCCCGCGTCGATCGACAGTAGACTCCTGCCATGCCCTCCCAGGTGAGCCACATGCTCCACGCCGAGGAGGTCGTCGCACGAGGCGACCACACCGACTGGCTCGCGCACCTCCTCGAACCCCCGGCACGCGCGTACCTCGTGCTCGGCGCGCAGGGACCGGACATCTTCTATCACAACCAGCGGCGCCGTCCGACCGGCATCGCCTACGGGTCTCTCATGCACCGTCGCGGGTACGGCTCGGCGGTCGCGGCGATGTGGCGCCACGCCCGATCGGCGGGTGCCTCGCTCGGCTCGTGGCAGTCGGCGTGGGTGCTCGGGTTCGCTTCGCACGCGATCCTCGATCGGCACACCCATCCGTACATCAACGCGCACGCTGGATGGCCCGAGCAGGATAGACCGGACACCGAGCGCTACCGGTCCATGCACCCGTTTCTCGAACGGCTCATCGATGTTGAGCTGCTTCGGCGGCGACGGGGCATCCATCCGAACGAGCTCGACTTTTTCTCGCGCGTCTCGTGCGGGCCCGAACCACCCGAGGCGTGGGTCGATCTGATGTCGGTGGCGCTGCGCACAGTCTACCGCAAGGCCACGACCGATTCGCACCTCAGCGAGCGACTGCGGAACGCGTACCTCGACACGATGGGCTACTACCGGTTCACCAATCGCGTCGATGACGCCTACCTGGAGACGGCGGTCGAACGCGAGGACGCAGGCGAGATCGGCAGTCGCTGGCTCAGCATCGTCCACCCGCTGGAGGTCCCCACCGATCTCGACGTGCTGAATCTCGAGCACGAGTCGTGGCCGCATCCGTGCTCCTCGCACGAGGGGTCCACCGAGAGCTTCGTCGACCGCTACGAGGCGGCGGTCGCCGAAGGAGTCGTTGTCGTGGACCGGATCGCCGCCGCCTGGGATCTGCCCGAAGAGGCCGGGAGCGCCCGGATCCGGCAGGCGGTCGCGGACTGGAATCTCTCGGACGGCAGACCGACCGAGCGGCCGTGCCGGAAGCGCCACGCGGTGCCCCTGCCGCTGCCCGAGCTCCAGGAGCGCATGCGGGACTCCATTCGCACCGGACGCGGCGGTCGCGTGCGGTAGCGCAAGCCCCTCACCCCGGGCGTCGGGCGCCGCGGCTCGCCTTGCGACCGCTCGAGCGCTACCGCGAACGCGGGCTGAGGTGCTCGGCGAGCGTATCGCCGAGCACGTTGAAGCTGAGAACGGTGACCGCGATCGCGAGTCCCGGGTAGACCGCCAGCCACGTGCCCTGGAAGAGGTAGTTGCGCGCGTCCTTGAGCATGAGGCCCCAGCTCGGGTTCGGCGGCTGGGTTCCGAGCCCCAGATACGAGAGCCCGGCCTCGATGACCACCGCGAGTGCGAAGGTGACCGAGCACTGGACGATGAGATCACCGAGCATGTTCGGGACGATATGGACCGCGGTGATCCGCCACAGCGGCGTTCCGAGCGCCCGCGCGCTCTCCACGTAGCCTTCGGTCTTCAGCGACAGCGTCTCCGCGCGCACGATCCGTGCGAACACCGGAGAGAAGACGACCCCGATCGCGCCCATGACCTGGGGAAGCCCGTAGCCGAACACGGTCACGACCGCGATCGCGAGGAGTATCGTCGGAAACGACAGGATGCCGTCCATCAGCAGCATGAGCGCCCCTTCGACCCGACCGCCGGCGAGCCCCGCGATCAGCCCGATCGCGAGGCCGATCACGAGCGCAATGGAGACCGACACGAGCCCCACGAGGAGGGCGGCCCGGCTCCCCCACGCGATCCGGGAGAACACGTCGCGCCCGAGGTCGTCGGTCCCGAGCAGATGTCCGGGGGAGCCGGGCGGCAACAGGCGGGCGTCGTAGTCCTGGTCGGTAGGGTCGTACGGAGCGACCACCGGCGCGGCGATCGCCGTGACGGCGAGCGCTGCGATATAGACGAGCGCGGCGACCATGAGGACCGACCGGGCGCGCACCCGACGGTGACGGTGCGCGGGGCCGGGGGGGATGCCCGCGGCTCCGGCAGCGCCGCTACTCACCGATCTCGACGTATCGGAAGTCGAACGTGTCGAGCTTCGCATCCTGGTGAAACCCGCTGACGTTGCTTCGCATGGCCGCGTACCGGTACGACGTACCGACGTAGACGTGCGGCACCTCGCGAGCCATGAGCTCGAGCGCACGCGCGTAGAGCTCGCGGCGGCGGTTGGGGTCTGCGACCCGCCTCGCCTCGTCGATCGCCCGGGCGGCTTCTTCGTTCTCCCAGGTCACGTAGTTCTCACCGGGCTTGCCGTAGCCGTCGAGCCGACCGTCCGGGTCGAGCTTGCCGGTATGACCGATGACCGTGAAGTCGTAGGCGCCGCCTACGTAGACGTCGTTGATCCACGTCGACCAGTCGACGAGCCGCAGCTCGACGTCGATCCCCACGTCCTCGAGCATCTCCTGGTACATCTCACCGGCTCGCACGTGCGCCTCGTAGATCTCCGGGAGCGCCATCACCAGCGGCTCGTCCAGCTCGACCCCGCTCGCCTCGAGCGCCTCGCGAGCGCGCGTCGGATCGTACGGGTAGAGGTCGGTGTAGTCGACGTAGTACGGGTCGCCGACGTCCATGAAGGTGCCTACCAGCTCGCCGCCCCCGTAGGCGATGTCCATGACCGCCTGCTTATCGATCGCGTAGTTGACCGCCTGGCGAAACGCGAGGGTGCCGAGCGGTGCGCGCGCGGTGTTCATCGCGAGCACCATCACCAGCGCGGAGAGATCCTTTCGGACGTAGACCTCGGGGTTCGACTCGAGCATGGGCAGGTCCTGCGAGTTGACCGAGTCGATCGCGTGCAGCTCGCCACCGAGCAGCCCCTGCATCTGAACAGCGTCCTCCGGGATGATATTGATCACCACGCCGTCGACGCGCGGATGGCCCTCCATCCAGTACTCGTCGTACTTCTCCATGACGATCCGGCTGTCGCGGACCCACTCGACGAAGATGAAAGGCCCGGTTCCAACGGGTTCGCTCGCGAAGTCGTGCCCGGAATCGATCAGCGACGCGGGCAGGATCGCACCCCAGCCCGAGGCCATCGACGCGAGCATAGGGACGCTCGGCTCGGACAGCCGGAAGACGACCGTCGAAGCGTCGGGCGTCTCGATCGCTTCGATCGCGGCGAACTCGGGCGCCTTCGGCGAGGCGATCGCCGGGTCCACGAGACGCTCGAAGGTCGCCTTCACGTCCGCGGAGGTAAGGGGGGCTCCGTTGTGGAAGGTCACTCCTTCGCGCAGCGTAAACGTCCACACGAGGCCGTCGTCCGAGATGTCCCACGTCTCGGCGAGCGCGGGCACCAGTTGCCCGCTGCGGTCCGGCTCGACGAGCGTGTCGTAGAAGCTGCGGATCGTCTGAAAGGTGAGCGTGCCCGAGGTGGTGTGCGGGTCGAGCGTGTCCGGATTGCCCGACAGGCCGAACTGCAGAACCTCCTCCTGCCCCCCTGTCTCCTCGATACCGGTCGCCCCCGCGAGCGTCGCGACGACGAGCATCGCGATCAATGCCGGTGCGGTGATTCGAAATCGGTTCATTCTTTCCTCCCTGGAAGCGTGTCTCCTATGACACGCCGGTCGTGATAGTGCGGCGAGCTCCCGAACAGATTCCGGGTGTACTCCGCCTCTGGTTCTTCGAGCAGCTGTCGCGCAGGGGCGAGCTCCACGAGGTCACCCCGTCTCATGACCCCGATCCGGTCGCTGAGATAGCCGACGAGATTAAGGTCGTGAGATATGAAGATATAGGTAAGCCCGAGCCGGCGCTTGATGTCGAGCAGGAGATTGAGGATCTGCGCCTGGATGGACACGTCGAGGCTGCTCACCGGTTCGTCGAGGATGAGCAGCTCCGGGTCGACGGCGAGGGCGCGGGCGACGACGATGCGCTGCTTCTGTCCGCCGGAGAACTCGTGCGGGTAGCGGCCCATGCGTTCGGGCTCGAGCCCGACGAGCTCGAACAGCTGTGCCGCCCGCTCGCGGCGGCGTCGTACGGGTATACCCTGAGCGATCATCCCCTCCTCTACCGCGCGCCCCACCCGCAGACGCGGATTGAGCGCGCCGTGCGGGTCCTGGAAGACGATCTGCGCCCGGTCCCTGAAACGCAGGAGCTCTCGACCGCGCAGCCGTGCGACCTCGCTACCCTCGAACCGCACGCTCCCGGAGGTAGGCGGATCGAGGTGGAGGATTGCCCGGGCGAGCGTGCTCTTGCCGCTGCCGGACTCGCCGACGATTCCGAGAATCTCGCCCGCCTGAAGCGTGAAGCTGACGTCACGGACGGCGTGCACGGTTCGGCTCGTCGCGTCGAAGAGCGAGTGACGCCGGTGCACCTTGTTCAGGGAGGTGACCTCGAGCAGCGGTGTCATGCCGAGTTGCCTCCCTCCGCCAGTCTTCCCTGCACGCGCTCGCCGCCCCGGTGACACGCGCTGCGGTGGTGCTCGCGATACTCGACGAGCGCCGGAATCTCCCGCGCGCAGCGATCCACCGCGATCGGACACCGCGGGTGAAAGGCGCAGCCTGCCGGCACGGCAGACGCGTCGGGTACCCGACCGGGGATGGCACGCAAGGGTTCGCCGCGCCGTTCGGGGCTCGGGATCGACTCGAGCAGGAGCTCGGTGTACGGATGGACCGGCCAGGCGAAGAGCTCGTCGGAAGGCGCGGTGTCGACCACGCGTCCGGCGTACATCACCGACACATCGTCGGCAATGGTCTGCACGAGGCCCAGGTCGTGCGAGACGAAGACGATCGCCATGCCCAGCTCGCGCCGGAGTCGGTCGAGCAGATCGAGGATCTGCGCCTGGACGGTCACGTCGAGCGCCGTCGTCGGCTCGTCGGCGAGCAGGAGAACCGGGTCGCACGAGATCGCGAGCGCGATGAGCGCACGCTGCTTCATACCGCCGGAGAGCTCGTGCGGGTACGATCCGAGCGCCCCCTCGTCGAGGTCGACGAGCTCCATCAGCGCCGCCGCCCGAGCTCGCCTCGCGCGACGGTCGAGCCCGAGGTGGAGCGCCACCGCCTCGCCGATCAGACTGCCGATCGTCATCGCGGGGTTGAGGTGCTTGCCCGGCTCCTGAAAGACCATCGCAACCCGGCGGCCCCGCAGGCGACGCAGGTCGTCCGGCCGTCGCGCGTCGAAGCGGTGCCCGTCTATCTCGAGTCGGTCCCACGAGACGCTCGCGTTCCGCGGCAGAAGCTGGACGATCGCCTTCGACGTCACGCTCTTGCCCGACCCGGACTCGCCTACGACCGCGTGAATCTCGCCCGGTTCGACCTCGAGGTCGACGCCGCGGACCGCCTCGATACCCCCCGGGAAGCTCACGTGCAGATTGGCGAGCGAGAGGATAGATCGGCCCATCATCCCACCCGGATCCTCGGGTTGACCACGCTGTAGAGCACGTCGGCGGTGAAGTTGACCGTGGAGAAGATGACGGCCACGAAGACCACCCCAGCCTGGATGACCGCGAAGTCGCGCTGCTGAATGGCGCTCAGCAACAGCCGCCCGAGCCCAGGCAGCGAGAACACCTGCTCGATGATGATCGTACCGCCGAGCATGTAGCCGAACTGGATACCCGCGATCGTGATGACCGGAAGCAGCGCGTTCTTCAGCACGTGCCTGTAGCGGATGCTCGCCGGCCGAAACCCCATCGACTCCGCGGTGACGACGTACTCGCGGTCGAGCTCGTCGAGCGTCGATCCGCGAACGTAGCGAACGAGCAGTGCGCTGCGGCCGAGCCCGAGCGCGATCGCCGGGAGGACCAAGTGGCGAAGCGAGCCTGCACCGAAGAGCGGAAACCACGGCAGCCGCACAGAGAAGATGAGCAACAGAAGGATACCGATCCAGAACCCCGGCAGCGCCATCCCGAGCTGCGAGTAGATCATGCCCGCGTAGTCGACCGGTCCCCACCCGTGCACCGCAGAGAGCACTCCCACCGGAATCGCGACGGCCAGCGAGAATACGAACGCAGAGACCGCGAGCAGCAGCGTGAGCGGAAATCGAGACAAAACCAGCCGCATCGCCGGCTCCTGAGAGAAGAGCGAGGTGCCGAAATCGAACCGGAGCGCGTTCCACAGCCAGTCGAGGTACTGCACCACGAGCGGCTCGTCCATGCCCATCCGCGTTCGAATCGCCTCGACGGACTCCGGGTCGGCGTCGAGCCCGGCTACGACCGCAGCCGGGTCTCCGGGAACGACCCGCACGAGGAAGAACACGAGTGTCGCTATCACGAAGACCGTGAGCGCGAGACGGGCGAGCCGTCGCCTCACGAATCCGACGATTCTCATAGGCGTACCATAGCATCTCACCCTCCAATGAGGGCATCGTTAAGGTAGGAAGATATTCCAGAGAAGGCGCCGACTCAAATGGCGGTCACCGGGGCGGACGAGCCCGCGGCGCGGCACCACGAGGCGCGTCGTGAATCGGTTTTACTCAGATTCCTCGCACGGCTATACTTCAGGCATGACTTTCAACCACTCCGGTCTCTTCACGGATCTCTACGAGCTCACCATGATCCAGGGGTATCGGAAGTTCCACGAGAATCACGACGTCGTATTCGATATGTTCTTTCGTCGACCTCCCTTCGACGGCGGCTTCACCGTGTTCGCCGGTCTCGATGACCTGGTGGACACCATCGAGCGTTTCCGCTTTCCGGACGACGACATCGCCTACCTGGAAACCGTGGGGCTCTTCGAGCGCGAGTTCCTCGACTATCTCCGCGAGTTCAGGTTCACCGGCGAGCTCTACGCGATGTCGGAAGGCACGATCGTGTTTCCCAACGAACCGCTCATTCGCGTGCGGGCGCCTCTCGTCGAGGCGCAGCTGATCGAGGGGATGCTGCTCAACAGGATCAATTTCCAGACGCTGGTGGCGACGAAGTCGGCACGCGTCTACTGCGCATCGAACGGCGCGCCCGTGCTCGAGTTCGGGCTGCGTCGCGCCCAGGGCCAGGACGGAGCGATGAGCGCGAGTCGGGCGGCCTACATTGGCGGCGCCGCGGCGACGTCGAACACGCTCGCCGGCAAGCGATTCGGCATTCCCGTGAAGGGAACGATGGCTCACTCGTGGATCATGGCGTTCGCCTCGGAGCAGGAGAGCTTCGATCGCTACGCGGAGCTCTACCCGGAAGCGACCATACTGCTCATCGACACGTACTCCACGCTCGGCAGCGGCATCGAGTGCGCGATCGAGACGGGCAAGCGAATGAAGGCGAACGGGCACAGGATCGGCGTGCGACTCGACAGCGGCGACCTCGAATACCTCAGCAAGGAAGTCCGCAGGCGGCTCGACGAGGCGGGACTCGAGGACGCGACGATCACCGCGAGTAACGAGCTCAACGAGGAGATCATCCACCAGCTCGTCACGTCGGAGAGCCCGATCGACAGCTGGGGCGTGGGGACGAACCTGGTCACCGGAGGCCAGGATTCCTCGCTCACCGGGGTCTACAAACTCGCCGCGAAGGGCGACGGAGACCTCCAGCCGACGATCAAGGTGTCGAACCAGCCGGCGAAAACGACGAACCCGGGGATCAAACAGGTGTATCGGTTCGCGCACGCGTCGGGAGCACCAATGGCCGATCTGATCGCGCTCGAAGGCGAGGAGATCACCGAGGGACGCCGCTACACGTTCAACCATCCGGACCTGAGCGCGCGGCGGTTCGAGATGGCCCACCACGCGACGATCGAGCCGTTGCTCCACGAACAGATGGCCGCGGGCGAGCGCACCGCCGACCGCGTCCCGCTCCCCGAGATACGCGACTACTGCATCTCCTCGCTCGAGCGCTTCGATCACACGTACAAGCGGATTATCAACCCGCATATCTACAAGGTCTCGCTCTCCGACGCGCTCGCCGACATGAAGCGGGAGCTGATCGAGCGGTTCAGGCCCGAGGTCTAAGAAAAAGGGGCCCGGAAGTCCGGCGGGGACGGACCCCCGGGCGATTTTTACATGGGTGCGGTTTCCCACACCACCTCGCACAGGTATGCACGAGTCGTGCCATGTGACGAGCAGAGATCGTAAGTATTTCTCTTGGAAAGACTTAAGGGTGCCGAGCGAGCCTGGTCGGGCCCGCGTCCGTCATGCAGTGTGCATGGAAGGTCGGGATGCCGATGCGCAACGCATGGAATGCCGCGCACAGACCGTTGCGTTCCCGTACCGGGGCGGGTGCAGGCTACCGGCGATCGCGCGCGAGGCGGCGGCTGAGCGTCGATTGCGAGACGCCGAGCATCCGCGCGGCCGCGGTCTGGTTTCCGCCGGTCTTCTCGAGCGCCTCGGCGACGAGAAACTCCTCCGCCTCTTCGAGCGTGGGCACCGGGCCCCGGTAGCTCAGCCGCGGTTCCTCGTCCTCGACGACCGACGCGTGGGCGAGCAGAGGATGCGCGGCGAAGTCGGCGGTCGACATCGCGCGCCCCCGCGAACGGCTGACGACGTCGAAGACGATCGCCTGGAGCTCACGGACGTTTCCCGGGAAGTCGTACCGCAGCAGGAGCCGATCGACTCCCAGGGGCAGCGGCTGAGGCTCGAAGCCGAGCGACTCGTAGCTCTCCCGGACGAAATGCTCGAGCAGCACCCGGATGTCCTCGGGTCGTTGTCGAAGCGGCGGAATCTCCAGATGATGGCCCATGAGCCGGTAGAAGAGGTCCCGCCGGAACGCGCCGGCCTCCTGGCGCTCGCGCAGGTTCGCGTTCGTGGCTGCGATCACGCGCGCCGTCGACCGCTCGGCGGTGTCGGAGCCGAGCGGGTAGTATTCGTCTTCCTGGAGAAGACGCAGCAGCTTCACCTGCGCGCCGTTGTCCAGGTCGCCGATTTCGTCGAGGAAGAGCGTGCCTCCCGCGGCCTGCTCGACGAGCCCCCGGCGATTGGTATCCGCGCCGGTAAACGCACCGCGCCGGTGCCCGAAAAGCGTATCCGAGAAGACGGTGTCGTCGAGCCCGGCGACGTTGACCGGGACGAACTGCCCCGAACGGCCGCTCGCGTCGTGAACCGCGCGCGCGACGAGCTCTTTGCCCGTCCCGCTCTCACCGGTGACGAGCACCGAGCGCTCGGTGGGTGCGATCGTCTCGATGTACCCGAACAGCTGTCGCATCGACTCGCTCGCGGTCACGATCTGCTCGAAGTGTTCAGGGTGCTCGAGCTCGATGTCCTCCCCGCGCGTGGAGAGCACCCGGACCTCGTTGCGCAGATCGTGGAGGCGAACCGCGTGCGCGACCGAATTGACGAGTCGGTTCTCGTCCACCGGTTTGGTCATGAAGTCGAAAGCACCGATCTTCATGCACTCGACCGCGACGTCGACCCGATCCTCGAGCGTGAGAATGATGACCGGTACCTCCGGGCGCTCGGCTGCGATGCTCTCGAGCAGCTCACGGCCGTCGATGTGCGGCATGAGGAGGTCGAGCAGGATCGTCGCCGGCGGATGCTCGCGTACCGACTCGAGCACGCGGCGCGGGTCGGTGATGACGCTGCGATCGAGCCATCCGGCGCCCTCGAGGATCGTGCTGTACGTCTCGGCGACGAGCTCGTCGTCGTCCACGATTAGGATAGGCTCAGTGCTCACTGCCACGCTCGGCCTCGCTTTGAAAGCGTCGCATGAACGCCCGGTCGATCCTGTCCTTCAGCCGCCACGCCACGCCCGAACGTCCTACGAAGTGGATGCCGGCGACACGCCGCCAGCCGATAGCGCTCCCGTCGCCGAGGCTAAGGAGCAGCAGGTAGCCACGCTGCGGCCGAAACGGCCTCATGCGCTGCGGCTCGCCGTCGAGCGCTGCGCCAACGTTGTGCACGAGTACCGGCGACTGCCGGACCGCGAATACGCCCGCGCGGGCGAGCGGCCTCGGCGTGAACCAGACGCAATCGCCGGCACCGAAGACCTCGTTGTGCCCGAGGCAGTGGAGGTGCTCGTTGATCGCCATCGATCCGTCGGTCCCCACCGGCATCTGGGAATCGACGAACAGACGCGATGGTACGATACCGGTTGCGAGCAGCACGACGTCTGCGGGCTCGTCGCCCCCGACGGTCACGACGCCGCCCGGGACGATCCGGCGCACGTAATCCGCCTCGTGCACGCGGACGCCCAGACGCGTCAGCGCGCGAACCGCGGCTCGCTCGGCGCGCTTCGGGAATCCGGGCAGCACCGATCGCCCGCCGTAGAGACCGATGTCGGCCGCCTCTCGCGACGTGGCGCGCGAGGAGACCTCGCGCACGAGCCGCGCGGTGTTCGCGACCAACTCGACGGCGGCGGGCCCACCACCGGCAACGACGACGCGGATCCGCCTCCCCGGCTCCCCCGAGAGCCGCGCTTCGAGATCGCGACGTAGCTCGAGCAGCTGCGAGACCGGCTTCGCGTTGTAGACGCGCGGACCCTCGGTCCCGAGCTCGTCGACCGCGACGGTCGGGGCGATCGAGCTTCCCGTGTTCACCGAGAGTACGTCGTAGGAGAGCCTGCTCCCGCTCGCGAGGTGCACGACCCGGTCGACCGGGTCGATCCGTTCGGCCCGGTCGCGCACCCAACCCACGCCACGCTCCTCTGCGATCGCTCGGATCGGAAAGCGAGCTTCTTCCGGCGCGTACGAGCCGCCAAGCATCCCCGGCCCCATGCCCGAGTAGTAATGCAGGGGATCGGGGGATACGAGCGTGACGCGGTGTCCCTTCTCGAGACACCGGGGCGCGGCTTCGAGGAGCGAGAGGTGGGCGTGGCCACCGCCGAGCATGAGCAGGTGTCGTGACATAGCGTTCCCTCCGAGACCATAGCATAGAACAGCGACTTCGACACTCGGTGTTTACCGTTCTGCTAAGGTTTGAGTACCTTATCGATATGAAAAGCGCGATTGAACCGAAGAAAGCTGTCCTCGACCTGATCGGCGCGACGTGCACGTCGTGCGCGATCACCATCGAACACGTGGGCAAGAAGTTCGACGGGATCAGCGACATCTTTGTCGATCGAAGCACGAGCACGATCCAGGTCGAGTACGACGGGAACCACGAGTCGCTCGAAAAACTGTGCGAGCTCGTCGACAGGATCGGGTACGAGGCTACGATCAAGGCGAGCGAGTAGCGCCCGCCCCGGTCACCTACCCCTTCAGCACGGCGACCGTCGCGTTCAGCTTGCTCAACCGCTGAGCAAGCAGCCGAGCGAGGAAGATGCCGTAGTGCGGCTGTGACTTGATGACGTTCACGAACGATTTCTTCGGGATCATCATGAGCACGCTGCGACCGCGCGAGATGACCGTTGCGGACCGCCTGTCGTTGAGCAGAAAGCTCATCTCACCGAGAAACATGTCGTCGGGCGTGAGCGTGGAGATGAGCTTGCCGCCCGAGTAGATCTCGAAGCTCCCCGACACGATGTAGTAGAGATAGTTCGATTCCTCGCCTTCCTTGAAGACGACCTCGCGGTCCTGGACGACCCGCTCGGCCTGGTCCTCGAAGATGCCGGGCACGAGGTTCGTCTCGTTCGCCTGATGGCTAAGCTCGAACCTCACCTCGTTCCCGGTATCGTTGTACCGAAGGTTCTCTATGTAATAGTTGGTCATCTGGATGCCGTGACCGTGCAGGCTGAGATTGACGTTCCCGTCGCCCGGGGCGACCCGTGAACGCCAGTCGAACCCCTCACCCTCGTCGCGGACGCTGAAGTAGGAACGATCCGGCGAGATCCGATAGGAGAAATACACGTGTGTATCCGCGACACCCGGCTGGCGGCTTTTCTCCCGTATCAGGTCGAGGATGTCCCCGTGCTCGTGGAGCCAGGCGGTCTTCTCGTCGTAGGAGATGCTGCAGTTGCCGTGCTCGACCGCGTTCATCAACATCTCGAACAGCGCGACGTGCAGCCGGTCGCGCTTGTCCCGGTTGATGTAGTTCGAATTGTACAGGTAGTTGCTGACGAGGTTCGCGTAGGTCTTGATGTTGTACGGGTCGTTGTCCATGACGAACGAGCCGGAGATGTTCCCGAGCAGGTAACTCTGCAGGTCGCGCTGGAAGATGATCCGCCGGTTCTGCACGAGAATCCTCAGGACGCGGAAAAAGCTGGAGACGAACTCGCCGCGCGGGATGAGACTGATCACGTTCGAGTCGGGAAGGTGCTCTTCGAGCGACTTGAGGTCGAAGCGGCTGTGGACCGCGATGATCCCGCCGTAGTGGAGCCACGGATCGGCCTTGATCTCCTCGAGCACGCGGACCGTATCGATGTTCTCGTCGGAGAAATTGACCAGGTTGACGTCCGGGAGTTCGTAGAGCAGATACTCGAGCGCCTCGTCCTCCGACTCGATGAAGACCGGTATGAAGTAGTTACCCAACTTCCTGCAGATTCGGTCTACACGATCGTTGAGCTCGGCATCCGAGCTGATGACAGGCATCTTGCGCATGGAACTGGCCCCTTCGATCTACCTATCGGCCGGGGACGGCGTTAATCTTGAGCACCGACGGATCTCCAGACCTCCCGAATGGGGCGTAACCTGTTGAGCGTGTAGAAATGGATCCCGCGCACACCGTTCGCGACAAGATCCGCGCACTGCTCGGCGGCCCACTCGATCCCGGCGCGCTCGATGTCGTCGTCGGACTCGTAGGCGGTAATGCGGCGGATGAGCTCGGCCGGATAGCGGGAGCCGAGCGCGAGCGAGGGGAGCCGATCGAAGTTCGAGCGCGAGGTGACCGGCATGATGCCGGCGATGATCGGCACGGTGATGCCGGCAATCGCGCACCGCTCGCGGAAATCGTAGAAGTCCCGATTCTCGAAAAACAACTGCGTGCAGACGTAGTCTGCCCCCGCATCGACCTTGCGCTTGAGGTAGTCGATCTCGAGCACGCGGTTCGGCGTGCCGGGGTGTCCCTCCGGAAACCCCGCGACGCCGATCGCGAACTCACCGTTTGCTTCACGAAACGCCCGGATCTGGGCGACGAGCTCGGACGCGTGCCCGTACTCGCTCGAACACTCACCTTCGAACGAGCGCGGCGGGTCACCGCCGAGCGCCATGATCCCGCCGATCCCGACCTCAGCGTACCGGGCAAGGATCGCATCGATCTCCGCGCGCGCGTGGCAGACGCACGTGAGATGCGGGACGACCGTGAGATCGGTCTGTGCGGCGATCCGTCGCACGAGCTCGTGCGTCTGCTCGCGCGTGGTCCCCCCCGCGCCGTAGGTCACCGATACGAAGTCCGGACCGAGCGGCTCGAACTTGCGGATGACGCGGAAGAGCCGCTCCCAGCCCTCCGGACTCTTGGGTGGAAAGAACTCCAGACTGAAGGTGGGGCGCTTCTCGTTGAGGATGGCAGAGACGTGCATCTGTTGGTTTCTACCCCGCTTCAGCTCTGCTGAGCAACCCACGACGCGGTTTCGGCAAGCTCCTCGAGCTCCTCCGAGTCGAGACGCAACCCCATGGCCCGCGCGTTGCTCTGCGCCTGCGAGACCTTCGACGCGCCGGGGATCGCCACCACGCTCGTGCCGTGACGCTGCGTGACCCACGCGAGCGACACCTGCGCCGGTGTCGCCTCGTGGTGCCCGGCGACCCGTTGGAGCGTGTCGACGAGCGGTGTCGTACGCTCGAGCCCCGAGCTCTTGAACTGCTTCAGGTACTTCCGCGGACCCGTCAACCGCACGCGAGCCTCCTCGCTCTCGTGGAACTTGCCCGTAAGAATCCCCTGCTCGAGCGGCGAATAGGCGATGATCGTCACGCCGAGCTCCTGCGCCGTCTCGAGCACGCCGTTCGTCTCGATTCGGCGGTCGAGGAGGCTGTAGCGCACCTGGTTGCTCGCGAGGCGCAGGCCCCGTCGCTCGAGCGCCTCGTGTGCCCGGCGCATCTGATCCGAGTTGAAGTTGCTCACGCCCACGGCGCGGATCGACCCGGACTCCGCAAGGTCCGCCATCTCGTCCATCTGCCGCTCGATCGACGAGAAGCTCCCGGGATGATGGATCTGATGGAGCGTCACCGAGTACGGTGCGAGGTGCCGTAACCGCTCGCGAAAGGTCTTGCGGATGCTACCGGCGAAGCGAAACACCGGAAACCACTTCGTCGCGACGATAGCCTCCTCGCCGAGGCCTGCGGCCGAAAGCGCGGAGGAGAGCGCCGCCTCCGAACGGCCCTTGCCGTACGCCTCGGCCGTATCGAACCAGTTCATGCCCCCTTCGATCGCCGCAGCGACGATCCGATTGACGTCCTCCTGGTCGATCGCCTTCCAATAGAAGCCCGCGAGCCCCTTGCCACCTGAGAACTGCCAGCACCCCAGTCCGATGGGACTGATCCGGATGTCGGTGGCGCCGAGGGTGTAGAGTGGTCGTTCCATACCGGGTAAAGTACTCATTGGGCCCGCCGCAGCAAAACCGGAGGCTATCGTGCGACTCGCTTTCTTCCTGATGTTCTCGCATCTCGCCGTCTACGTGCAGTACCTCCAGCTTCATCTGCGCGGCCTCGGATACGACAATGCGGAGGTCGGCCTGCTCATGGGGCTGCTCCAGGTCAGCGGCGTGGCCGGCGCGCTTCTCATGGGAGCGATCGTGGATCGTAAGCCGATCACAACTACGGTCGAGGCGGAAAGCTCCCACCGGCATTCTGGCTCGTCGTCGCGACGGCGGCCACCGCGGCCAGGCTCCTCGTCTACGCGCTCGCGCCGCGCACCGGCCCCGTGCTCGCCGCGCAGCTGCTGCACGCGCTCACGTTCGGAGCGCTGCACGTCGCCGGAATGGGATTCATCACGCGGGCAGTCGAGCCTGATGCGCGTGGGCGTGCCGTCTCGCTCTACAACGCCTTCGGCTTCGGCATGCCGGGACTGCTCGGTGGCGTCCTGGGCGGCCAGATTCTAAAGTACCTGGGATTCTCCACGCTGTTCTGGGTCTTCGCGCTCCCGCCCGCGATGGGAGCGCTGATCGGAATAGTGTTCGGGAGATCGATTACGGAGCCCGGGACACGTCGGGGTGACCGGGTCCCGTTACCACTGGTACGTGTCGCGGTCGAGACCGGTGACGGTGCCGGTTGCACCGAGAGAAACATCGCCGGTGCGCCCTGCCGGGCGCACCAAAAAAAGAGACCACCGAACGGTGGCCTCCATGCTGAACGACTCCGGGTACTACTTCGAGTAGAACTCGACGATGAGCTGCTCTTCGGCGATCGTCGGGATGACATCGCGCGTGGGATTCACTTCCACCCTGCCCTGCAGATCGTCGCGTGAGACGGAAAGCCACGGGGGGATGGGCCGCGACGAATTGTCCGCCATGAGCTTTCGCAGGAGGTCCTTGGTCGGCTTGCGGTCGCGAACCGAAACGGTATCCGCCGGTCGAACCTCCGCGGAGGGGATCGTCAGCTTGCGTCCGTTGAGCATGATGTGCCCGTGGCTCACGAGCTGGCGTGCCTGGGCACGGCTGCTCGCCATGCCGAGTCGGTAAACGACGTTGTCGAGCCGACGCTCGAGGAGCATCAGCATGTTATCGCCGGTGACGCCCTTCATGGACTTCGCCTTGTAGAAGAGATTGCTGAACTGCTTCTCCGAGAGACCGTAGGCCCAGCGCAGCTTCTGCTTCTCGTTGAGCTGGCGACCGTACTCGGTCTGACGGACTCGTCCGCGCTTGGGATTGCCCGGACCGTTCGGCTTTCGCTTCAAGAGCCGGTCGTACTTCTGGTTTCCGTAGATGTTCAGACCGAAACGCCGAACGATCTTGCCCCTCGCAGTTGAATTGCGGGCCATTCACCTATCTCCTTCACGCTGCCCGGTGCATACACGTCGGGCGATTGTTGTACGGAAAAGCTTCCAATTCAGGTCGTTTAAGGTAGTCGAACCCCACCCGATTGTCAATATCACCGTTTTCCTTTCCGCCGCCCGAGTATCCGTCCCAGCAATCCCGGCTTTGAGGTCTCGGAAGCCGATGCGTCCCCGTCCCGCTTCGGTCGCTCCTCGCCCTCGTCCGACCGGTGGCTGCGGCTCGCGTCGGCCTCGGATCGACTCTCGGGTGCCCGGTGCTCCTTCGCATTTCCGCCGCGTGAGCCAGTGTCCGTGCCGGACTGCTCCCTGGCGGCACCCGCCGCCGGCTCGAAGTCTTCGCCGTATTTCCGCTTGTAGTACTCGAGGCGTTCATTGAGCGACGACTCGCGCGATGGCCCCTTCTCCTCCGGGCCGGTCGCGGCGCGCGCGGGGGCGGCCGGCGCAAGCGCGGCGAGGGGCTGCCCCTCGAGCTGATCGTCGAGA